>CAVIUT010000006.1:0-47451 GCA_963646155.1 Eggerthellaceae bacterium | reverse complement strand
GCAAAAGTAGACCCGATGAGGGAGTAGTGGCCGCGTGAGCAGGCCATAACGGTACGGGCGGCCCGATAGGGTTGGAAACAGGTAACTGTCACGACTGTTTAGATACCATTTCCATAGGACGACGAAGTCACCGCATGGGAGTGGTAGTTCATAACGGTACATCAGAAATGGATGAGAGTGGAGCTTAAGCTCTCCGATAACTTTATAAATGGAGAAAAAGGTGACATAGAGGTTGTGGTATTGATGATAAACATCAACTACGGAAGAAACAAAGAGCTCTTGGGAAAATGCAAGCCTCTTGATGAATGCTCGTGGTTTGTGGCTGAAATCAAGAAGAATCAAAAAGAAACAGGGGACCTGAAAATGGCAATTGACAGTGCTCTTGATAATATGCCGGACGACTATTTACTCAAGCCGTTTCTTATGGTCAACAGGGCCGAGGTGGAGACTATGTGCATAACAGAATATGATGAACAGGAAACAATGGAATCCTTTAAAGAAGAAGGAAGGGAAGAAGGTATAGCCATTGGGGTGGTTAAAAATCTTGTATCTTTTATAAAAGATGGATTCATAACAGAGGAAGAGGCAGCAAAAAGAGCCCAGATAAGTCTTGACGAGTTCAGAAAGTGTGAAGCTCTCTACTGCTCATAACTGTACTCTTTATCTATCACCGGGATAAGAAAAACACATAATATACATCAAAGATAATCCCTCTTTCAAAAAAAGAGGATTATCATAGTCGTTATGAAAAAGATCTTCATCCTTTTATTTGTTGTTTTCTTTTCAACTATGTCTATTTTCTCAGCACCTTCGTTTGAGAAATATATATCTCCCTCAAATGTGCAGTATTCGTCGTCAACACAGTCAAGTGCAGCATCGGCGGCATCGCTGACGGAGATGCTCTATGCACTGGGAAACCTCTACAGCTACATTGAGCAGAACTACCTTTATGAAATAGACAATGATGAGATGAAGAATGCCGTCATATCTGCAATGATAGACTCTCTTGGAGATAAATACTCCTATTACATCACCCCGGATAATGCTGAAGAGTTCAAGGAAGACAATGACGGGGAGTATGTTGGAATAGGAACATATCTGACGAAGGTTAATCCGTCATATATCGACTGGGAGGATCCTTCGACATACATGGTGATTGTCACATCCCCATTTCCAGGAGGACCTGCAGACAGAGCAGGAATCAGAGCTGGTGATATGATCAGTCATGTCAACGGAGAAGAGGTTTACGAGCTCAATGCAACCGAGGCCAGCAAAAAAATCAGGGGGACTGAAGGAGAGCCGATTACCCTGACTGTCCACCGCGGCACTGCAGTCTTCGATGTGACACTCACACCCGAAAAGATAACCGCTCCATCCACTTCAAAAACCATACTGGACGGTAATATAGGATATCTGGCGATTACCACTTTCTCCAAGACAACCTATGAAAGCGTAAGAGACGATGTGGCATCTCTTGTAGAGGACGGTGCAACGAGCCTCATAATCGACCTCAGAAACAACGGGGGCGGAGTTGTCGATTCAGCCCTCAGTATTGCCAACATGTTTGTCGAGGACTCCAAAGTGTTAGTATCGACAAAGTTCAACGATGCCTCCTCGAAGAAAAACAGCGTCTATACAGCCAACGATACTCTTGCCGTTGATCCATCATTCCCGATTGTTCTTCTCGTAAACGGAGGGACTGCAAGCGCGAGTGAAATCCTGACAGCAGCACTCAGAGACAATGACAGAGCCATAGTTGTCGGCTCCAAAACATACGGCAAGGGGATAATACAATACTCTGTTCCTTTTATGAACGGCTATCTCAACCTTACGGTTGCCAACTACTACACTCCGAAAGGTGAATCGATACACGAAAAAGGAATTACACCCGACTTTGTAGTCGGAGCAAGCGAACACAGCGATGAGGAAATGGAGGCCTTTGAAGCCTTTTTAAAGGAAGATTATATAACCCAGTGGATTGAGAAGTATCCTGAATACTCGAAGGAGAATATCCTGCGCTTTGCATATGAATATGAGGACAGCGGTGTTCCGGAAGATTTACTGTGTCTGCTTGTTCGTAATGAATATATTTACTCGCTCGACTATGACAAACGTCCTGTTGCAGATCCCGATTTTGATACGCAGCTGAAAAAAGCCATAGAGATAATCCAGAACAGGATAACAGTCGAAGAAGTCAACGCACTCGAAAAAGAAAGTGAAAGTGTAGAATGAGAGTCTTTCTTCTTGATAAGTCCTACTCAGGCTGTGACACATATCCACTGAAGTCTCGTGATGTTAAATACCTCGAAAAGGTACTCAGACTCGAGGACGGCGTAATTTTCACCGCAAAGGACGAGAAGGAAAACTACTACAGGGCAACATTTCAATCAAGCGGATATCTATTTCTGGAGAAGACAGATAATCCCGATGAAACTCTACTCGACAGTCTCTCTTCCTATACAGGTCCCTTTGCTAAGATAGACATGTATGTCTCTCTTCTTAAAGGGAAGAAGAATGAGACTGTCGTAAGGGCGCTGACAGAGATAGGGGTGAGAAGAATAGTCTTCGTGTCGAGTGAATTCTGTCAGGAAAAAGAGCTCACGCCCCATCAAAAGGAGCGACTCGAGCTTATAATGAAGGAAGCTGTACAGCAGTCGGGGGGAAAAGCACCGTCAATCGAGGGTCCTGTACCCTACAGTGAGGCCATAAAAGGGGCGGAAGGCATCAAAATTCTCCTTCACCAGGCCTTAAGAGGCACAACAAAATCACTCAAAGAAGTAATTTCCTCAGAAAATTTTCCGAAGGATGTAATATCGGTATTCGTAGGACCTGAAGGGGGTTTTTCGAACACCGAGTGCATTAACGCGGAAAATATAGGCTTTTTCCCCGTACTTCTCAAGACAAATGTACTAAGAGCTGAAACAGCCGGCATATATATCGCGTCCTCTATAGAGACATTGCTGCACTAAGTAAAGAAAATCGCCTACCATTGACTCCACCTTAAAGTAAGCTACCATCATTAATGTGGAGGTTTTCCCTCGTCTCAGGGAAATACTATGTGCCTTAAAGTTTTGAAAGGGAGGTCAAAGCTGACGGCGCATCTTTCTCAAAGGCTGTAAAGCACACTTTATCTAAAAAAGGTACTCCTCTATCCACAGCGCTGTGGCTTGATGATGTCAAATAATTTATGAACGTTAATATATTTGTCTTCGGAACGGACCCGGGACTCTCTGAATATCTTTCGTCTTCCATAAAGACACCTGACAAATACTACTTTCCCTCTGACTCGCCGCTGGACTATTCTTTTCTTCTGGGAGATATCATAATACTTGTCTCCGATGACCTTGTCGCCATAAGAAATACAGCCGAGCATATCTCACCGGAAATACCTCTTCTTCTCATCACAAAGAAATATGACTGGTTCAATCTCGTCAACTATCCCCTTTTAAAGGTTCTCAACTTTCCTTTGACGTTCATATTGATTAAAACCTATCTCGAAGAGATGCGTGCCTCAATAATAAAGTACAAGCTTCTCGAATCCCATATCGTGGGGAAAAGCCGGGAAATAAAGAAATTGAGAAGCAATATCGTACTTGCTTCCACTCTCGATACACCAGTTAATATATATGGTGAGTCAGGTACGGGTAAGACTCTGGCAGCGAGACTCATTCACCGCCTCAAATACTCCGACAGGGAGATGGTTTACATAAACTGCGCCAATCTCTCCTCATCCCTTGCCGACAGCGATCTCTTCGGCCACACGAAAGGTGCATTCACAAGCGCACACTCAGCACGCAAAGGTCTTATACATCTTGCACATGAGTCTACACTCTTTCTCGATGAGATAGGAAACCTTCCCCTCGACCAGCAGGCAAAGCTTTTAGATACGATAGAAAACGGACGATATCGTAATGTAGGCGACGACAGCGAGCACAGTTCGAAGTTCCGTCTTATAACAGCAGCACAGCAGCCTCTCGAAGAGCTATTGGAGAAAAAGAAGCTCAGAGAGGATTTTTATTACCGCATTTCCTCCTTCTCCTTCGGCATAAAACCACTGAGAGAACACAAGGAAGATATTCCCGAGATTGTAAAGAGCTACGAAAGCAGAAAGAAATCCCTCAAAAGGAAAATCAATGATTTCACTCCCTTCTTCCAATCGCAGTGGAAGGGGAATATAAGAGAGCTCTTACACTATCTCGACAGGATATTTCTCGTATAGGACACTAGGGAGAAACGGGGATATGAAAAAAATAACACTTCACAATTTCATACTGGCAAGTGAATTAAAAGAAAGTGTGAAACTTTGGTGAAAAGTGTGAAAAAATTGTTAAAAACTAACCTCTTTTTGAGTTTTTCACATCACTCAAAACACTATATATTGCATTAAAAAGTTATATAATTCTTATGCTTTTATTACTAATTTTGTTTTATTTATTTTTTTATATTAAAAGAAATTACATTGTTTTGTTAGATAATATACAAATTGTATGTTTCCGCCTTGATAAAACCAGTTTTTCACACTCTAATTCTTTATTGTGCAAGATTGTTAAAAACGTGTTAAAAACTCACATCTAGTGTTCCTCTTTTTTCTTATATTTGTTGTTAATACTCTCTCAAGGCTTTATACTTCTCAATATGTTAGGTGTATACGGAATAGGAAACCCATTAATAGATTATATTTGTTCAGTTACAGAAAAAGATTTGGCGTCTCTCAGTCTCAACAAGGGAACCATGCTCCTCATTGATAAGGAAAAACAGAAGGAGATTGTGGAGCATACAAAGGACAGAAGCGTCAAGTATTCATGCGGCGGGTCCTGTCCCAATACAATGGTAACTCTCGCCTCCCTCGGCGTTAAGACGATTCTATCTGGAAGTGTAGGGGACGATGAGCTGGGAAAGAAATATCATGAGAAATTAAAGGAAAGCGGCGTTGTAGACTGCCTGGTCGACAAAAAGGACGCAGCAACGGGCTCGTCAATCATCCTCCTGACAGATGATAAGGAAAGGACGATGAATACCTACCTCGGCGCCAACAGACTCTTCACTCCCGATGATGTGGACGAAAGCGCAGTCGATAAGGCTGACATTTTCTACTTCACAGGATACATGTGGGACACAGAGAACCAGAAGAATGCAGTTCTCAAGGCACTTAAGCTCTTCAAGGAGAAAGGAAAGCTTGTCGCATTCGATGTTGCTGACCCGTTTGCAGTAGGGCGCTACCGTCAGACATTCCATGAGCTCATTTCATCCTATTGCGATATCGTATTTGCAAACAGCGAGGAAGCAAGATTCCTCATGGATAACTATGACCCGTATGAGTGCTGCAGGAGCCTGGGTAAACTCTGTCCGACTGCAATAGTTAAAAACGGTAAGAAGGGATCTTTCATTTCCTATAATAGAGAAATAAGCCGTATCGAAAGCTACGGCTCAGTTGTCCCTGTAGATACCACAGGGGCGGGAGACACATATGCAGCCGGATTCTTATACGGCTATTTGACAGGACGTGACATTGTCTCTTCATGTAACATTGCATCGTACCTTGCCGGTGAGATAATCTCACGTATCGGGGCTCAGTTCGACAAAGAAAGCCTTGTAACTATAAAGGAATATATAGAGAGGAACTTTCCTCTCTAAAAAAATAGTGCTGTCGGAAAAACCTTCAGCACCTTTTTTTATCATTTTTGATTAGAAGTTTTCGCTTACGAGCTCGAAATATGCTTTCGGATGTGCACATACCGGGCACTTCTCCGGAGCTCTCTTTCCCACTACGATATGGCCGCAGTTTCTGCACTTCCAAATCATCTCGCCGTCTCTTGAGAATACAACTCCATCCTCGATATTTTTCAACAACTTAAGATATCTCTTCTCGTGCTCTTTCTCGATTCCGCCGACAAGTCTGAATTCAGCTGCAATCTTCTTGAAGCCTTCCTCTTCAGCAACCTCTGCAAACTCCTTGTACATATCTGTCCATTCATAGTTCTCGCCGTTTGCTGCTTCCTTGAGGTTTTCAACTGTTGACTTGATTTCTCCGCCCTCAAGATACTTGAACCACATCTTTGCATGTTCTTTCTCGTTGTCAGCTGTCTCCAAGAAGAGAGCTGCAATCTGCTCGTAGCCTTCCTTCTTAGCCTTGGATGCAAAATATGTATACTTGTTTCTTGCCTGGCTCTCACCTGCAAATGCTGCAGCGAGATTCTTTTCTGTTCTTGATCCTTTTAATTCCATTGTTTTCCTCTCATCTAGTTTATTAGGATTTAATCCTATTAATACTATATAGTTTTTTAACCTCTTATGTAAATATAACCGCCCTGCCCGGGCGGCACAATCACTTTTTGCTGGTAGGAATAATTCTCACCTGCTTATAGAGTCCCTCACCCTCGCTCTTGGTTTCAACACCGTCATATTCGTTGAGCGCGGTATGGACAAGTCGTCTCTCGAAGGGGTTCATCGGGTCGAGAAGTCTGCTTCTCCCGCTTCTGATGACCTGATCTGCAGTCTTATATGCGTTACGGATAATCTGCTCCTCATGTCTCATGCGGTAGTTCTCGCTGTCGACTACGATTTTGATATCTGGATCAAGATTTCCTGCAAACACATTTGTAATAAGCTGGATGGCATCAAGGTTTCTGCCCTTGCGTCCGATGATATATGATGAGTCGGGGCTTACGATATCGAGTCCTATTTTGCTGTCATTGCGATAGCTGATTGATGCCTCGCCTTCATATCCCATCTTCTCGATAAGGGTATTGACGAACTCGATTACCTTACGCTCTACATCGTTTTCTGCTTCCAGAGAGACATTCTCCTTCTGATAGCTGCCATCATCCTCTTCTGCATCTCTTTCATTCTTGTCTTCACCGTAGTAGACGCGGATTTTACAGCTCGGCTTCTTGAAAAGTCCCTTCTTTGTGCTTTCGATTACCTCGACATCGAAGTTTTCTCCCTCGAGAGAGAGTTCCTCAATTGCCTTATTTCTTGCTTCTTCTTCAGTTTTTCCTTCAAAGTCTTTATACATTTCTATTTTATCCTCTATTATTTTTTCTTCTTATTAGCCTTTTTCTGGGCCTTTATAGCATCCTTTTCTTCAATCTCTTTCTTGTATCCTGCAACCTTCTTCTTGTTGGTTATAGCCTGCTGGATAATCGAAATAAGGTTACTCATCGACCAGTAGACAAGAAGTCCCGAAGGTGCGTTATAGAGCACGAAGAAGAAAATCAGCGGCATTCCGTATGTCATGAACCATGTCATTCCCTTGTTGCCCGGATTTGATGCTGCCGTTGCACTCTGTGTTATCTTCATGCTGAAAATCATGGAGAAGGTGTAGAGAATCGGGAGAAGGTGAATCTTAGAGCCGAGAAGCGGAATGTTGAACGGCAGTGTTAATATCGTCTCAGGGATTGAAAGGTCGTTGATCCATCCCGGAATGAACATAGCGCCGCGGAGTGAGAAATCCTTGTTCAAAAGTCCGTAGAGACCGATGAAAATCGGGAACTGTATAAGCATCGGAAGACAAGATCCCATCGGATTAATACCTTCTTCCTTATACAGTTTCGACACTGCAGCATTTTGAGCCTGCGGATCATCTTTATACTTTTCCTGTATCTCCTGGATTTTCGGCTGGATGGCACTCATCTTTGCCGTACTGTCGCTTCCCTTCTTTGAGAGAGGAATCAAGAGTGCCTTTACGATGAGTGTCAGGAGTATGATTGCAACACCGTAGTTCGGGACTAAGAAGTACAATCCTTCAAGTGCCCACTTAAGTATTGTCTCAAGCCAGCTGAGCCACGATACATCAAGCGCTTTCTTGAGGTTATGGTCACTCAGTCCGAAGATATTGTCCCTGGCCTTGTCATATATTGAAAGCGTCGACGAGAGCTGCGGGCCGCAGTAGAATGAATAGACATCCGTAGTTCTGCTTTCTCCTGATGCCTTACGTGTCATATATACTGTATCTTTCTGACTGATTGTCTCTCCTGTTGTTCTCACAGTCTGGCTGTGGGAGATAACATTCTTTGTTTCAGGAATAAGGAGATAAGCAAAGTACTTACCTGTAACTCCTACCCAGCTCATTGCGTCGGATGAGGAGAAGTTGCCGCTCGAAACAGTCTTTTTCTTATTCTTGCTCTCGAGTTTGTAGATAACTCTTCTGTAGTCGTAGTTACCGTTGAGCGACTCAAACTCCGGACCAACCTGACTTCCAACAGATATTGTGTACATGGAGTTGTCACTGTTGATTGGGATGCTCTCTCCGTCCTCTGTATATACAGTCACGGCAAGCTGAATCATATACTCGTCGTTGTTTGGAACTGCGTATCTCTTCTCGATTGTGAAGACTCTTCCCGTACTCTCTTCGACGAATGAACGGGTAAATGTAACCTGAGTAATCGTATCTGACTTACCGCTGACTGCCTTTTCTTCAACTGTGTATGCAAAGACATCGTTGACGGCCCTCGAGTAGTCATCACCCCAGTAGAGCATGAATGACTCATTGTCACCGTCTTCTCTTAGAATCAAATTTACATTGTTTTTTTCGTCATAGATTGTCTCGACCGTACCTCCCTTGGGGTTGAAGGTGAGAGTCATTGACGGGGTCGTGACATCAAATATATCGGAAGATGTGTCATTTCCTACAGCCGAGAACGAAGATGAAACAGAATCAAGAGGAAGGACCTCTTCTGTTACAACTTCAGTTTCTGTCGTGCTGGAGGACGAAACAAACATCTGCTGTACTGTCATACCGACTGTTATGACAATTACACTTAAAATAATTGCAATGATAGTATTCCTATCCATTTATAACTCCAATGGATCTAATTCTTCATGCCTGGAAAGATGGAATAGGAACTCTGCTGATGAGAAGAAATGGAATTATCTCCCCTTCGACCTGTCTAACAAAGAAGTGAAGTCAGACTCAAGCAAGGAAAAAGAGGAAACCTTCCCAGGATATACAATGAGGGCATAGTCCTTAGTAAATAATTGACTTTTCTCCTGACTGGATACTCGATTTTCATATAACCGGAATATCTCCTTGGCTCTGCGCCTGAGTTTATTCCTGTCAACAGCTCTGCCGTAATGCTTTGCCGGAATTACGATAATCCTGTCATAACCAAGTTCATTATCGAGACAGATTAATCGCATCCCAGGGCACGTATACTTTTTTCCTGCCTTGAAAATGCGATCAATATCATCTTTTTTTCTAATAATTTCTGTCTTAGTAAGGTTTCTTCTCATCGCTGACAGTAAGGCTGTACCTACCCTTGGCTCTTCTTCTAGCCAAAACCTTGCGGCCACCCTTTGTTGCCATTCTAGCGCGGAATCCAAACTTTCTTGTTCTCTTAGTCTTACTTGGCTGGTAAGTTCTGATACCTTTAGTGCTCATTTAAAACTCCAATTTTTATAGCTTTTCAGCTGTTGATTTCAAAAAAATTAAGGACATAGTGTCCAGTTTCAAAAGTTTAGCAATCTATAAATCTTCTTGTCAATAGATTTACGGCTTACAGGGCAAAACAATAATCTTTTCTATCTGTTTATCTGGAAACATGTCATTCCATCTTTTTATGATATTCTTCTCCTCCAGTTTAAAGAGAGATCTCACCGAAATCGACGAAGGAGTAACATGTATTGTTTTTTTGTCGAGATTTTTTGTCGATGTGAGCTTCAGCGATGAAGAGAGTTTAGGTCCCGCTATGACAGGCCACGCCTTATAGTATTCAAAATAACTCATATCTATATCGTTTTCTCTTAAAGCCTCTTCAATAGCCTCCCATATATTCTTCTCTTTTATCATACTCTTCCTTCTTTTACTTCCCTTACTATCTTATCCTCAAGTTTTTCATTGTACTCCTCGTCGGGAAGAAATGTGAAAAAAGCCTGGCTGTATTGAGGAAGTGACTCAAGAACTTTTCCTCTTTTTATGCTGTCGAGCTCCAAGAGAACATCGTCAATCAATAAAATCGGCTTATGTCCTGTAAGGGATGTAAAGTATTCGGCCTCGGCAATGCGGAAGATGATTGAGCAGAGTCTCAGCTGCCCCGTAGATCCCATTTGATTGAAAACACCGTATTGGCTGTTGACCGAAAACCTGTCACGGTGTGGACCGCTAGTCGTCGTCATCATCTTTCTATCGCGCTCAAGGTTAGCTTTGAGGTAATCAACGATATCTTCGATATTCTCTTCCTTCCATGAAGGCTGGTATACTACTTCAAGGTTGTAGTCGGTATCTGAAATGTAGGAAAAGAGAGAAGGAAAGATTTTATTGAATTCCTCCACGGCCTTTTTTCTCTCTTCAATTATTTTCATGCCGTATAAGGCCAGGCGTTCGTCATATAGGCGGACTATATCATCATCACTGGTTTTCACCGCTGCATTACGCTGTTGCAATACAGCACGGTAAGAACGGAGATTATCAAAGAAAACGGGAGAGTAAAGACACATCATCTGATCGAAGAATTTTCGTCTGTACTCAGGCTCTCCTTTTATGTAATTGATATCCTCATGAGAGAAAACTATGCACGGAAATTGATATATAAGAGCCTTACGGTCCTTTATTTCCTTCCCGTCCATTATGATTTTACGGCTCTTGTCATAGTATGATACGACTATTCTTCCGCTCTCGTCATCGTCCTGGTAGCTACCAGATATTGAGAAACCGTCGCTTCCGTTCTTTACACATTCCTTTAAGGAAGAAGTGCGGAACGAAGAGCCGTAACAGAGAATGTATACACTCTCGAGTATATTTGTCTTTCCCTGTCCGTTTGCGCCGTAAAGAAGTATATTCCTGCTCTCTGTTTCCACAATCGAGGAATTTATATTTCTGTAGTTTTCATAGCTCAGTGACTTGAAAATCATCCCTGCATCGGCATCAATACATAGAAGTAGTTTTTCTCAGGCTCCGGAGAGAAAATCATCGCGCCGTTTTGAGTCTGTAACCTTATTTTAAGAAATTCAGTGTCGATTTTCTTTATTGCAGGAAGAAGGAGTCCTGAATTGAAACTTATCTTCATCGATGGACCGTTATATTCACACTGGATAATCTGCTTTGAGTCTCCAACTTCGTTGTTTTCACCGCTTATCATAACGCCTTCAACGTTTATATCTACGAATATCTTCTTTGACTTGCTTTCAGTGAAAATGGAGGTAAGAGTGATAGATTTCACCATCTCCTCGACTGACAGTTTGCATTCATATTCAAGATTGGAAGGAATTACACGTTCATAGTTCGGATAGTTGCCGTTGATGAGGGTTGAGCTTATTGTTCTGTCCCCGACCTTTGCATAAACGGTATCTGCTGTGATTGCGAGTGAGAAAAGTCCTTCGTTTGTCGATATTCTTTCCAGAAGCTGCAGAAATTTGACAGGAAGGATGGCAGGAAGAAAGTCAGGAACCTCCTGCTCGAAAATATTCTCGCAATAGGCAAGTCTTCTGCCGTCCGTTGCAACCATAACTACTTTTTCGTCCTTCTTTTCGATTCTAACACCTGTTAAAAAGTACCTTGTAGTTTCTTCTGCAACTGCAAAACTTGTTTTTTCGGCCATATCGTTGAATGCCTTCTGAGGAAGAGAAAAATAATCCTCATCAAGACATTCCTTTATCTCTGGAAATTTGGAAGCATCCATAGTCTTGAGTTTAGTGTTGATCTTGTTGGAGCTGACAGGACGTATGTTGAGTTTTTCTTCCTCTTCGGAGAACTCCATGTCTTCGTCAGGAAGATTCTTCAATACATCATTAAGGTTACTGCAGAAAACAGTTGTAGAACCGGGAACTACGGTAGTAACAGGAATAGTAGATATGAACGAAACCTTGCCGTCCTGGGCCTTGATTGTGAGAGTGTCGTTCTGGTTTTCCAAAAGGACGTTGCTTGTCACTGACAGAGAGTTTTTGATGCTTGTGAATGACACTGCCAGTTCAATTTCCTTTCTAATGGTTTCACATGATGAGATGAATTTCACTTTTTTCAAGCTCCTAATATTATGATGATAACATATATATTTAAATTTAATAGTAGCAATAGTACCACAAAAAAATGTTAAAAACTCACTTTTATTCAGATGTTATAAAAACTTAGAGTGTTAAAAACGATGTTTAAAACTCACCAAAGTTTTTAACAGTAGAAAAAGAAAGTTTAAAAAGTAGAAAGTTTTTAACACTTCTCCCCACTTTTTTAACATCTTTTCCACAGGTTTTTAACACCTTTTTCACTTACCCTTCTTCAATAGTTTGACAACCCCGTCAACTGCCTTTCTGACAGTTTCGTCGCTGTCGATTATACCCTCCGTCTGCAGTACAGAATACCTGACTGAAGTATGATCTTTATTTATGTATTTTCCTATGTCACTTTGAGTAAAGTGTCCGTAATGATAAGCACAGTACATTGCTATCTGGCGCGGAATCTTTATGCTTCTGTTGCGTCCTGTTCCCTTCATATCTACAAGAGATACGTTGAAGTAGTTGGCTGTGGCCGTAAATACATCGTTGATTGTGAAATCTACATTGACGGCAGGAGTCTCGATAATGAGGTTTTTAAGTGATTCCTTAGCCATTTCTATAGTTGCAGGAGATCCGACCAGCTTCGATATTCCACTTACAGTCACCAATGCCCCGTTGAGGTCTCTTACGTTTGTCCTGACGCTCTGTGCTATGTAGTCGAGTATTGGTTCTTCTAAATCCAGATTCTCCTCTTTGTTCTTCTGTCTTGCTATTGCAAGTCTTACTTCATACTCAGGTGGTCTTAAATCGACATTGAGGCCGCTTGAAAAGCGTGAACGTAGCCTGTCGGTAATATCTGTAAGTTCGGTGACGGGACGGTCGCATGTAAAGATTATCTGCTTGTTATTGTTGTGGAGCTCGACGAATGTGTGGAAAAGCTCCTCCTGAGTTCCGCTTTTCTTCTGCAGAAAGTGGATATCATCAATGAGGAGGACATCAACGTCCCTGTATTTACGCTTGAATTTGCTCTTTACGCTGTCGTTTGTACTTCCGAGAGAATCGATGAATTCATTTGTGAATGTTTCAGCTGTTACATAGACTACATTCATAGACGGGTCGTTATCGCATATGTAGTTTCCTATAGCCTGCAATAGGTGTGTCTTTCCCAGTCCTACGCCACCGTAGATGAGGCACGGGTTGAAGGATGTTGTTCCCGGGTTCATGGCAATTACTTTGGCTGCCTTGTAGGCTATATCTGAGTTATCGCCCTGGATGAAGTTGTCGAGGGTGTATTTGGGGTTGAGGGTTGGATTTTTACTTTTGGGTGATTTTACTTTTGCCTCCGGTTTTGCACTTTCTTCCTTCTTTGTAATCTTTTTATCTTTGTTTTTTGATAGATTTTTGTCGACGACGAAGTTCACCTTCAGGTTTTCTCCAGTCTTTTCACTTATGTAGTTTTCAATCAAAGCCTTGTAGTCCTTGATTATGCTTACGGCGAAATCTGAATCGGCGACTATAGTCACAAGACCGTCCGATATATTCTTCATATCAAGGTTGCTCAGAAAAGCCTTCGCTGATAGAGGAAGGGTGTTTGAAAGCATTTCTTTTGTATCATTCCAGAGTATTAATAAATCATCCATAGTGACAATTATGATAATCAATAGATTTTCGGATAGCAAGAAGAGAAAATTAATTATTTGAATTTATATAACTACATATATTTAAATGAGTTAGAAAATTTTGTTTTTTCGATTAGTCCCTTGTAAAGGGTTTGTCGTTTATGGTAGAATGTCTATATATTAATAATCACGCACGCGCGTGGGAAATCCATAAGGAAAGTTAATAAATGGAAGAAGAGAAAAAAATAGCGGGTCATACTGCCGATGAGCTTAAGGCGGAACTTAAGGCAAGCAGTGAGTATGATTCGTCGGGAATTACTGTACTCAAGGGACTGGAGGCTGTAAGACAGAGGCCGGGTATGTATATTGGTTCTACCGGCATTGACGGCCTGCATCATCTTGTCTATGAGGTTATAGACAACTCGATAGACGAGGCTATGGCCGGCTACTGTAATGAAATAGAGGTAAGCTTTGAAAACGGACCAGAGGGAGAAATCTGCACTGTTGAAGATAACGGAAGAGGTATTCCTGTAGATATACATCCCGGAGAGGGAAAAAGTGCATTGGAGGTTGTTTTAACACAGCTTCATGCCGGTGGTAAGTTCGACCATAATGCATATAAGGTCTCCGGCGGTCTTCACGGCGTCGGTGTATCATGTGTCAACGCACTCTCGTCATGGATGGAAGTAACTGTTTACAGAGCACCTCACATCTACAGACAGGTTTACAGCAAAGGTATTCCCGAGACAGAAGTGACGATAATCGGTGATACCGATAGAACGGGAACAACCGTCAAATTTACTCCCGATTTCACCGTCATGGAGCCCAACAGCTTTGACTACGACACACTCTCAAAGCGCTTCAGGGAACTCAGTTACCTCAACAAAGGTATTTCAATCTCCGTATGCGACAGAAGAGGCGAAGAGGAGAAGAAGGAAACCTTCCATGCAGAGGGTGGACTTTCGAGTTATGTAAAATACCTCAATGAGTACAAAACTGTGCTTTCGGACCCAATTTCACTCGAAGGCGAGGGAACAACGGAGAAAAACGGAGCCGGGGACCCTGTCAGTATTGAGGTTGCAATACAATACAACGACAAGTTTGATGAAAAGGTTGTAACATTCGTCAACAACATCAACACACGCGAGGGAGGAACTCATCTTTCGGGCTTCAAGGCTGCCCTTTCAAGGTGTTTCAACAACCAGCTGAAGAACAGCCAGAAGTATATGAAGATATATTCAGGCTCCCTTGACAGCAAGGATATTGCAGAAGGACTGACAGCAGTCATAAGCGTCAAGATTCCGAATCCCCAGTTTGAAGGACAGACGAAGATGAAGCTCGGTAACTCTGCTGTAAAGGGTATTGTCGACTCACTTGTATATGAAAAACTTACAAACTACTTCGATGAGTTTCCCGATATTCTGGATAAACTCCTGAATAAGGTAACTCAGGCGGCTCTCGGGCGTGTTGCAGCCCAGAAGGCAAGGGACAACATCCGTAAGAAGAACGACATCGGAGGTCTTCCGGGTAAACTTGCCGACTGCTCTATGCATAACCCTGAGATGTGTGAGCTCTTCATCGTAGAGGGTGACTCTGCAGGAGGATCAGCTAAGAGTGGAAGAGACCGTAATTTCCAGGCTATTCTCTCGCTCTGGGGAAAGATGCTCAACGTCGAGAAGGCGCAGGAAGCAAAGGTTCTCAACAACGAGAAACTTCTTCCTATTATCCAGTCAATCGGTGCAGGTATTACACGCTACAACGCATCAAGTACTCAGGAGGAAGAGGAAGAAGACGACAAGAAGAAGGACGATAAGCTCTTTGATATATCAAAGGTAAGGTATCATAAGATTATCATCATGGCCGATGCCGATGTCGACGGAAGCCACATAAGAACACTCCTTCTGACCTTCTTCTATAGATATATGAGGCCTATCATCGATAACGGCTACGTCTATTTTGCAATGCCTCCTCTCTATAAGTTCTCGGGTCCGAGAATCAACAAGCCGATTTATGCCTATACAGAGGATGAGAGGGCGGAGAGACTAGCTGAAGCAGTTGCACTTACAGGAGACGTTAATAAAGTCAGCGTACAGCGCTACAAAGGTCTTGGTGAGATGAACCCTGAACAGCTCTGGGAGACAACAATGAATCCGGAGACGAGAATGCTGGGTAAGGTTCATCTTAAGGATGCAGAGGAAGCTGACAGGGTCTTCTCCATGTTGATGGGAGAAGAAGTGGAACCCAGACGTGAGTTCATCGAGCAGAATGCAACTTATGCTCAGAACATCGATATTTAAGGAAAACAAATGGACGATAAAGACGATAATGTAATCATTCCTGAAACTCAGAATGAAGAGAATGTCACAAGGCCCGGTGCTATATTGACATTCGATCTCTCCGAGCAGATGAAGAACAGCTACATCGACTATGCCATGTCGGTCATAGTATCGAGAGCTCTTCCTGATGCCAGAGACGGTCTCAAACCTGTACATAGAAGAATTCTCTATTCCATGTGGGATATGGGAATCAGATTCAATACGGCAAACAAGAAGTGTGCCCGTATCGTCGGTGATGTTCTGGGTAAGTACCATCCGCACGGAGATGCATCTGTATATGATGCTCTTGTACGTCTTGCACAGGACTTCTCCCTCAGATACCCGGTAGTCTTCCCTCAGGGTAACTTCGGCTCAATCGACGGAGACCCACCGGCTGCCATGAGATACACCGAAGCCAAGATGGCTAAAATCGGTGAAGAGATGATGGCTGACATAGGAAAGGACACAGTCGACTTCATGTCGAACTATGATGAGTCTCTTACAGAGCCTGTTGTTCTTCCTGCTGCATTCCCGTTCATGGTATGTAATGGTTCTTCAGGTATTGCTGTCGGTATGGCGACAAACATGGCACCACACAACCTGAGTGAGGTTGTCGAGGGTATATGCGCCCTGATTGATAATCCAAACATAACAATTGAAGAGTTATCGGAATTTGTTAAGGGTCCTGACTTTCCTTCCGCCGGTACAATCCACGGCAGAAAAGGAATCATGGAAGCCTTCACAACAGGTAAAGGCAAGATAGTAATCAGATCAAAGTATGAGATAGTAGATGCAGATCCTCACAGCAAGGATGATTTGAACAAAACTCATACTGCAATCTACTTTACAGAGCTTCCATACCAGGTGAATAAGGCAGAACTTGTCAAGAAAATAGATGACTACCGCAAGGACGGTGTAATTCCCGGAATTGCTCAGATAAAAGACCTTTCGGGTAGGGATGGATTGAGAGTTGCCGTATATCTTAAGCAGGAGGCTGTTGCAAACGTAGTCCTTAATATGCTGTGGCAGAAGACTGCACTCCAGTCCAACTTCAATATCTATAACCTTGCACTCTACAACGGCGCTCCGAAGATTTTCAATCTCAAAGAGATGCTTCAGGTCTACATCGACCACCGCGAGAGTGTCATCGAGCGCAGAACACGTTTCGATTTGAAGAAGGCAAAGGAAAGAGAGCATATCCTTCTCGGTTTGAAAATAGGACTCGAGAATATCGATGAGGTTATTGCAATAATCAAAGCAAGCCAGGATAACACGGTTGCATCTCTTGAGCTCCAGAAGAAATTATCCCTCTCCCAGGCACAGGCCGAGGCCATCATCGACATGAAACTCGGTAAGCTCAGCCATCTTGAAACAGATAAGATACTTGAGGAACTAGAGGAAATCGAGAAGAGGATAAGTGAATATGAATACATTCTCTCCGACCGCCAGCATGTTCTTGAAGTTGTAAAGAAGGAAATCAGGATAATCGGCGAGAAGTACGGTGACGAGAGAAGAACCCAGATTGTCGAGCGCGAACTTGACGATGCTTCTCCAGAGGACTTCATAAAGAAGGAAGAGGTTGTAATCAACATCACGAAGAAGGGCTTTGCAAAGAGACTTTCCGCTACAGAGTATAAGGCTATCGGAAAGGGTGGAAAGGGAACAATAGGTGCAAAACTCACAGATGGCGACTATGTAGACCATCTCTTCACCTGTTCTTCTCATGACATCATCACCTTCATTACAAACCTCGGAAGAGCATACTATATAAAGGCATATGAGATTCCCGAAAGCGGTAAGACGACAAAGGGAACAAATATGAAGAACTTCCTCAAGATTGAGAATGATGAAAAAATTACCTCAATCATCAGCTTCAAGAGCGATGAAATCAACGACGAGACATATCTTTTGATGGCGACAAAGAAGGGAGTTACGAAGCGCGTCGTGATGACTGACTTCAGAAACGCAAAGACAAAGGGTGTCAAGGCAATCATTCTTGATGATGGAGATGAACTTGTCGAAACACTTATGGTCAAGGACCATGATGAAGTTATGTTCATCACAAGAAGCGGAAAGGGTCTCAGAACCAGCGTTGATGATATTAGACCTATGGGAAGAAATACCCACGGCGTCAAGGCTATGAAACTCCTTGGGGACGATGAGATTGTCTCTGCCGTTAAAGTCGAGGCCGAGAAGATTATCCTTATCCTGACTGAACTCGGAAAGGGTAAACGAACTTCCTTTGACAACTTCATGCCTCACGCAAGAGCAACAATGGGTCAGAGAATTTACAACCTCAGTGATGACGACAAGATTATCGGAGCGGTATCTGTTACAGATAACGATGACGTAATCCTTATTACAATGTATGGCCAGGTTCTCAGGGTTGCAGTGAACAACATAAGCAGCCAGGGAAAGAATGCCGGCGGTGTAATTGTTGCCAAGTTCAAGAAGAAGAATGACCGTATCAACGCACTTGATGTGACTGCACATGAAGACGTGAGCGATGAAGAGGAAAACAGCACTGACGAAGACGACAGCACAGCTGAAACAACATCAAGCGAAGATAAAGAATAAACCAAACACTCGCTAATCGCTGCCCGGATAACCTCCGGGCAATTTTTTACGCCATAAAGACATAATAAAACCCAACAAAAACTACCCTACTATATAGGATAATTAAGAGATAAGTCTACAACTAAAACTGTTACTCTTAATAGTAACATATATGCACTATAGTTATATAATTTGTTATGCTAAAAGAAAATAAAATACATAATGCTATCACTGTAGGTTCTGATAATTTTGAAAATAGAAATTCGCGGAAGTGATATAACTTTTATACCTGGATTGACCAGAATAAACGGAGTGAAAATATAAGGTTTGAGAGATAAGATAATGTTTCCGATATCTAATATATTTGAAATTCTAGCATTCCAGAAAATAGAGCAACGAAAAGGATACATAATACTTTTGGTGTTTCACGTGAAACAGTGTAGTATTGGTCGATGTAAAGTCTTCTCTTAATTGTGTATATATATGAGATTTGGTTTCAAATTGTATATTGACAACACGCTATAAGAGAAGGTAAACCACAATTAAGGAGAGACAGTGTTAGCAACGGGAAATAACAACCACTGAGGAACTGAAAAAAAGAACCATAATCCAGACTTTGATATATTGTAAAAAGGTAAGACTTTGCATTATCGCTGCCTAATGGATGACGACTATCCTCCTATAACCCCTCACCCTCATCCTTCATTTGTCAAATGCCTGTCTGAGCTAGTTTTTCAATCAATCAGCAGTTCTTTTGTAAGTGCCTGGCAGACGATTTCGTTCATGCTGAGTCCTCTCTGAGCTGATTCTTCCTTGAGGTTCGTAAATAGCCGCGAAGAAAGCAGAGCCTGAAATCTTACGCTTTCTTTCTTCCCCGTTGAGCTTAGAGAAGTCTCTCTTGCCTTAGAAACGAAGATAGAACTACCGAGGAAGATGTGAACGTCTCATCAAGCGTGTCTGTGATGCTCTCAGCATTGTCGAGAAGAGTCTGCAACATCATTTCGGCTGCATCTTCCAGTGCTTCCGCTTTTTAGACGATTGCAGCGACTCTGGAAGATTATCCAGCTTCTCCTCCTCGGCCTTCATCTGAGCTATATCTCTTTGAAAAGAACTATCAACTCACCTGATGCTGTAATCATAAGCCTGTACAATCCTTTTCAGCTTTCTTGAATCATTCCTGTTCATGCGGTTCTACTAATCAAGCATTTGTGTGTATATGCTTTTCGGTCATCTTTAATCAACCGTTTATACACATCTTTCATCGAATGATCACAGAATAATATCCCCATCGAATTAGCCTCTCTAAACTGCAAGGTGTCACTTCTTCTGAGTAATTGGTTGTTATTTCATGTTGTAAAATGGTTGTTTTATCCTGATACCAACATCTCTTCAGTCAATGATGCTTCCATGTATTGAAAATCACCAGCAGGGGTTTTGCTGTTACAGATGGTTCTTCAGCATTAAATAAGCACCTTACAACGTTGTGCACTATACTCCAGCCATTTATGTACATATTTGGCATTGGCCCCATTTCAGGTGAGGCGTCTGCCCACATAACTACTCTGAAGCCAAGGCGATTGTGTTGTGCATAATAGCTGCGACTCCCTTACTTATCTTACTGTAAGCTCGCGTGAAAACCGATGGGAGGGTTTCTCCTTCTAATCGTGGTTTCGTGTCCCTTTAAGGCGTTGTCTAAAATTGTACCAGAAGAATCGATGGAAAAGAAAATTTTGAAACAAGGTTTTACCAGAAAAGAGAGCCCTGAGAGAAGATGATGTAGTTACAAAATTTTCGTATGATTAAAAGGTTTGTATTGAAAAACCAAGCGTATTTCTATTTCCAGCTGTTCTTTGCATTAGTCTTCTTTTTGTTTAATATTTACGTATTGTTTCACGTGAAACATAAAAAAAAAGAGCCTCTTTTCAGAAGCTCAATTGAATTTTCGTTTAATCAGAACATTTCGTCGTTAACTACAACAATTTCCTTATCGACTGTCTCTTTTAGGTATCTTTCAACGCCGTTAGAGAGAGTCATCTGGCTCATCGGACATCCTGCACAGTGTCCATGAAGTTTAACGTGAACGATTTTGCCTTCAATTTTTTCGACCGAGATATCGCCACCGTCATTCTGTAATGCCGGGCGAATTTCATCTATTGCTTTCAAGATTTCTTCTTTCATGCTCTGCTCCTTATATAGAGTTTTTGTTCTTACTATAAGAATAACAGCGGACAGAAATACGGTCAACTTGCCTCTTCTTTTTTACTGACAATATTTTGTTTTAAAGCTATATTTATAGCATGTCACACAAGATTATTTTTTATAACCAGAAAGGTGGAGTCGGAAAAACGACAGCAGCGGTGAATCTTGGATCCTCTTTGGCACAGAAGGGATTCAAGGTTTTACTGATAGATTTTGATGCTCAGGTTAATTTGACTCATGCTGTATCCGGAAATGGTAAGAAACCGAATATATATCAGGTAATCACCGGACAGGTTGATGTAAAGGATGCTGTCCAGATGACACAATTCGAGAATCTTTATCTTATTCCCGGGTCGCTTGATCTTGCAGGCCTTGCAATAGAACTTGTAGAAGAGGATGAGAGAGAGCGTTTTCTTAAAAAAAGCACATCATCGATAGATAATGATTATGATTATATCCTCCTCGATTGTCCTCCTTCTCTTGGGTTGGAGACTGTAAATGCACTTGTTTGGTGTGATGAGGTAATCATTCCGTTACAGTGCGAATATCTTGCGATGGAAGGTCTTAATCTTATTATGCGCACAATTACGAACATCAAAAAAACAGTGAATCCTTCCATTAATATTCTGGGCATATTATTTACTATGTATAGTAAGAGAATCAGATTGAATCAGGATGTTGTAGATGATATTTCAAAGTTCTTTCCTGATTTGGTATTCAAAACTTTAATTCCCCGTTCATCAAGATTGGCGGAGGCTCCATCACATGGACTACCAATCAATTATTATGACAAGTCGTCATCAGGGGCAAAAGCTTTTCTTAAACTCAGTGAGGAGGTGATTGAACGTGTCGACAGATAAAAAAAGAGGGCTTGGAAAAGGTATCGGATCACTTATGAGTGGATTCGACTTTGACAGCCAGACAGAAGATGTATTGAGTAAGACAATCAAGGAAGAGACAAAGAACAGAGGCTTGACCGTTGTAGATATAGAGCTATCACATATAAGGACGAATTCTAACCAGCCTAGAAAGTTCTTTGATGAGGATTCTTTGAAGGAGCTCAGCGAGTCGATAAAGAGTCAGGGAATAATACAGCCGTTGACTGTCGAGGAAATAGCTCCGGGCGAGTTTTCAATTGTTGCAGGAGAACGCCGCTACAGGGCAGCCAAGATGGCAGGTCTCGAGCGAGTTCCGTGTATTGTGATGTCTCTCAACGAAGTACAGAGAATACAAGTTTCCCTAATTGAGAACATTCAGAGAGAGAATCTCAATGCAATTGAAGAAGCCCAGGCTTTTCAATACCTTATAGATAAAACAGGATTCACACAGGAGACAGTTGCTGAGAGGGTCGGTAAAAGCAGAAGTGCAGTGGCGAATTCGCTGCGTCTGTTGTCGCTCTCGGACCAGATAAAGGACGATATAGTCTCCGGAGCAATGACGGCAGGACACGCCAGGGCGCTTCTTTCTCTAGTAAACCCTGCAGACAGGCAGCTTTTGAGAGATAAAATTGTCCATGAAGATCTGAGCGTAAGAGATGCTGAAGCTCTTGCCGCTTCCTATAATAAGGGACAGAAGGTAAAGAGCCAGAAGAAGAAAGATAAGAAGGATGAGGAAACTCTGAAGGTTGAGGAGAAGTTCACATCAGCACTTTCTTCACGCTGCGAGATTAAGGGAAACCTTAATAAAGGAAAGCTCATAATTAAGTTCCGCAGCACCACGGACCTTGAAAGCATCTATGCAAAGCTAAGTAACAACGATATTCTATTTAATGAATAAATACTTATACTAAAAGGAATTAAACATGAAAGACGGACTATATGCAATAATTAAGACAAAGCGTGGTGATATTACCCTCGTTCTTGAGTATAAGAAGACCCCGATGACAGTGTGCAACTTTGTCGGACTGGCAACTGGAGTCTTGAATATTCAGAATCCGGGAAAGCCTTTCTATGACGGACTTACTTTTCACAGGGTTATCGACAACTTCATGATTCAGGGTGGATGTCCGCTCGGCAATGGAACAGGCGGCCCGGGATATAGATTCCCCGATGAATTCGACCCATCGTTAAAGCATACAGGCCCCGGAGTATTATCGATGGCGAATGCAGGCCCCGGAACAAACGGAAGCCAGTTCTTTATAACGCATGTTGAAACACCGTGGCTTGACGGCAAGCATACTGTTTTCGGCCATGTAGTCGAGGGTCAGAATGTTGTCGATAAGATAAAGGCCGGAGACAAAATCGATAAGATTGAGATAGTAAGGATCGGAAAAGAAGCAGAGGATTTCGAGGTATCTAAAGAGAGATTCTCTTCTCTTGTCGAAGAGGCATCAAAAAAGGTGGAAGAAGCAAAAGAGGCGGAGAAAAAGAAAATAATGGATGAGATAAAGTTCCGCTATCCTAACGCAATAAAGAAGCCAAGCGGCTTGATGTATGTAGTAGAAAGAGAAGGAGAAGCTGGAAAGAGCCCGAAATACGGCGATGCGGTTACAGTTCATTATGAAGGAAAGCTTCTCTCTGGTCGTGTATTCGATTCATCGTATCTCAGAAAAGAGCCCGCTACATTCAAAATCGGGGATGTAATCGAAGGGTGGAACGAAGCTCTCGTCGAGATGAAGAAGAACGAAAAGAGAGTCTTGATTATCCCACCGGAGCTCGGATACGGAGAGTATGGATATCCGGGAGTTATTCCTCCCAATTCTTATCTTATTTTCGAGGTTGAATTACTGTCTTTTCAGGGGTGATATGTGAAGAGCACAACTCTTTATGTTTGTAGAGAATGCGGTAGAGAAGAGACTAAGTGGACGGGTCGATGTCCGGACTGTGGAGCCTGGAACAGCTTTGACGAGAAGAAAGTCTCTCAAGCAAGAAATCTAGACAGCACGAAGACAGTTGTAGATGAAGGCGTAAGAAGACTCAATGAGGTTCCTTATGAGAAGTCTATGCGCCTTTCTTCGCGTCTTGAAGAGTTTGACAGGGTCCTCGGCGGCGGTGTTATGAGGCCGTCGTCTGTTCTTGTGGGAGGAGAGCCGGGAATCGGGAAATCGACCTTGATGCTGCAGGTGTTGTCGAATCTGGGGGAATATGCACCTGTGCTGTATATTTCCGGAGAGGAATCACCCTCGCAGGTAAGGCTCAGGGCCGAGAGGCTTAATCTCCCCACAGAGAGGATTCAGATTGTTTGTGATACCCGTCTGGAGTCATTGTTGGACACTATAGAGAGAATAAAACCCGGATATATCGTAGTGGACTCTGTACAGACACTTTCCTCTTCGACTCTCGAGTCTACTTCGGGCTCTCCCAATCAGATAAAGACCTGCACGATGGAACTTTCGACATTGGCCAAGAGGCTGGGGAGTGCCATATTCTTTATCGGCCATGTTACAAAGGACGGAATTATTGCCGGTCCGAAGATTATCGAGCACATGGTAGATACTGTTCTCTACTTCGAAAGTGCTGAAAATGGAATAAGGCTGCTCAGGGCAAGTAAGAGCCGTTTCGGCAGTGTTGATGAAATCGGGCTCTTTGAAATGACCCAGACAGGACTTAAAGGTGTTAAGGACCCGTCTCTTATTTTCCTCTCTTCCCGAGAAAACGCCGTAATTCCTCCCGGTATTGTTTTTACTCCTGTAGTTGAAGGATCAAGAACATTCATTGTTGAAATACAGGCTTTAGTCGTAGAGGCTCACAGCGGCTATCAGAGAATCTATTCAGATAAGATAGATTCCAACAGGATAAACAGGGCTGAGGCGATACTCGAGCGTCATGCCGGCCTCAATCTCTCGAAGGACGACATTTACATAAACGTTGCAGGTGGCGTAAAGCTGACGGAGGCCAGCATAGATTTAGCCCTTGCTCTTGCACTTTATTCATCGAAGACAAATATGGCTCTCCCCTCGTCGTTTGCGTCGTTCGGGGAATTATCGCTTGCTGGAGAGGTCAGACCCGTAACGTTCCAGGAGCGGAGGCTTAAGACTCTTTTCGATATGGGCTTCACTACTGTCATATGTTCTTCAGATATAAAGAGTGGAGAGATGTCTCCAGTAGTAACGAAAGATATAAGAAAAGCTGTGATTGCTGCATTCAAGAAGAAAAGTAAGGCTGACTGATTAAACTTTGTAAGGCGTCATATCTTAAAACAAAATAAAGTCCTGTATGGATTTATGAATGCGAAATAGGCTAGTCAACTCTATTTGGAATAGGGTTTGTAACTTAAAAGTGCGACCTCTCATGGTGGTTACTGAAGATTCTGATGCATATAACCCGAATAAAAAGACACAGAAGACGGAGGACAATTTTGACTCGGCACTAAAACGTCTTAGGAGAGGCCGGATGTACTTGTCACATTGTTCCATTTCTTTTGCTTATAGGAATGGAAGCATATATACAGGAAGGAAAATAATATCTTCTTCCTTTTTGTAATCCTTAGTATGGACGACATACTTATTCTTAATTCTATGGCTGAATTTATCAGAAAATACATCAAGAGATTTATGAGTCTTGTAGGCGCTGCATTTCACCTCTACGGGACAGATTTTACTGTCTTGAGACAAGAGAAAATCTATTTCGTAAAGATGGTTTGAAGTTTCGCTCGGCATTGTGTAATAGAAAAGATTGTGTCCTTTTGCTGTAAGTATCTGAGCAACAATATTTTCATATATGTAACCGAGGTTTACTTCCAATTTATCTGAGAGTAGCTTGTTGTAAATGATGTTATCTGTATAAGCCTTATCCTTGAAAGCGAGGGTGATAAATAATCCCGTATCGGCGACAAAGAGTTTATATCTTCGTATATCCTTTTCGAGGGACATGCCTACGTTGGGATTGTTTGCATGCCAGGCTATATTCACTGTATAGGACCCGAGAATATCTGGAAGGAGGGACCTTACCTGCTCACTACGAGCATCTTCTCGGGCATAAGAGAGAATGTATCTTGAGGAGTTGCTGCTGAGACTAGATGGAATCGAATCAAATATATCTGATGCAAGGCCGGTATTATCAATCTTGAAAAAATCTTCTTCGTAGAGATCAATAATTGTTCTTTTGACTTCATCAACTTCCTGGAGATTGTTTTTCTCAATATATGTCTCGACAGCCTGAGGCATTCCTCCTATAAGCATATATAGTCTGAAAAGTCTCATAAGGTTGCGGTGCAAAGAGTTTCCTGCTGAGTGTTTGGATGAGAGAAGCTCTCTTATAGTATCAGGTGTGACATTATCCCCGATTGCCCATAGAAATTCTTCAAAATCCATCGGGTACATGTTTATTTTGTATTCTTCACTTGGAATAAGAATATCTTTTGAATTTTTGCGTATGGAAAGAAGAGACCCCGTCTCGATGATCCTATATCGCCCATCTTCAATGAGATATTTTACAGACTCACGTGCTTTAGGACAAAGCTGTACTTCATCAAAAATTATGAGAGACTCATCCTTGAATAATTTAACATTAGTCAGCTGTTGTAGCTGGAGAAAGAAGAAATCGAGGTTAAACGTATCCTCAAAGAGGTTGAGTATCTCTTTGTTTATATGAGCAAAGTCTAGTTTGATATATGTTTTAAATTCTTCCTTTGCAAATTCCTCTACAATTGTCGATTTCCCCACACGACGCTCTCCTCGTATAAAGAGGGCATATTTGCTGCCGAGCCTTTTCTTCCAATCCAGCATCTTATCATATATCTTTCTTTTAAACACTTTGTCAGTCATAAATTATTATATTCCTGAGTTTGATTATAGCGCGAATCCCCGTACAAGTAAATCTGAAAACAACGCGAATCCCCGTATAAAGCTGGTCAAAAACAACGCGAATCCCCGTTTAGGTTCGGTTTTGTGGGTACTAGTCAATAGAAGTAGATGTGCAATAAAAAAAGCGCCGTTTGAGCGCTTTTTCAACTATAGATTAGCCAATATGAACGGGAAGCCGACAAGGGATCCGAAGATGGAGCCGAGGCTACTCATTACGAATGCCACGAGGCACTTAAGAATCCTGTTCTTGTACCAGCCTTTGAATGTGAGAGCATCATTATTGAGGTTTTCAAAGTCCTTCACCTTAGGTGCTTTGAATGTTGCCTGCCAGATTCCGGCAAAGAGCCCGACACCCAGAACTGGATTGAGAACAAAGAAGGGGGCTGTTAAACCACTCAAAAGGCATGTAAGGATTGATGCTCCTCCAATGAGGGTGAAAACAAATGTACATGTTGAGTTTGCAAGAACCCAATAGAGAAATGCCTTGAGACCCTTATCCCATCCTGAAGTGAGGATGCCGACGACAACAAGGGTAACAATCAATGTAGGGACAATCCACTGGGCAATTTTACCGCCTTTTCCAGGCTTCGGAATTTCTGTTATGTCAGATGTATCTGTTCCGATTTCACCTTTCTCAAGTTTTTCCAGCGTTTTAATGATTCCCTGTGTATGACCTGCCCCTATTACTGCAACCTTGGTCTTTCCTTCTGCTTTGTATATGGAAGTTGCCAGGTAGCGGTCCCTCTCATCGATGAGTACTTCCTTGACAGATGGGAGTTCTTTCGCCACTTCCTTCATCATTGATTCAAGCGTCTCTTCGTTCTTGAGTTCTTCCAGTTCTTCTTCGCTTATTTTCTCGTTGGAGAATGAAGCGGAAATAAGAGTAGCAAGGAGTTTGAGCTTATTCCACAGAGAGCTTTTTGCCCAGGCACGGCGGAATGTTATCTGGATTTCCCTGTCGCAGAGAGAGACCGGGATTCCCTTCTCTTCGGCAATCTTTGCTGCCCCCAGTATTTCTGCTCCAGGATCTGACCCTGTCTGCTGTCCCATTCTCCTCTGAAATGATGCGAGGGCTGTGTTTGCAAGAAGAAGAAAGCCTTTTCCTTCCTTGAATATCTTTTTAATATCCATATTCTCGTAGGAGGCGTCCTTTTTCTTGCTCTTCATTCTCCCGTCATCAAGCTCGATGCAGACTCTTTCGGGGTTTTCCTTTTCGATAATCTCTTTTACTTCCTCTGCACTGTTCTTGGAAACATGGGCAGTTCCTACAAGGTGGATTGTATTGCCGTTGTCGAAATTAATTATATGGTAAGTATCGCTTACTTTTGTTGTAGTCATCAGATCTCCTTGAGAACAGCTTTCAAGAATTCGAGTAGTCTTTCAGCTGATTCTATCTCCAGGTGTTCATTTACAGAGTGGACATCAAAGAGGTTGGGTCCTATTGAAATGCTGTCCATTCCGGGAATACGGTCGTTGATTATGCCGCACTCGAGGCCTGCATGTATTGCCGTGACAAGAGGTGTCTTTCCTGTAAGGTGCCTGTATGCTTCGGGAAGTGCAACGGCAAGTGGAGAGTCGGGATTTGGAATCCATCCCGGGTAGCCGTCGCCGAGAGTGACGGTAAAACCGAATGAGGAGTAGAGAACAGCGATAATTCTAGCAACATTCTTTTTTGCGCTCTCAATTGATGAGCGGATGGAGAATACAACACGCACATCCTCATCGCTGAGGTTGACGATGGCAAGGTTACAGCTTGTCTCGACAATGCCTTCGAGAGTCTGAGAATATGCCTGTACTCCGTTCGGGGAAAGAAGAAGTGCATTCCCGATTTTACGGCTGACATCTTCCCTCAGTGCCTTCTCAGGCCTTTCAGTTGGTTTGACAGTTATGTTTATGTTTTCTTCTCCCTTACAGAATTCAACTCTCAGTTCTTCTTCGAGAATATGTGCCCTCTCTATTGCATCTGCTGCCGACGGCACAACAAGTTCGGCCTTGATTGATGACGGAATTACATTGCGCTTTGTGCCGGCATTAATCTTAACAAGACGGTACGACGGGAGAAGGGAGAGGAATCTAGAGAATGCTGTGATTGCATTGAGGCGCCCTTTATTTATATCGGAGCCGGAGTGACCTCCATTGAGGTGTAAGAGTTCAAAGGAAATTGCTTCTCCGTCTTTAATTTCTTCCTTCTCAACGTGCATTTCTGCTGTAGCATCGAGTCCGCCGGCACATCCTATACAGAAGAAACCTTCCTCTTCGTTATCGATGTTAATCATCTTTCTCGCTTTGACGTATTTGCCCTCGAGTCCGAATGCTCCTGTGAGACCTACTTCCTCGTTTACCGTCATGATGGCTTCAAGTGGTCCGTGCTCATAGTTTTCGTCTGAGAAGAGATCAAGAATCATGGCAAGCGCAATTCCATTGTCGGCACCGAGGGATGTATCTTTTGCCCTGATTACTTTGCCGTCCGAAACGATTTCAATGGGGTCTTTCGTAAAGTCATGCTCAGAGCCTTCTCTTTTGACACATACCATATCCATATGGCCCTGAAGAGCGATAGGTGCTTTATTCTCAAAGCCCTTTGTGGCGCCTTTTCTCATGATTATGTTGCCGCATTTGTCAACAACAGCATCAATGTTGTTTTCCTTTGCCCACGAAAGGATGTATTCTCTTATTTTATCTTCCTTCCCGCTGTCTCTCGGGACAGATGAGATACTATTGAAGAACTGCCATAATCTTTTCTCTTTCAAATTATCGAACCACATTTAAAGCTCCCAATATGAATGAGTATAACAATTTTGACACGAGTCGTCAGCAAAATGGAAAAAGGGAAGTCTGTTTCTTATGAGAATTCTGTTTCTCTCGATAAATCTGGCTCAACTGAGAATAACTTTAACTATTTTAGAAGGACATTATACTACAATTCCTATTCAGCCTCTGTCAGTAATGAGATACCCCTTAGAGATAAGAGAAGAGATTCAAGGATATTTCAAATTGTTATTTCCATATTGAAGAATAAAGTTTCATCCTACATGAGAGATCTTACTAGTGTCAGTGCGTCATTGAAGAGAGTAGAGATATTCATGTGGCAGAGAATATGGTTTGGTTTAGAAACAATGTAGCTGTGGAACGCACAGCTCAAGCGTATAGGGTGTATGCTCTAGTTGATTCGCTTTAAAAAACGTAGAAGCCAACGCAAATTGAGCACGATGTTGTCACCATTAGGGGGCGGTAGTTTATCTGACTCAATAGCAAAGTTGAAATTTATGTTGACAAATGGATGAGCTGTTGTATAGTTAGATTAATCGATTAATCAATCGAAACAAAAGGAGTGTTTATGAAAAAACTGTTAGTCTTACTTTTATCAGTTTGTGTAGTACTTGGTAGTCTTACTGCACAAGGAGCTAAGGAAGCTGAATCTGCCTCAACAGGCCCTGTGAATATCAAGATTTCAACATGGACAAGTAATAAGGATCAGATTGCTCTTCTCGAGTCATTCGTACAGGAGTTTGCTCAACTTAAGGGAATTGAAATCAATACAGAATTCGAGACCATCACATTTGCTGAATACACAACTAAGCTTTCTCTCGAGCTTCAGGGAAGCAGTGCCCCCGATGTTTATTGGGTACTTGAGAACACAGCTCCCGCATTTGTTGCAAGTGGCTACATGGCTGATTTAACAGATGCACTTAAAGAATATGACTATGATGATTTCTCTTCTCAGGCTATGGGGCTCTGGGTCAAGGATGGTCGTGTTTACGGAGTACCTTTCTCCAACTCACCTTTCTTTGTTCTTTACAACGAGGACCTTTTCGCCCAGGCTGGATGTCCGACGCCGAGTGAAATGGTTGCCGACGGCACATGGACATGGGAGAACTTCCGCAAAGTAAGTAAGGCTATCAAGGATGCAACAGGCGTTTACGGCTTCCAGACAGTCGACGGTGGTGGATATGATGTGCGTATCCTCCATAACCTTATTCCTATGGTCAGAGCATACGGAGGGGATGCATGGGACGACGATGGCAATATCTTGATTAACAGCAAGGAAAGCGTCGAAGCTGTCCAGCTCTTCCATGATATGCTGTACGAAGATGGTTCTGTTGTTCCACCCGGAGATCAGAGCGATTTCTTCTCAGGTGCTGCAGCAATGACAGTTGGTCAGATTTCACGTGTTTCCAAGCTCTCTGAAGGTTCCTTTAACTGGGGCATGGCACCGATGCCGAGTGGACCGGCAGGTTCAAGTGCAGTAATCGGACAGGCAGCAATAGCAGCCAATGCAAAGGGTAAGAATGCAGACCTGGCTAAAGAACTTGTAGCTTACATGACGAATAAGTCCTGTGTAGAACGCATTGCAGGAATATGGCCTCCAGCACGTAAGTCTGTCCTTGAGAGCGAAGGCTTTCTTACAAGTAACGCTCTTGTGACTCCCGTTCAGATGGAGATGGCAGTAGCCGCGTCAATCGAGAACGGTAAGGTTCTTCCAAGCCACATCAACTATCCTCAGATAGAAGTTGAAAGCAAGATTGTCTGGGATAAGCTTTGGAACAGGAATGCTGATGTTAAGGCAATCTGTGACGAAGTTGCAGCTGTCTACGCTAAGTACATCAAATAAGTTGATTTAAAATGGAGAGTCGGGATATGAAGACAAGAACAATAAAGAATCAGAGGACGCTTGAGGCCTTGAGCGGATACGCTTTCATTCTACCGCAGGTTATCGGGTTCATCGTCTTTGTCCTTATCCCGCTCTCGATGATTTTTGTCTATTCTTTTCAGCAGAAGAATCTGCTTTTCGGCACCTCCTCTTTCGTAGGGCTGTCGAATTATAAAGCACTTATCGAGGACGACCTTTTTTTCAAGACGCTTTTGAATACACTGATTTTCTCTCTCGGTGTTGTTCCTCTCAATTTGGCACTTTCTCTTCTGCTCGCGCTCTATGTAGGCAGTGGAAAGCGCGGTGTCGGATTCGTCCGATCGATTATCTTCCTCCCTGTGATTACAAGCGGAGTTGCATGGTCTATTGTATGCAAGTACCTTCTTCAGGGAGGAGAAACAGGGCCTATTAACTGGTTTCTGATGCACTTGGGGCTTTCGGGACACAACTGGCTGTTTGAGAAAGGCTGGGCTATGGCAAGCGTTGTTGTCTGCCGTGTACTTAAAAACCTGGGGATGAACGTGTTAATCTTCATCGGAGCTGTCCTCAATATGCCGCAGGATGTCATAGAGGCAGGTAGAATTGACGGTGCGGGTAAATGGAAGCTCTTCTGGCGCATTAAACTTCCGCTTCTTATGCCGACGGTTCTCATGGTGACGATTGTCACAGTTATCGGCTCTATGCGTGTCTTTGATACAATCAAACTTATGACCGATGGAGGCCCCGAGGGCTCCACAATGGTTATGGTATATTACATCTACCACAAGGCCTTTAAAATGTTTGATACAGGATTTGCAAGCACCCTGAGTGTTGTGCTCTTTCTTATCGTGCTCATCTTAACTATTGTGCAGTGGTCGCTGAGAAAGAAGGTCTCCTATTATGAAAAATAAAATAATTTCCCGCATTATACGTTTTATTGTTCTTGCTCTTGTTGCCGTTATCTTTATCTATCCTTTCTGGTGGATGATAGTCAATTCACTTAATAACGCTTCCGAGATATTCGGTCGACCCCGTCTTCTCCCTACAAGTTGGAGATGGGAGAATTATCGCGAAATCTTTCAGGTGCAGCCTTTTGCGCTTCACTATCTTAATACATTGGAAGTTGCCATTCTCGGCACTTTGGGAAATATAATTGTCGCATCTCTCAGTGGATATGCTTTTGCCCGTCTTCGTTTTCCCGGCCGTAACTGGCTTTTTCTTCTGCTGCTGACAGCAATGATGATGCCGATTGAAGTTGAAATCATCCCACTTTATTTCGAGATGCAGAATTTCCATGCACTCGATACGCTTTCTCCTCTGATTCTTATTCCGATGTTCTGCTCGCAGGGGGCATTCAGCGCATTCATGTTTAGACAGTTCTTTGTGACGGTTCCACAGGAACTTGATGAAGCTGCAAGACTTGACGGACTGACACCTGTCGGAATATATACAAAGATTATGCTACCCCTATCTCTTCCAATTGTTGCCTCCACTGCCATCCTGACTTTTTTGTCAGTATGGAATAGTTACCTCGAACCATTGGTCTTCATCAGCGACATCAGGAAATTCACACTGCCTCTTTCTCTGGCGAACTTCAATGACAGTTACGGTCTTCCGCAGTGGCATCTTCAACTTGCAGCGACAACACTGTCGGTGATCCCGATTATGGTTGTATATGCATTTTTTCAGGAAAAGATATGTAATTCCATGGTGAATACAGGGATGAAATAAAAATATGAAGACACACTTTGATCTGATAGTAGTTGGAGGGGGAATCTCGGGGACGCTCTGTGCAGTGAGTGCGGCAAGAGAGAATCTGGATGTTCTCCTTGTCGAAGAAACAGGGTGCCTTGGAGGCGCTTTAACCAGCTCCGGGACTGGTCCTATGATGACTTTCCATGCAGGAGAAAAGCAGGTTGTCAGAGGGATTACCGATGAGCTTATCGAGCGCCTGAAGAAAAAAGGACTTTCCGTCGGACATATTCCCGATTCTACGGGATATACATACACAGTCACACCATTTGATGCTGAGGGGATGAAGAGAGAGCTTGAATTAATGGCTGAGGAAGCTTCTGTCACAATTCTCTATCATACGGTACTTGCCTCGACATTAGTTGAGCAGAAAAAGGTTAAAAGTCTTACGCTTCTTTCTTGTGGAAAACAGTTTGATGTTGATGCGCCACTTTTCGTCGACGCGACAGGAGATGCAGACCTGCTTCTGCAGGCGGGGGTTCCCGTAATACTTGGAAGGGCGAATGACCATGCAACTCAACCCATGACAACGAACTTCAAGCTCAACGGAGTCGACATATCACTTATCCGCTCGATAATGGATGAAAATGTATCAATCTTTCCTTTCTTGAAGAATCATCCGGGAAGAGAAAAAAAAGCGGTACGTCTTTCCTGTTCAGGGTTTCAGGATATAATGAGAAAAGGAATCAAAGACGGAAAAATCACCTTTGACAGGGACATCGTCCTTTTCTTTGAAACCAACACGCCGGGAGAAGTAATAGTGAATATGACCCGTGTTACTTCTCTCAATCCCGTTGACCCTTTTGAACTGAGCGAGGCGGAGATTGAGGGAAGACGTCAGGTGTGGGAGCTCTACTCTTTCCTGAAGAAGAATATACCAGGATTCAGGGATGCTCAGCTAATCTCTACAGGGCCTTCAATAGGAGTACGATCAAGCCGAAACATGGTAGGTATTTATACAATCACTGCAGACGATATTCTTAATGAAAGAGTATTTGATGACAGCATTGCAGCCTATGGATATCCGATTGATATTCACTCTCCCGACGGAACGGAAACGAAATCCATATTCCTTAGAGATGGAGGAATGTATACCATTCCATACCGTGTGCTTGTGAACAGAGAGAGAGAAAACCTTATGGCGACAGGAAGGCTTATAAGTGCAACATTTGAAGCCCAGGCATCCCTTAGAACCTCCCCTTGCTGCGGCGCTCTCGGTGAAGCTTGCGGAATTGCCGCATCCATCGCTTATAAGAGCGGAAGAAAGCCTTCTGATATAGATATACGAGCTTTGCAGAAGAGACTTATTGAGTGCGGAGCGTATATCGGCGATGAGAAATAAGAAAGTTACTCTTGAAGATGTAGCATTAGAAGCGGGGGTCTCCAAGGCGTCTGCAAGTGCGGTGCTTGCCGCAAAGAACGGAGGCACTATCAGGATAAGCCGCGAAACAAGGGATAAAGTCATAAAGGTTGCACAGAATCTCGGCTATGTGCCGAATCAGGCGGCGAGGAATCTTCGTAATGAGGGAGGGGGCCTTATTGCGGTCTTCACCTATGAGGAGTTCTTCCCGACCAAGGCTACAGCTGAGTTTTACGGTTTTTTTTCAGGAATTGAACAGGAGGCGGCAAAGAGAGAGCTTGACCTCTTAATTGTCAACAACAGGAAAAAAGCCTCGGCAAGTCGCCTGACAATGGCAAGTGGTGCCATCATGATTGGCGTTGACAGAGATGACAAGGATATAAGGTCTTTGATAAAACAGGATTTTCCTCTCGTCTTCGTAGGGCGTCGTGAAATTGAGGGCGAAAAAACCAACTGTGTTACATTCGATTATGAAGGAATCATCAAAGAAGTTATCGCATCCATTTCTTCATCAACTCCGGGCATTGTCTTTATCGAAGGTGAAGAAATCGCAAGCGAGCCGACTCAGGATAAAAGGCGTTCTGTCCTGGATACGGCGTCCTTACTTAATTTTCAGGTGAAGAGTTTTCCTTATAGAGAAGAACTCTCTCAGGAGGCACAGAAACTTATAAAAGATGGCTGGTATTTAATGATTTCCCGTATATGGATGGTAGAGAGTATAACTTCTTTATGTCAGCGCCTAGGGGTAAAACCGTATGGTTTTCTTCTTGAAGACAACTGGATGAACATCCCTCTTGTCTGGGACCATTGGACCAATGAGAGAGAAGCTCTTGGAGCACTTTCCGTTGAATATTTGACTTCCCTTATTGATGGAGAGGAAACACCGCCATCGACACTTGTTGAGTTAAAGAGGAAAGAGGGAACAAAAAATGAAAGTAAGTCATGAATGTTTACATTTTGCTCTTTTCGTCAGCAAAATGCCAAAAAATGCAGTCAAATACCGGAGTAATATCTTGCAAGCACCTTTGGTTATACACAAAATAAATGTATAGCTATGATAGATAACATCCTTTTAATAATTAACCCCAATGCCTCGAAGGGTAAGGGGAAGAACAAGGCACGGAAAATCAAGGACATTTTCTCCCGCCACGGGAGGAACTGTACAATTGCATATACTTCAGGAAAAGGCCATGCGGAAAAACTTGCCAGAAGCGGGGTTGAGTCGGGGTTCAGGACTATCATTGCAGCCGGGGGGGACGGAACTGTCAACGAGGTAATCAACGGCATAATGAGAGCCAACGGCAGGGAGAAGGCAAAGATGGGGATTATCCCTGTCGGGCGCGGTAATGACTTTGCGTGGGTCGCCGGAATTCCTGATGATATCGAAAAGGCCGTAGATATTATCGTCAACGGGGAAGCAAAATTAACTGATGTCGGATTTGCAAAGGGCACTGGAAAGGAAAAGGGAAGGTATTTTCTCAACGGCATGGGATTCGGCTTCGAGCCTATGGTCAACTTCAAAGCTCAGGACTACAAGCACCTCAACGGTATGATAAGTTATGTCGCAGCATTCATACATATACTTTTCAATCCTCCCAAGGGATATAGCATGCACGTTAAAATCGACGATGAAGAATTCGATTTGACGACGCAGCAGTTCAGTGCCAATAACGGCCGCAGGATGGGATCCTCATTTTTGATGACTCCCCAGGCTGAGATTGACGACGGACTATTGGACTATATGTTCACAAAAAAACTCTATAAGGGTTTCGGCTTGATAAAGATGGCATTTAAATTCTTCCGCGGTGCGATGGTGAGTGACAGTGTGAACTTCGGCTATGGAAAAGCACACAGAATAGAGATTTCGTCTGAAAAGGGTATGATAGTGTCGCATGTAGACGGCGAGGAGTTCTGCCGCTTGGGTAAGCATTTTGAGATAGAAATGCTTGAAAGCGCTGTAAAACTTTACCGATAAATACGTATATTTGTATGGCTAATTCCCGTAAGATAAAGAAGATAAACATATAAAAATATTATTTGACAGATAGCGGTTACGACTGTATCATTATAATAACCTTTAAAGCGCCCAAAATGTGGGCGATTTGAAGTTTTACTGGGAAGAAGAGATGATAAAGGAAAGCGTACCGGGTATTCATTTTTATGATCAGGACTTTGTCGATATGTACGATAGAGCCTGGGTTTGGTTGGAAGAGATTTGGCAGTCGGGGGACAAGAATGAAAAGTTCCCGGAAGGGTATTTCACACATAACAACAGTGAAAATATCTCCCTGTATGACACAACTCTCTCCTCGCTGTTCCTTGTCTATTCGAACCAGCTTTACAGCCCGTATTCTATGGTTGATTATTTTTATGCTCGTCAGGAAGAAAGTGGAAGAATTGCTGAGGAGTATAACATTCTTACAGATGAAGCCATAGTCAAGCCTGATAACCCATTGGGCGTCACTCTTCCCCTTTTAAGTTATGTCGAGTTTGTCTTCTATCACAAAATCGGCAACAAGAAGAGACTTAAGGATGTAGTTGTTTATCTTGAGAAGTATTATGAATGGATTAAGAACAACTTCCAGGAGGAGAACGGCCTCTACTCTGTCCCCGAGAGCACAATGCACATGGGAAACCTCCCGAGGGAAGGCGCAAAGTACTACATAGACTTTAATGCAGCAATGGCTGTATATGCTCTCTATCTATCTAATATCGGGGACATCCTGAATGACAAGGAACTTGCCTTCAGATATAAGCGGGTTTACTTTTCCCTCAAGACGAGAATCAATTCGATGATGTGGTCGCCGGAAGATCATTTCTACTATGACCTCGATGAGAAGGGCGAACAGATAAAGAACAAGCACCTGGGTGCATTCTGGACACTCCTTGGAGAAGTTCCAAACGACGAGTATGCATCATTCATGATTGAGGCTCTCAAGGATGACAAGGAGTTCGGAACAGATAATCCGTTCCCGACGCTCTCTTTATCGAATCCCCATTTCTCTCCTGACGGCAACGGTTATTGCGGGTCTGTATCATCCTTTATGAACTACATTATCATAAAGGGGCTTCAGAACTACAACTCATTCATCTTTGCGCGTGAGTGTGCAATAAGGCACATGTACTTCATCCTCGATACCCTTCATCCAGGCGAAGAGGTTCCGGGAGATGCATGGGAGCTCTATAAACCTATGAGCGAGGGGCCGGCAGTTATGCCTGAAGGACTCGTGAACAGAAAGCGTTATCTGCCCTCAATCTGTCTTGCCTCCATTTCGCTCTGCATCGAGAACATTATCGGACTCGATATCTCCCTCCCGCGAAAGACCGTCAACTGGACGATGCAGGCGCTTGAGACTATGGGAATCGAGCATCTTTCCCTCAAGAAGAATTTAATAACCATACTCTCCAACAAGAATCAGAGAGGCTGGGAGATAAGGCTTGAGAGCGAGAAGCTCTACTACTTCACCATCGAAATCATGGATGACGGAAAGAAGAAGACACTTCCTATCCCGTCAGGTAAGTGTTCGATGCTCATAGATAAGCTCTAGAGCTTTAAGATACAAAATGTAAACGCAAAGTACGGCCTCTTGAGCCGTACTATTTGATTAAACATAGGAGTTATTATTATGGACATGAATTCATTCTCCTTAAAGGGAAAGGTTGCCTGGGTTACAGGTGCCAGTTATGGAATCGGAATGGCCATCTGCAAGGCATTCCATGATGCCGGAGCTAAGGTTATATTCAATACCTCACGCCAGGAGTCAGTCGACAAGGGCCTTGAGGAATACAGAAAGGCCGGAATGGACGATATCGAAGGTTATGTATGTAACGTAACTGACGAGAATGCAGTCAAGAGCCTCGCCGAGAAGATTATCGCAGAGCACGGAAGACTCGACATCCTCGTAAACAACGCAGGATGCATCAAGAGAATCCCGATGACAGAGATGAGTGCAGACGATTTCAGAGCAGTAGTCGATCTCGATTTGAACGCACCTTTCATCTGTGCCAAGGCAGTCATCCCGCAGATGATCAAGCAGGGCGGTGGAAAGATTATCAACATCTGTTCAATGATGAGCGAGCTCGGACGTGAGACAGTATCTGCATACGCAGCAGCAAAGGGCGGCTTGAAGATGCTGACAAAGAACATCGCATCTGAGTACGGTCAGTACAACATCCAGTGTAACGGCATCGGGCCGGGCTACATCGCAACTCCGCAGACAGCACCGCTGAGAGAGAGACAGGCAGATGGCTCGCGTCATCCGTTCGATGCTTTCATCGTTGCAAAGACACCTGCCGAGAGATGGGGAACACCTGAAGATTTGCAGGGTCCTGCAGTATTCCTCGCATCCGATGCATCCAACTTCGTCAATGGACATATTCTCTATGTCGACGGCGGTATTCTTGCTTATATCGGAAAGCAGCCCAAATAAAAAGGGATAAAAGGAAAATTAGGTCATGACTGAGGTTGTGGCCTTTTTTTGACCTATCAAAAGGAGAAAGTATGCTCAAAACAGAACGTTTGATTCTGCGAAAGTGGAAAGAAAGCGATGCAGAGGATTTATACGCGGCCGCCAGTAATCCTGATGTCGGTCCGATTGCCGGATGGCCTCCACATAAGAGCATAGATGAGAGCCGTTGTTAATTGAAAATGTTCTTAACGGGAGAGAGGCATATGGCATCTGTCTCAAAGAGAATGGCAGGGCTGTCGGTGCAATTGAACTGAAGCTAAAAGGACACACAAATATGACAGAGCGCGACGATGAGTGTGAATTTGGATATTGGCTCTCTCAGCCGTATTGGGGCTGAGGCATCATGACGGAAGCGGTGAATGAAATGCTGCGTCATTCTTTTGAGGATTGCGGAATGCGTAAAGTGTGAGCCGATATTACAGTGGCAATGAAAAATCGAGGCGAGTCCATGAGAAGTGCTCTTTCCATTTTCAGCGTAAAGTGGAAGATGTTCCAGTTCTTTTGATGCATGAAAAGAGAACGTGCTATATAAGCTTAATAGAGCGTGAGCAATGGGATATAGAGTCAAAATCTCCTTTGAGACAATGAAGGATTTTGTTTCTATTCAAAGACAAGGTGTTCAAAAATATCGCCATAAACAATATCCTTATTCAGATGAGAAGAGCGCTTTTAATAACTATCACATTACTCCTTGTTGTGTCCTGCTCTAGTAATAAAAACGAAGAGAAGACAAATATAAATATTGCCGTCAGTCAGGAGCCTGTGACACTGGATGTAATGACGAACTCATCTTTGATGGGGAGGATAATAGCGGGCGGTAACATATATGAAAAGCTGTTGGTCCTTGACGGGGATGGTAATATAAGAGAAGAGCTCTGTGAGAGCTATTTCCTCAGTAATGATGACAAAAAACTCACATTTGTCTTGAGAAAAGGTGTTCTCTTTCATGATGGAAGCGTTATGACAGCCGAGGATGCAGCAGCGTCGATGAACAGGTATCTTAATCTCTATTCTGTTGCCGGGAATATAACAACAGGCGCGGAGTTTAAAGTTATTGACGAAAAGACAATTGAGATAACGAGTGCCTCATCTCTTCTTTTTCTTCCGATTTTAATTGCATCAAGCCCGATGGAGGCTGTCATTATGCCTGAGCGCGTAATAAATGATGACGGTAGCGTTTCGGAGTATATAGGGACAGGGCCGTACTATCTTGAGAGCTGGATTCCGGGCGAGAAGATAGTCCTTGGGAAATTCAATTCATACTCGGAGTACGGAGAATATTCGTCGGGAAGATGGGGAAAGAAGAGCGCGGTAAACGACGGCTTAACCTATTGGTTTGTTCCTGATGCCGTGACACGGACACTCGGTCTCGAGAGCGGGGAGTATGATGCTATAAACGATGTCATGAGCACAGACTTCGATAGGCTCGAGAAGAATGAGAATATAATCCTGCTCGACGGAGACGAGAGCGGAAGCATTGCACTTGTTTATAATAAAAAAGAGGGCGTGATGGCAAACGAGGACGTAAGAAAGGCTGTGTCCCTTGCTCTCGACAGCTCCCTCTTGATGGCGTCATGCTATGGGAAAAACGGCTATACCCTCTCATCTTCCTACATGGAGTCCTTTCAGAAGGATTGGCTTGAAAGTGAAGAGAATCCATATTCAATTTATGATCCCGCCTCTGCCCGCTCGCTTATCGAGGGTAAGGGGAAGATAAAGGTAAGAGTCCTTACTTCATCCTTAAGCAATCTCGATAAGATAGCAGCAGTAGTTAAGGACAATCTAGAGAATATAGGAATTGAGTGTGAGATAATAACCCTCGACTGGGCATCCTTTGTCGAAAGGCGGAAAGAGAGCAGCTTCTGGGATATCTACATATCTGCATTTACAACAGTTCCTCTTCCCCAGATGAAGAGCTATTTTCTGCCGTCCTTCCCCGGATGGATGGATGAAGAGAGCCCCTCTTATGATGTGTTGAGAAAAATGGGGGAGGCGGAAACAATCGAGGAGGCAGTCACTATATGGCGTGAGGGGCAGAGTGTCCTTTTTGATTACAACCCCGTCTATATTGCCGGACACTACTCGACAGTCTATGCCCATAGTGCATCTTTGAAAAACGTAACAGTACAGAACGGATTTTTCTTCTGGCACTCTTGCGAGGAAGAATGATGGCAGAGAGAATAAAAAAGAAAACACTGGAGTGTGTTATATCATTATTCATCCTCTCTCTTCTTCTCTTCTCGGTCTTCTATTTTCTTGAAGGCGACAGCTCTTCAGTTCTATTGGGAGAAGAGGCAAGCGGGAGTGCGGAGGCTCTATATAAAGAAACTATTAAAGAAAAGGGCTTCATAAAAAGCTATTTCGCGGCAATGAAGAACTTCTTCTCCCTCAATTGGGGAAAGACAATAGGCGGAGAGAGCATAAAGAGAATAGTCTTCACATCTCTCCCGGTCACACTCTCTCTGGTCTTCTATTCCTCACTCATTTCAATCTCTTTTTCTCTTTTTACCTCTTTGTTGACAGAAAGAAGGAAAGGGGGATGGTGCGACAGGTTCTTCTCTTTCCTCTCGTCGCTTTTCCTCCTCATGCCGACAATTGTGTCGTCTCTTCTTTTAATTCTTCTTTTTTCCGCGACTCTCCATCTCTTTCCAGTTGCCGGCTACTCACGTCTCTCGTCCGGTTACATTTCACATCTCAAAAGTCTTTTCCTCCCCTCGCTTTCTCTTTCCTTCGTCTCATCGGCTTTTCTTATGAGAATGTTCAGAAAAGGCCTCGACGAGACGATGGCGAAAAGCTTTATTGTCTACGCCAGGGCTAAGGGTGTGAAGGAGAAGAATATTGTACTAAAGACTGCCTTGAGGCCGACACTTTCCGTCATATTCAGTGCCTCTGGAGAGGCGGTTATATCATTAATTGCGTCTTCTACTGTTGTAGAGACTGTTTTTGCCCTTCCAGGCTTCGGCAGGGCCCTCGTTAAGGCAGCCCTCGAAAGGGACGTAAGCCTGTGCTTTGCTCTCGTGATGATTACGGCCTTAACGGTCTCTTTAATATTATTTATCTCTTCCGTCCTTGCTTTGTCGGTCGGAGGGAAGGGAGATGAAAATGAGTAAGAAAGAAGCGGGAATAATCATTTTACTTATTCTAATTATCTCTGCTCTTTGGTTTGCGTCGAAAGGAGAGGGTGACATGGCACACTATCTTGAGGGAGTCTCCCTCTCTCATCCCTTCGGCTACGACACTCTCGGTCGTGATCTTTTTCCGCGGACAATGTATGCGCTTCTTGTCTCCTTTTCACTCAGCGCTCTCTCTGTCATCCTTTCTGCTGCTATTGCCTTATTTTTCCTTCTTTTATCGAGAGTTGGAGGAATGGTAAGAGCAGTAGTTGTATCATTTATTAAGGCTGTGAAAATCCTTCCGGGGGCCGTTATGGCAATCTTTCTTCTCTCTTTCGGAGGTAACGGGTTTATAAAGTTGATTCTTTCCCTTTCTCTTTCGGGAGGGGCATCTCTCTTTATATTTCTCAAGCCTCTTATAGAGAGGATGGAGAAGGAGGAATATATAGAAGCTGAAAGAAGTCTGGGAATAGGAGAGAAGAGAATATTCTTTCATCACATCGTTCCTTCTCTTCTGCCATATATCATGGAAAGCAGCGCAGAGAACTGTGTCCTTTTCATTCTCACGGAAGCCTCTCTCTCATTCTTGAATCTAGGACTCGATGCATCAATTCCGACGCTCGGGCGCATTCTTTATGAGGGGCGCAGTGTCATTCTCTCCCATCCTCACGTGATGACAGGGCCTGCAGTCATTCTCTTTCTGCTGTCTTTATCTCTTCTTTTGATAAAAGAGGGACTTTCAGAGTTTTATTCTCCCTCTCATTGAGCGCGTGAGGGTTGTCTTATCTACATACCCGAGGTCTCCGCCTATCGGTATTCCGCTGGCAAGGCGCGAGAATTGAACGCCGTAGGGCGAGAGGATGTTTTTGATGTAGAGGGCAGTGGTATCACCTTCCTCGGTTGGGTTTGTCGCAATGATAATCTCCCTGAATGAGCCGTTTTTCACCCTCTCTTCGAGTTCCTTGAACCTTAATGCTCCGGGGCCTATTCCCTCAAGAGGATTAATCGCTCCTCCAAGCACATGATATAGTCCGTTGTATATTCCAAGAGACGAGAGAGGCACGACATCCTCAGCGTTTTCGACTATGCATAAAATGCTGTGGTCTGTCTTTGTACTGTCGCAGAATTGGCAGCTCTCTCCGTCCATATACGCACCGCATACCGGACACGGCTTAATCCTCTCCTGGATTGTCTTGATTGCCTCCCCCAGCTTTATGTTGTAGGATGAGTCTGTCTTTATTAAGTGATAAGCCAGTCTTGTTGCAGATTTATCTCCCATGCCTGGAAGTTTCTTCAAGAGTCTTATCAATTCGTCGATTGCACTCACGCTTTAATCCCGCCCAATAAGCCTTTCATTGTGCTGTCTGCTTCTTCCTTTCTTACGTTCCACGCCTTGTTAACAGCGTCTCCGAATGCAGACACAATCAAAGTTTCGACCATACCCTTCTTGTCGGGGGAGAGAATATCTTCAGAGATAGAGACATTCAACACCTCGAAGACACCGTTGATTGTAATTTCAACCAGGCCTGCTCCTGATGCTCCTGTTATCGTTTTGGTCTTAAGGACTTTCTCAAGCTCCTTCTCCAGATTCTTCGTCTTCTCTATCTGGCCCTGAAAATTCTTCATCATCTGTGTTATTTCCAGTGGATTCATCTTCGTTTGTCTCCTTAACTAATTTATTTTCTTCTTCTATTTCCTTCTCTTCCATATTGAAGATAATCTTACCCCCCATTATTGCCTGTAGGGAAACCATCTCTGGAGAGGCTTCAGTTTCCTTTGGTTTAACAAGGTTTATTCTGATTCCGTATTCCTCTCCGGTTATATCCAAAACGGCTTTGCTTATTGCCTTCTTGTATTGATTGAGCTGGTCGAATGCTATTGAACTCTCGACATTGAAAACAAGTGTGTCGCCGTCAAAATCAAGCTTTGAGTGTAGGATGTAATGGGAAATCAGGGCCCTCAGGCTTCTATCGAGTACTTCATCGATTTTCGAAAGAAAACTCTCGTCGAAAATAAGAGGGGCTTTCTCTTCTTCCGTTGTATAAGAAAGAGGAAGAGGCGAGCAATCCTTTTGATCTTCTTTTTTTGGCTCCTCTTTTTCCTTTATCTCTTCTTTCTTCTCTTCTTCTTTTTCGCTCCCTGCATCTACAGTGAGGGCTCTCTCCCGGCTTTTCTTCACGACGACAGAGCCTTCCATGACGCCCTTTTTCATATCTTCGAGTTTTCTCACGAGTGTTTCGTTTGAACATAGATATGGTAGTGACGAGAGCCTCGAGAAGACGAGTTCAAGTTCAAACTCCGGAGAGAGTGTGTATCTGAGGTCTCTATAGAGATTCAAGAAAGCCCTGAGCCCTGTTTCAAGCTGTTCCTTTGATAGAAGGTCTATAAGGTCCAAGGGGATATCTTCCACTTCGACTCCGAGGAGGGATGGCCTCCTTATGCCGTTTTTGTAGAAAAGGAGGGACCTGAAGAAGTCTGCGCCGTCCTTTGTAATCTGCTCGACGGAGACACCGCTCTCGAGTAGCGATGAAATCTCCTCCAGTGCGTCCCCCGTCTTTCCGCTTATTGCAGCTGAGACAATTTTCTTGAGGGCGGAGAAGCCGGCAAGATTGAGCCTGCTTCTTATTTTCTCCAGTGTTATATGGTCTTCCGAGAAGGATGCAACCTGATCGAAGAGCGTGTACGCATCCCTCATGCTTCCCTTTGCTTCCTTACTTATCCAGAAGAGGGCGTCCTCATCTGCCAGAATTGACATGTCGTCGGCAGCTTCTTTAAGACACTTTTCTATTGTCTCCTGACTTATAAGCTGGAAGCGGAATACCTGACAGCGTGATTTGATTGTGGCGGGAACCTTCTGCAGCTCCGTTGTTGCAAAGATGAAGATGATGTACTCCGGCGGCTCTTCGATAGTCTTTAGTAGTGCATTGAAGGCCGAAGTCGAGAGCATATGGACTTCGTCTATGATGTATATCTTGTAACGCGAGTATTGAGGAGGAAAGAGAATCTCCTCCTTAATCTTTCTCACGTCATTGACCGATGTGTTTGATGCGCCGTCGATTTCGATGACGTCCAGGCTGGTACCGCTTGTTATCTCACGGCATGAGGAACAGACGCCGCATGGGTGTGCGCTCATACCTTTCTGACAGTTGAGAGCCTTAGCCAGGAGGCGCGCGGAACTTGTCTTTCCGACACCTCTGGGGCCTGCAAAGAGATAAGCATGGGCAATGCGGTTCTCTTTTATTGCATTCTCCAGTGTCGATACTACAAATTCCTGCCCGACGAGCTTATCGAAATCCTGAGGTCTTTTCCTTGTTGCGGTTACTTCATATGCCATGAGTCAATCATAACATTAAAGAGAGAGTGCGACTATCTAAAACGGATATTCTCCGCTCTTTAAATTTTCCAGTGTTATTTTAGAGAAGAAGGAAAGATTGTTTTTATAAAGTGCATTCCACATCGGGAGGGTAGGACAGTTCTCCCTTCTGTGGCATGAGTTGACGTTTCCGCAGAGGCATTCGACAGGTGCAAGGGAGTCTTCCGTGAGGCGAAGGATATCTCCAACCGTCAGCTTCGACGCCTCCTCTTTGAGGTGGTAACCGCCTTCCTTTCCTCTCTGACTTTCGATAATCCCGTTTTTCGAGAGGATGGAGACTATCTTTTCAAGGTACTTGGGACTTATCTCCTCACTCTGGGCTATCTCTGAAAGGGGAACATATCCCTCTTTTTTCGAGAGGGATATTAAAAAACGCAGTGCATAGCGTCCTTTTGTTGAAATCATCACGCTTCCTTATAGAGTGGGGTGGAAAGGTATCTGTCCCCGCCGTCGGGAAGGATTGCGACAATTGTCTTACCTTTGTTTTCGCTTCTCTTTGCCTCTTCAACAGCCCTGTGGAGTGCTGCTCCCGAGCTTATTCCGATGAGGATTCCTTCCTCTTTTCCCATTTCGCGTGCCCAATAGTAGGCATCGTTTTCATTCGTTGTTTCAACTCTTGAGTATATTTTCGTGTCGAGGGTCTCGGGAACAAAGCCTGCTCCTATTCCCTGGATTTTATGTGAGCCCGATACTCCCTTTGTCAGGACAGGGGATGTTTCCGGCTCGATTCCGATTATCTCGATATTTGGATTTTTAGCCTTGAGGTATCTACCGCATCCTGTGATTGTTCCACCTGTTCCTATTCCTGCGATGAAAATATCAACTTTTCCCTCGCTGTCGCGCCAGATTTCGGGGCCTGTAGTCTCTTCGTGAGCTTTCGGGTTGCTGGGGTTTACAAACTGTCCGGGAATAAATGACGAAGGAATGCTTTTTGCCAGTTCCTCTGCCTTTTCGATAGCCCCCTTCATGCCTTTTTTGCCTTCCGTAAGTACGAGCTCGGCGCCATAAGCCTTCATTAAGAGCCTTCTCTCTTCACTCATTGTCTCCGGCATTACGATAATCACCCTGTAGCCCTTGCTCTTTCCGATGGCCGCAAGTCCTATTCCCGTGTTTCCGCTTGTAGGCTCAATGATTACCGAACCCGGCTTGAGCTTTCCTTCCTTCTCTGCATCCTCAATCATCTTCTTTGCAATACGGTCCTTAATACTGCCGGTGAGGTTAAGGTATTCAAGTTTGACAAGTACCCTTGCTTCAAGGTGGTACTTCTTTTCAATGTTCTCCACCTCATAGAGTGGAGTCTCTCCAACGAGTTCTGTCGCATTATGGTAAAGCATGTTTTCCTCCATTTCCTACTCTCAAAGTAGGAATTTAAAGTAAGATAGACTCTTCCCTTCATTTATGCAATAGCAATTTTCAAAATCATTCAAATTTTACGATTGTGTTTTCTATCCGACAGAAGTAGTTTTTTACATTGGAAAATATTGTTGACGCCACTTTTGAGTAGAATGAGAATACCATTCGAAAGAGGAAAAGATGATTTGTAGAAATTGTAAAACAATCAACCCTGAAGGCGCGAACTACTGCCGGCTCTGCGGAACGAAGCTGAGGGTCAAATGTCCTGTCTGCTCCGCTTATGCTGAAAGGAACGATAACTACTGCCCCTATTGCGGGGAGTATCTGAAAAAGTATGAAGGCCTGCGGGATGAAAACAAGGAAGTTGTCATTCCCGATAAGGAGAATGAGACAGACGGACTTCCGACCTTTATTACAAAAGACTTCAAGGCTGACGGCACCAGTTTCAGTGTCGCGGCATTTGTCTCCTATCTTGGTCTTCCCGCCGCACTCATCGTCTCTCTTATATGTGCATGCCTCAACGTATGGCTTATAAAAAGACACGATATTCTCGGCGTTGTCAACGTTGTCGATTACTTTCTGATAGTCATTCTCGGCTACATGGCGACAAAGGGTCTCAAGAGCTTCAAGAGGTATTCATTCAATGCTCTCATAGTATGTTTTGTTCTTGCCATCGCGTCGAATGCCTTCAGGTTTGTATATGCCATGGATCCGACAATGCCGTATGATGTGCGCTCCTGGCCGATTATCGCAATAGTCAAGTTTGTCGTCTTTATTTATCTTCTCGTCTATTTCTTGAGAAGGAAAAAGTACTGGAGTCGATAAAGAAAAATGCAGCAAATAGTCAAGGTCACATGAAAAATCCTCTGACCGTTGCTACATTCCTGTCCTGGCGGGGTTGGGAGGCATCCATTGCCTAGTATCTGCTGCAGGAGTATTGTGTCAAAAAAAGAAAAATGAGTAAAGGGGGAGAGGCGAGGGGGCAAATTAAGAAAATTCGACTATGCCGAAATAACAACATAAGGCGTAGGGCCAGAATTGAGG
>CAVIUT010000005.1:46931-48488 GCA_963646155.1 Eggerthellaceae bacterium | reverse complement strand
CGTTAACTAACGAACCACTGTAAACGAAACAATCCAAGACTTTTCATAAAAAAACTCCGAAATTGTTCACCATATTAACCTTCCCGAACTCCACAGAGTAAAGAAGGCTCTCGCTGATAACGGTATTGGATACGAGCTCCCGATGATGAAGTTGATTTGAAGAACTGCAGAGATTTTGATATCAACCCTGAGGAATGTAAAGGAGAGAGGTCCCTTCTCGATGTAAAGAGTACAAGGGATTACCTCACGACAGAGACGACGAGTTATTGAAATTAAATGAACAATTAAAGAGAATCAGAGTGCTATGAACAGAAACACAAAACGAATAATCCTGACATCTATACTTGCTGTACTCGTTGTGGTATTGCTGGTGGTCTTTCTTATCGAATATAAGACAAATTATAAGAAGACTGAGGTCCTTAAATCTGAGAACTCAAACTATTCGCTTTCCATCTATATGATAGGGCAGCCTCAGTTTCCTTACGGCTACACCAAATGGGGTTTCAGCCTTTATAAGGAAAAGAAGAAGATAACAGATGAATCGCTATCTCTTCTCAATGACGGACAAATCGTTACAGAAGATAATTTCAGTGTCGTATGGAGTGAAAAGATCGTAACGATTGTGGCATCGGGCTCCGAACAGGAAGATATAAAGTTTGTAGTAGCTTTATAAATCAATACATCGGAATGAAGAAAGGAGAGTGGAAGATGATTACCTTCCACTTTTGCTACAGTATCCGAGACCGTTCTTGAACATGAGATTTACGCAATTTCCGCAGCACAGCTCTCCGTCAGCGGCATACATATACCATTTCTCGCGTAGCCACGTATCTCTTTCACCAATCTTCGAGAACTCGCCGGTAAAACATTTACATCCGGATGACACGACTGTGTATGTCATACCGTCGACTGTAGTGTTGCATCCGCCTGAAACAGAATCAAGTTCATCATCGGTAATTTCTCCACTTTTATGCAATGATTCAAAATAAGAATCGGCCTCTTCTCTCGTGAGAGATATTCCATTGGCTCGAGATAGTACAACCAAGTCATCAACCGACTTTGTTTTCTTTGCTTTTTCGAGTAATTCTTTATTCATGGTGTTTTCCTTTGCTTCATAGATTTAATTTCATTTATTGAAGGGCAATAATGGCTCTTAAACCATTACTACTACGTCAATAGATACGGCAGAATCAAGCAGAAGTTAGGTCGGACGGGAAAATATATTGATATATGGATGAGTTTGTTACTTTTCATCTCGGGCATTGCCTTATTTCATTTCTGTCAATAATGAAAGTATAATGAGATACGGCCGAGTGTTACGTTTCCAGCTTGAATTTTCTTATAAGCTTATTGTAGTACTCTTTGCCTCAAGCTGTCCTCTTCATATCATCAAGACGGTGCAGGCAAAAAGGAAGCTTATTATAAGCTATGACATCAGAAGTTTTCCTTTACTGCGTTCATCAGTTCGACATTAAAAACCATCTGGTATAAGCTAAATGTCCAACTTATACTCTTTCATAAGTTTAGAACGAAACTCAATATCTTTAGTAACACGTT
>CAVIUT010000005.1:0-46844 GCA_963646155.1 Eggerthellaceae bacterium | reverse complement strand
CTTTCTCTTCTCTTTCCATTCCCCATTCCATTTCAGCCTGACACATATTAACCTCTCACATATTCCAAGAGATATTCAAAACCATCTGGTATAAGCTAAATGTCTAACTTATACTCTTTCATAAGTTTAGAACGAAACTCAATATCTTTAGTAACACGTTTAGCGTCATCAATTCGATTTGCAGTCAAAAGAATGTCCATTAGTTCTGTCATTCGATTGGTGCCTTCGAGACGACCTTCGAGACGACCTTCGAGACGACCTTCGAGACGACCTTCGAGACGACCTTCGAGACGACCTTCGAGACGACCTTCGAGACGACCTTCGAGACGACCTTTCTCTTCTCTTTCCATTCCCCATTCCATTTCAGCCTGACACATATTAACCTCCTCCATTCCTTCCTGGATTTTAAATTTGGAGCCTGTTATCACCTTAATCACCTTGGCAGCTTCTACGCTGAGGTGAGTCATCCGTTCTTCTGTCTGTATATAATTTAACAGCTTTTCTTTGTTTTTTGAATATTTTATGAAAGAGAAGACTTCCCTTAGAGTCGACTCGAACTTTGCTATCTCCTCTTCTGTCATCCCTTCCGGCTCAATCAGGTTTATCCTGTAGTCGGGAACAAAGGAAAGTATTTTCTCATCCTCAGTAGCCATCATGTCCCTCAAGGACATCGGTCCGTCCCAGCGGCTATCTGAGAAGTGGATTACAAGTGTAATGACGGGAATAAGCTTATCTTCTTTCGTTATTCCTGACAAAAACTCCTCTTTTCCCGGCTTTTTTCCGAGATTGTCTTCCATCCAACTGCGTCTTCTCTCTTTGGCAAGCCTTGTCACCTGACTGCTGTAATGCAGTACATCGTAGACTATATTCTTCACAGGCATTGCATAGTTTATGTTACTCTGGTTCTCGATGCCGAGAATGACATAGGTTGCATCGTCGCCACACATGACGGAGGCTTCTTTAAGAGAATCACGGAATCTCTGGAGGCTTTCTGTCTGCATTCCCTTATCGTTTTCGTAATATGGGACAACGAGTTCAGTCGTGTCGAGTTCGACTAATTTATCCGGCTCGATTACACACTCCCCATCGTAAAGAAAATAATTGAAGGCATCCGCGAATACTTTATTATTGCGAATATATTCTTTTGTGATGCTGTCTTTTGCCCCCATTTATTCAATCCTTATTTTCATTGCTTTTTTGTTTTCTACGGCATATTTCTATGCCGCAGAATCAGAATTCATAAAGGACGGTGGTATCTGAAAGATTGTCCGCTTCCTTATTTGTGTCTTCGATGATTTCGAGTTTGGCATCCTTATTGCGGTTTGTCCGGTATTCGATGTGATTGCATACAATTTCGATTGTACTGCGTTTTTCTCCCGCCTTATTCTCCCACCTGCACATCATTAAACGGCCGACAGTTCTGACTATCATACCTTTGTGGATGTTGGTGAGGGCTTTCTCTCCGAGTTCTCCCCAGCATTGTATTACTAAATAGAGTACCTCCTTTTTTGTTTCTCCATTCACGTCCTTGTAATACCTTTCGTTGGCGATTGTGAATTTAACAAGCCTGCTTTGCGTAATGGTGCTTTTTGCCACTACTTCCGGTTCATTGATGAGTGTGCCTTCCAAAATGATGTTGTTCAATTGATTCATTTTTTGCCTCCATATATAAAGCGAGGTATTTTCAAAATTTGTCAAAATATGACGTAATTGTTAAGAAAATTTTACAATTGAGACAGTTCTACACAAAAAATCCCCGTCAATTCGATAACGGGGAAGTAGAAATTTGGCTTTCTCACTATATTACGTTTGCTGCGAGTGCTATGAGTATGAGGGCGCCGAGAATTATGCGGTAAATGCCGAATGCAGTGAAATCTTTTTTCTTTATGTAGGAGATAAGGAATCTGATAGCAAGTAAAGAAACTACGAAGGCTGTTACAGTTCCAAGGATAAGTATGATTATTTCATCAGTTGTAAAATTGAAGCCGAACTTGAGTATCTTAATCAGTGATGCCCCTGCCATTGTGGGAATACCCATGAAGAATGAAAATTCCGTGGCTGTGGTCCTGTCAAGTCCGAGAATGAGTGCACCCATGATGGTTGCACCGCTACGGGATGTACCGGGAACAAGGGAAAGTATTTGAAATAGTCCGACTGAAAGAGCCATGCGGTATGTAATGTCGCCGGTGGAAGATGTAATGGCAATACGTGTCCTGTTTTTCCTTTCAATCAATATGAAGAGTATGCCGTAAACTATCAGGGCGATGGAAATCACAAGGGGAGTATGAAGATTCTCGTCCATCCAGTCGTCGAAGAGAACGCCGACGATGCCTGACGGGATGATTGCAACTATTGTCTTTCCCCATAGAGATAAGGTCTCTTTCTTGAGTTTCACTTTGCCTTCTTCTATTGCTGCGGGCCATAGCTTATGCCAATAGAGTACGACTACTGCCAGTATTGCACCCAGCTGTATTACAACGAAGAACATATTCTTGAACTCGGCAGATGCGTCAAGAACTAGAAATGAATCAAAGAGCAGCATGTGCCCCGTGCTCGATATCGGAAGCCACTCGGTGATTCCTTCTATGATACCGAGTAGAAGTACAATGATTATCTGTGATAGTGACATAAATAAGTCTCCTCTCTCCGAATGATATAGATTTATCCTCTTCTACTCCAGTAGGAGTGCTTCTCTAGAACGCAGGTAATAGAGGTATGTTTCAACTTTACGGTTATTATATATCGTCTTTATCGCCTTTTTATAGTAATCGAGCTGTCCCCTGTGCCTTTCGGGGATACGCACTGAGTCTGTCTTGTAGTCAACGATGATTATCTTCTCATCGCTTATGCATAAGAGGTCGATGATCCCTTCGACGATGCATTCTCCGTCCTTAATTAGAATCTTCCTCTCAGGATATAACCTGTAACCGGTGAGACTCTTATAGAAGGTGGAGGAGAGAAAACCGTCACGAAGGGCGATAGAAGATGAAATTATTCTCTCTCGCTTCTTTTCATCCATGAAGAAGGTTGATGTGTCGGCATCGGTATTCTTGACTCCCGACTCTATTAAAAGATGAGTCAGAGTGCCGAATTCCGTTATGAGGGATTTTCTTTCTTCGTCTTCATATTCTCCCTCTTTGAGTATTGAATCAAATTCCGTCGAGGGAAGGAATGTCACATTACCATCATTCGAAAACTCATATGTTTCGAGTGATGTTACAGCCTTCCGCTCTATCGGCTTTTCCTCTTTCAGCTTTCTCGGCTCGAGGTACCATTTTTCAATGCCTTCAGGTTTTTTGCTCTTTTTCCTTTTCTCCCTGAATACATAGTATTTCACAGCCCCGAATTCCCTCGTCTCAATTATGTCGGACCCGGCCTCGAAGTCGAAATCTATGCCCTCGATGAAGTACTGGAGCATGGAGTTGTAACTATCCGTTTTCGGGCGGGTAAGGGAGCCGTTACTCATCGACTTCTTTCCGAATACCGATGTAAATATAAGGTGGTGTTCGCTTCTTGTAGCAGCAACGTATAAAACCCTCTTTGTCTCTGCATTCTCCATCATGTTATCTTCTTTCTTAAGTGCAGCAGCAACGGGGTTTTTAAGTTTTCTGTCCTTTGTTACGAAGTAGGGAAGAAGGGGCAGGGAAGAAGAAAGACGGGTTATCGTATATCTGTCGCTGTTGTTCTTTCCGCCCATATCAGAAACAAAGACGATAGGGTATTCAAGCCCTTTTGACTTATGGATTGTCTCGATTGTGACACCGCTTCTCTTCTCCCTGAGAATCGACTGATCTTTAAAGGGGGACACATCCCCGAGTGTTGGTCGGACGGCATCGAGAAATGCAATGAGGCCTTTTTTTGACGCATCGTAATCGGATGCTATTGAAAAGAGATAGTCGTAGTGTTCGGCGTAGCTGTAGTTGTCTCTTTCGCTTTCAATGAGGAATCTGTAGCCCCTTTCATACCAGAGGTAGTGGATGAGTGCGCCGAGGCTCTCTTTCTCTTCCTTCTCTTTTAGTTCAGTTACGAGTTCGTCGAGTATATTGAGTCTCTTTTTCCCGTCCTCACTGACACTTTCCTCTCTCTTCTTTTTCTCCCTTGTGTTATTGATGACGATTTCGATATCTTCGTCGCTCATGTTTACAAAAGGAGACCTCAGTAGGGACGCAAAGGAAAGCGGGTCGTCGTCGCCGTATACAGAATACTGCAGGATGGAATAGAAGTCGCACATAACTGCATCCTGTGTAAGGGATTTGTTATCTGAAACGGTGAAGGGAATGTTGAATAGCCTTAATGCCTTCTCGAAGTCGCTTTGGTTTGATGTCTTCTTTAATAGTATTGCTATATCATCATAGGTGGGTTCCCTCAGAGAGGAGGATGGATTGTCCCAGACCATATATTTTTCCTTCTCCCGTCCGAGTATCTCCTCTTTGATTATTCTTGCGCATTCATATGCCTCGCACTCGGAGGATGATGCGCTTTCGTCGTCCTTTTCTCCTGTGGCATTCATGTATCTGAAACTAATTGTGCTCCTCACTCTCTCCTTTCTGCTCGTGAGGGGAGTATATTCAGCTTCATAGTCGGCGCTCTCTTCTTCCTTCGCCGGCATGATTTTCGAGTTGAAGAATGTGTTTATTTTCTCGATTAGTCCCTTTTCGCTCCTGAAGTTCTCCGAGAGAGGAAGGACCCTATCTTCACCCAGGTCGTTTTTGATGTTCTTGAAAACAGATACATCGGCACCCCTGAATTTATATATGGACTGCTTTTCGTCCCCGACCATGAAGATTTTGTCCACGATTATGTCATTGATTGTGGGATATCTGTCGGTTGATGTAAAATCTGAGGAGGCGGCAAGAAGATATATGAGTCTCTTGTTCTCTTCGTTGTTGTCCTGGAATTCGTCGACCATTATCCTTTTGTATTTGTTATTGTAATAATGCCTCAAGGAAGGATTGGTTTTGAGTATGTCTATGGAGAGAAGTACGATATCGTGAAAGGTGAGGAGTCCTTCTTTCCGTTTATGAGAGATTATCCTATTCTGGAATTCCGTAAGGAGTGACGAATATCCTTTAAGAAGAAGAAAGCTTTCCTCGTCGGAGTATGATTCGAGTTCGAAATAGAAAGTAAGCTTTTCTTTTATATCTTTTCTGAGGGAAACAAAATCATTGTTCTTATCAGGCCTCTCCTTTATTGTACGTTTCTTTGTAAAGGAAGTATTTATTTCTTCTCCAGTAATGAGATAGTTCTTTATATTGTTTACGTGCCCGACATCGTCCTTTATGCTGGTGCAACTTGAGAAAAGGGTGAGGAAAGTAGATGTAAGGGAGGTGAGGATGTCCTTTGTCTTTTTCTTTTCTCTTTCGATTATTTTCTTCGCTTCTGCCTTTGTCTTCCCGTAAAGCTCTATGCTATCTGACGGGAAGGGGGAGGCAATATTGATGTAATTGTGTGTAACGGTGATGAAAAGTGATAACAGGTCATCAAAAGGAATGAGTGACGCAATAACTCTGCACTCCTCCTCTTTTTCTATCTTATCCTCGATTATCTCTTTTAGAGTTAGTGAAATAAAGGCCTTTAAATCATCATCGTCCTCGATAGCAAATGAGGGTGATAGACCGTAGCGAACAGAGTCGAGCCGGACGATTTTCGAGCAGAAGCTGTCTGTTGTCGATATCTCGGCATTGGTGAATCTCTCTATCTCCTCCTCATCAATTAATCCCTCATTTCTGGCCTTCTTCAAAATGAGATATATTTTCGCCCTCATGCTGCTTGTTGCGGCTCTGGTGAATGTTATGGTAAGGATTTCATCGCTGTGTATATCCTTCTCGTCGTCCATGATCAGGCGCAGAAATCTGTATGTCAGGACTGTGGTCTTTCCGCTTCCAGCACCTGCAGGAAGGACGGAGTAGCTATCTGAAAGGACAGCTTTATGCTGATTGGATGAGCTTTCTGTAATATCAAAACCATTCTTCTTAGTAAAAGAGAGGAATTTCTTTTCTACTTCACTTGTCACTTCTTTCCTCCTTGGATACGGCATATCTCGAGCGGCAGAGCCTGAAGTAGGGGCATGGAGAACAGCTCCCCGCTTTGGGCTGTGGCGTGAAGTCGCCACTTTCAAGATGACTTATAATCTTCTCGAGGCGTTCTTTCGAGTTGATTATAACCGCCTCCTTTGTATATCCTTCAGTCTTCTTTACGCCGTTCTTCTGATAGTAGCTTTCCGTCGGCCACACTACCTTGTAGTTCTCATCTTTTATCGAGTAGAAGGCTCCTCCGGCAATATCATCATCGAGTAGAAGCGCATATAGGATTATCTGGAGGCTGGTATCTGAAAGGGATGAGGAGGAGTAGTCGCTGCTTCCTCCAGTCTTCCAGTCGATTATGTATTTCTTCTCCCCGTCACATAGGATTGTGTCTACTCTCCCGTTTATCGTTATGGCTCCGGTCAACGGGTAGCCGTCAATTTCGACCTCGTTTTGAATGAGATTGAGAGAAGAATAGAGAGAGGCTTTGTTCGCGCTCTTAATGCCTTCGAGTTTGTTTCCGTATTTACCCTTTATGTGCTCGTATGTATAGGCTGTTGTTATGTCTCTTCTCTTCACTGCCTTTTCAAGTTCATCGAGAAAGTTAAACTGTAGTCTTTCGTCCTCTATATCAACAATACGCCCGGCCTCTTCGAGTGTTTTTTCGATAGTGTTATGAAGTATGACACCGACAGCTCTCGGGTCCTCGAGAAGGGGTGAGAAGTTCTTCTCGTCAATTTTGAGCCTTGTTGACACATAACCGCGGTATGGGCATTGATCGTAGTCCCTGACACGGGAGACGGATAGAGATAGAGCATCATGAGTGAAGCTTTTGATTTTAACTTCGGCCTTTCGTCCCTTGAGGGAGGTGCTGCTTGCCCTCTCATAGGAGAGAGCCTGCGCCATATAGGGTTTGATGTCGGGCTTTTTATTCTCCCTCCAGTATTCACCTTCCTCTGTATATGCGTCGCTGGACGGGGCTTTTGATTTAACAGCGCCATCAAGAAAGAGGGGCGGAAGAAGTCTCGCACCGTCAAAACCCTCAGTTGTCCCGGATAATACGGTCTTCTCTGCAAAGTGAGACGAGCGGTAGATGTTTAAGAGGCTGTCCGTTATGTTTCTCACATCCCTTCCGAGCGAAAGAAGAAACGGGTAGTCGTCTATTTTCTTCTCCGTTGTTCTGTCGTCGAGGCCGATTATGTAATGAACCTTTGTGATGAGGCCGCATGATGCGGGGTAGGCATAGACTCTGATTCCTGCCTTATTCTCGGTTCTTTCGACATAGGCCGTTTCGTCGAGAAGTGAGAGAAAGAGTGAGAAGAGGCCGCTTATTTCATCATCTCCCATGGATTCCAGTAAATTCAGGATGGAGCCGAAGACTCTGTCCTCTTCCTCGTTCCATTTCCCTTCCATGAAGTAGGTGTCTCTGAATTCCTTAATCGAGAGAAGAGTCATCCTGCTTTTCGAGCTCTTCACTACCCTTTGAACGCTCTGGATAAGTGAGAGCATGAGTGACTTCTCTTCGCTCTCAAGGACGCTCATCCAGCTCTTTATACCCTTGCCCTCAATTCTTTTGTCGACTGCGTGTCGCAGTATTGAAATAAACTTTTCTCTATCCTTGAAGGGGTAGACAGGGTCAAGAAGGAGCTTCTTCATCTCTTCAAAAGCCCATGATGAGGTATAAAGAGCATAGAGTTGATGCATCAGCCTTCCCTCAGGGTAGCACGAGAGCATTTCGGAGGACGTAAAGACGAGGGGAATATCTCTTATCTTCGCCTCGCTCTCGAGATAAGGTCTGTAGGTTGAAAGAGATGAACTAGTTATTGCTATCTCGTCGTCATTGTATCTTTCACGGTCTTTCTCTATCGCCCTGAGAGTCCCGCGTATTTCGGAGAGGGAGTTCTCGTACTCGCTCAGTCTCTCTTCTCCCTCATCCTCTTTAATTACATCAACAAGATTGAGTGCGACTATCTTATCGGCCTCGGCGGAAGTGAAGGTGGAGGGAAAGACGAAGACATACCTTTCCTTTTCGATTTTCGAGTAGTCGGGGGCGATGTAATTCCTTTCAAAGAGATTATGGCTCTCTAAATATTCGCAATAAGCTTTCCGGATAATTCTTATATCATTCAGCATCCTTTTGGAAATCGATTGGATAATCGGCTCATCCTCTGAGGGAAATGAGGGAAGAAGAGACGCTATGTAGGACGAGTAGCTCAGAGCGCTTTCTTTGTACTCCGGAGAAGCAAAGGTCTCCATTTTCTCGAGCCCACCGCTCTTGAGAAAGGAGTATGCGAATACCTTACGCTCTGTTTTGGTTATCTCGCGCTTTGAGTAAGTATCTTTAAGAGAAAGAAGAAACCTATCCCAGCTTATTGCCCTATCAGAAAATACGGCCTTTCCCGGATATTTTTCGATAAAAGACAAGATTGCATTGCGGGCGGTGGTTTCAGATGTGAAGACAAGGGTTTTGTCAGTGGTGTTGAGATAGTGATATATTTTCTGAACTTCATCCATGTGGAGAGTATAGCATAAAGAGAAGGAGTCGATAAAAGGATAAACGAGACTCTTTTATTTTATTTCGGCTTTAAATATAATCACTCTGTTATGAAGAAAAGATTAATCACATCAGCATTACCTTATGTAAACAATATTCCGCACCTCGGCAATCTCACGCAGGTTCTGAGTGCAGATGTTTTTTCACGTTTCTGCCGTTCCCGCGGATATGAAACACTATACATATGCGGTACCGATGAATACGGTACGGCAAGCGAGACAAAGGCGCTTCAGGAAGGTGTAACCCCCAGAGAACTATGTGACAGGTATCATAAGATACATGAAGATATTTACAGATGGTTCAATATAGATTTCGACTACTTCGGACGTACAAGCACTCCCAGGCAGACCGAGATTGTCCAGCACATATTCAAGTGTGTCGACGATAACGGCTATATAACGGAGAAGGAGACCGAGCAGCTCTACTGCCCGACCTGTAAAAGGTTCCTTGCAGACCGTTATGTCAGCGGAAAGTGCCCGAAGTGCGGCTATGAAGGGGCGCGCGGTGACCAATGTGATTCCTGCGGCTCGCTTCTTGACCCGACAGAACTCATTGACAGTAAGTGTTCTGTCTGTGGAAGTACCCCCGAGATAAGAAAGACGAAAAACCTCTACATAAACCTTCCGAAAGCTCTGCCGATGCTCCAGAAGTGGATGGAAAAGGCAAGCGTTGAGGGCTTCTGGGCTAAGAACGCAGTCCAGATTACATCATCCTGGATTCGTGACGGTCTTCAGGAGAGGTGCATCACCAGAGACCTCAAGTGGGGTATACCGGTTCCGAAGGAAGGATATGAAGACAAGGTATTCTATGTCTGGTTTGATGCTCCCATCGGCTACATATCGATTACGGCCAATAAGGTTGATGACTGGGAATATTGGTGGAGAGACCCGGAGAATACCGAGCTCTTCCAGTTCATCGGTAAGGACAATATCCCGTTCCATACCGTAATCTTCCCATCATCTTTACTTGCGACAGGTGAGAAGTGGACGATGCTGCATCATATGTCTTCAACTGAATACCTTAACTACGAGGGTGGAAAGTTCAGTAAGAGTAGGGGAATCGGAGTCTTTGGTAATGATGTCGAGGAGACGGGAATCCCTGCTGACGTATGGCGCTTCTACATGTTCTACAACAGGCCCGAGAAGCAGGACTTCACATTCACATGGAAGGATCTGCAGGAAAAGGTTAATAAGGAGCTTATCGGAAACCTCTCCAACCTTGTAAACAGAACCCTCACATTCGTCAAACGTTTCTATAACGGAACGCTCCCGGAAGGTAAATGTGATGAAGAGCTTGTTTCAATTATCAGAGAGAAGGAGGATGAGATAACATCCCTTCTTGAAAAGGCTGAAGAGCGCGATGCACTCAGGGCTGTTTTCGCCCTTTCTGACATCGGCAACAAGGCCTTCCAGGATGGAGAACCGTGGAAGAAGAGAACTGAAAATCCGGAGGAAGCTGAAAAGCTCTTGAGAACACTCGTTTATCTCATCAGGGACCTGGGTGTCATGATTACCCCCTACATGCCGTCGGCGGGCGCAAAGATTCTTTCCTTCCTCGGTGAGAGAGCAGATCTCGAGTGGAAGAATATCGGCTCATTTGAAGGGAAAATTGAAATAGGGGAAGTAAGCCTTCTCTTCAGTAAGCTTGAAGATAAGACCATCGATGAACTCAGAGCACGCTACAGCGGTTCCCAGAGCGAAAGGGAAGAGAAGAAAAAAGAAGATAATAAAAAGGAAGAAAATAAAATGGATGAAGAAAAATCATTATTGGAAAACTGGGCGCACAAAGTAATTTTAAAGGTCAGTAAGATAGTTGAGTGTGAAAAGCACCCCGATGGCGATAAGCTTTATATCCTCAAGCTTGACTGCGGCGAAGAGGAGCCTAGAACAATCGTATCTTCAATTGTGCCGTATTACACACGCGAGGAGCTTCTGGGACACAACATAGTACTTGTCTCCAACCTCAAGCCTGCCAATTTCAGGGGCGTCAAGAGCTACGGTATGCTTCTTGCAGCATCGGATAAGAATGATGAATCCCATTCCACATGCGAGGTCATCTTCGCCGATGATTTCGAGCCGGGAACTGTTCTCGAGTACGAGGGACAGCCCGAGACGGAGAAGATTACAACATACCTCAAGAGCGACCATTTCTTTGCTCTTCCGATGAAGACTGTGGGCGGCGTTGTAACAGTTGACGGTAAAGCTATAGGAAAGGACGGCAAAAAGCTTACTGTTCACAAATATACTGACGGCAATGTTGGTTAAACTCTATTGACTCAAAATTAACTAACTACCATAATGGTGGGGTAATTACAAAATCCAATTGGAATAAGGAGCATTCAAAGATGCCTTGCGGAAGAAAAAGAAAAAAGCATAAGATCGCAACTCATAAGAGAAAGAAAAAGCTCAGAGCAATGAGACATAAGAAAAAGTAATTCTTATATGCGGTAAGCCATCGTTTCTGCGGTGGCTTTTTTTAATGCCCTCCCGGAGGAATCCGGGAAGGCGGAAGGGGAATAAATTATGGGTAAGAACAAGTCTTTACGGGTTTTTATATAAGCCTGTGACAGACCCCATCGAGCCTAGCTTAGAGCATTGCATTACTGCTGTTACAATTGTTGTCGGCCCCATCATGTCGAATGTGGCAGTTGTGCCTCCCTTTTTAGAATCTTCTTCTACAACATAATCTTCAACGTACCAGGTAACCATCACATCATCCTTTGTTATTCCACTCGGGAGATTTGTTATTGTAAGGGTAGCTCCTGCGACGTAAGTTGAAACCTTATAGAGTTCGAGTGTTCCTGTAAGAGGAACATATAGTTCCGAGGAGCTGATTGACGCTTTATTTTCTCCTGCTGATGCTCCATAGGATGTAAGAGAGATTGTGTGCGAAAGGGCGGAGCCGTTGGTGACTCTGACGACGTCGGTATAACCTATAACAATGTAGTCTCCTTCATAAAGGGATGCTATAAAGAGATAAGAGCCTGATGAAAGAGTTTTTCTGAAGACTGCCTTTCCACTGGAAGAAGTAATACATCCATCTGTATTAACTGTATTTCCCTTTTCATCTTTTACTACTAACTTCAGCGTTGCGTCTGCGCTGTAGATATTAGTATCCCATGCGTACGTGATTGTTGTATCCTGGCTGCCGTAAAGAGTGTTGAGTGTGACCGAGAAAGTCCTGGCTTCTCCTCTTGTAAACCGGTGAGATGCTGTGCCCTGGGAAACAGTGGTGTCATCCTTGGTTCTCGCCTCGACAAGAACAGTGTAATTACCCGGTATTACGCCGTCGATTACGTATGTGCCGCTCTCATTCTTCTCGAAGGTGAATTCATAGGATGTGCTAAGAGAGACTGGTGTAAGTTTCACATAGTATTTCGTAATTTCAATACTGTCATTTCCTGATGAGATTGTGCGCGCCCTGTCATTCGTAATCGAGAGTACAGCATACGCGAGTCCGTCTCCACCTCCATCAGCTGAACATGAGACAAAGAGTGATGCGATGATGAGTGTGACTGCAATTAAAAATAAGTTTCTTTTCTTCATGGTTTTCTCCTATGCCTCTTTAACCACCCTAAAAGCGGATTTTTGTCATTGTTTTGGAGAAATGTAAAATAAAATTTACATAAAACTGAGAAAACTTTACAAAGCGGGGCAATTTCTTTACAAAATTGAAGGGAAAGTCAAATCCCTATTGAGTATTCGGGATATATAATTATAGAGCTCTTCGAGCTTTTCTTCCTCTTCTTTTCCCGTCGGCATATCTGTCTCGATTAGAAAGGATGTGTTTTTAATCAGGGGGAGAAAGTGTTTTGTCTTCACTGCATTTGGAGAGAGTGATATGTATCCTCCCATTCTTTCTATTTCGCGCGCAACTTGGAGACTAGAATGAAATGAGTGGAAAATGAATAGGGGAGGCTTTATCTCCTTCAACAGGGATAGAACTATGTCGAGGTGACCCACGGCATGGATTGTGACGGGGACGGAGTAGTGCTTTGCTATATTGAGGGCTTTTTTGAAGTTGTCAATCTGGGCCACCAGGTTATCGAATCTTCTGTCGAGCCCGACTTCTCCGACGCCGTAACCTCTTTTCACCCAGTCTTCAATCTCCTCGACTCTTCCCTTTTCTCCCGGAAGAATACCGCACGCCTTATACTTATATTCACTTATAAGCGGAGCCTCCAGAGGAGAGGAGGTACATACATAGGCTTCATCTGTTAAAAGACCCCTGTGGGCATGATAGTCGAACACAGGGGTATATTAACTCCAATTCTCAAACTCCGCTAGAGCCGTAGTTGGAGAGAACTCTTGCAGAGGGGTCGTTTACGTCGCATCCCTTCCATTTCTTATTCGGCATCCAGAAATCCGCTACCATCTGGCTCTGTCCCGGATAATACTTTTCGAATATCTCCCGGTACATGAGACTTTCCTTTGTAAAAGGCTGGGCGTGGGTGTATTTCTTCCTCTTCTCTTCAAACTCTTCGTCAGAGTACATCTTCTCTGCTTTCTCTTTCAGGTAATCAACCATCGAGTGACCGACAGCATCGGAGAATGCAGCCTTCTCCCTGTAGAGTATGTCGGGTGGAAGATAGTCGCCTTCAAATGCCTTTCTCAAGAGGTATTTTCCTTTGTTATGTGTGTTCATCTTGAGAGCGGGATTTATGCTCATGACGTACTTTACGAACTCAAGGTCGCCGAAGGGAACACGTGCTTCAAGGGAATTTACGCTTATGCATCTGTCAGCTCTGAGAACATCGTACATGTGGATTTCCCTTATTCTCTTCTCCGCTTCAAGCTGGAACTCGCCTTCGGATGGTGCAAAGTCCGTGTACTTGTAGCCGAAAAGCTCGTCAGATATCTCGCCGGTGAGTATAACCCTCAAGTCGGTATTCTCATGTATGTATTTCGACACGAGGTACATACCCATCGATGCTCTTATGGTTGTTATGTCATAAGTGGCGAGGAGGTGTATTACGTCGTCGAGTGATGAGAGTACCTCATCCTTTGTCATGATTACCTCTGTGTGGTCACTTTTGAGATAGTTTGCCGTCTCTTTTGCATACTTGAGGTCGATTGCGTCACCCTCCATTCCGATTGCGAAGGTTTTTATGGGAGTCGATGAGCACTTCCCGGCTATTGCACATACAAGCGATGAGTCGAGTCCGCCGGAGAGCAGGAAACCGATTTTAGAGTCAGAGACAAGTCTTTTCTCGACGCCTTTGATTAAAAGCTCTTTTATCTTCTTCTCCGCTTCCTCTTCGTTATCTGGAGAGTATTTCTCCGTCTTCCATATCTCTGAGTACGGTGTGAACTTTCCATCCATGTAATAATAACCTGGAGGGAAGGGGAGAATCTTATCGACAATACCGAGGAGGTTCTTCGGCTCGGAGGCAAAACAAATCGTAGACGAAGGAGTATAGCCGTAGTAGAGCGGTCTTATTCCGATGGGGTCGCGGGCGGCAACAAGGCTTTCAGTCACTTCATCATAGATAATAAGTGCATATTCAGCATCAAGAAGAGAAAACATCTTCTCCCTCTTCTCCTTCCAGAGCGGAAGGAGAACTTCGCAGTCTGAGGACGAAGAGAAGGAGTAGCCTTTCTCTTCCAGCCTCTTCTTGATTTTCTCGAAGCCGTATATCTCGCCGTTACATACAACAGCACTGCCGTCAAGCTCGAAGGGCTGCATGCCGCTCGGGCTCAGGCCCATAATCGAGAGCCTGTTGAATCCGAGATACCAGCCGTCCTTCTCAATCACTTTCTGTTGATCTGGGCCGCGGGAGATCGTTTTATTAAAGTGTAGGATAAAGTTATCCAAAGAAATGTCTTTTCTGGCTGCAGCCATTATCGAGCACATAGATTACCTCACCGAGAATAACAGGTCGCCGTATGTCGGAACCGGCCAGTAGGAGCGGGAGACCAGTGTTTCAGCCTCATCAACGCATGTGCGGAGAACAGTCATCTTCGGAATAATCGAGTCACGAACAAAGTCTGCCTTTTCGCATTCCTTCTTCATACTCTTCTCCTTTCCCTCAAGCTCTTCAAGCTCTTCCGTTACTGCAACAATCTTTTCAGTCAGATTTGTCAGTCTCGAGATTGTCTTCTTTTCGTAGCTGACACAGAGGGAGAACGAGGTCTTTTTCTCCAGTGTTGATAAAAGCTCGGATGTAAAGCTTGAGATAGCGGGCAGGAAGTCCTTATGCGTCATCTCAATCATCGTGTTGGCTTCAATCATGACGGTCTTTGCATAGTTTTCAAGTGTTGCCTCGGTACGTGAGAGAATTTCCTTCTCGCTGAAGATATGCTCTCTTGTGAGCAGCTCGACATTCTTCTTATCCATAAGGTGCGGAATGCAGTCCGGGGTTGTGCGGTAGTTCGAGAGTCCTCTTCTCTTTGCCTCTTCAACCCATTCCTCTTCGTAGCCGTTGCCGTTGAAGATAATCCTCTTGTGCTTGATGATCGTCTCCCTGATGATGGTGTGTACATCCTTCTCGAAATCGGTGCTCTTTTCAAGGATTTCTGCAAACTCATCAAGAACGGAAGCAACAGCACTATTCAGATAAGTGTTGGCATCGCTGATTGATGCTGAGGAACCGAGCATTCTGAACTCGAACTTGTTTCCTGTGAATGCAAACGGGCTTGTTCTGTTGCGGTCCGTAGTGTCACGAAGGAACTTCGGAAGTACCTCTGCTCCCAGCTTCATCGTCTTCTTCTTCGTGCCGCTGTAGAGACTGTCGTTCTCGATGGATTCGATGATGGACTCCAGTTCGTCTCCGAGGAAGATTGAAACAATTGCAGGCGGTGCTTCGTTAGCTCCGAGTCTGTGGTCGTTCGATGCCGATGCAACGCTTATTCTCAGCAGATCCTGATACTCATCGACAGCCTTGATGACTGCAACAAGGAAGAGAAGGAACTGTGCGTTTTCATACGGAGTTTCACCAGGGGAAAGGAGGTTGATGCCTGTGTTTGTTCCGAGCGACCAGTTGTTGTGTTTACCCGAGCCGTTTACACCGCTGAAGGGCTTTTCGTGTAAGAGGCATACAAGGTTGTGCCTGTCTGCAACCTTCTGCATGAGCTCCATTGTGAGCTGGTTGTGGTCTGTTGCGATGTTGGTTGTCGTATAAATCGGGGCCATTTCGTGCTGGGACGGAGCAACTTCATTGTGCTCAGTCTTTGCAAGAATGCCGTGCTTCCATAATTCAACGTTGAGATCTTCCATGAACTCCATTACTCTCGGTTTGATTGAACCGAAGTAGTGGTCGTCCATTTCCTGTCCCTTTGGCGATGAGGAGCCGAAAAGAGTGCGTCCTGTGTAGATAAGGTCCTTGCGCTTGAGGTAGAGAGCCTTGTCAATGAGAAAGTATTCCTGCTCCGGTCCGACACTTGTCTTCACGCTCTTTACATCGGTGTTCCCGAAAAGCTTGAGAATGCGCAGGGACGATTTGTTGATGGCCTGCATACTCCTCAGAAGGGGAGTTTTCTTGTCGAGTGCTTCACCCTTGTAGGAACAGAATGCAGTCGGGATGCAGAGTGTCTTATCTTTTAAAAAGGCATAAGATGTCGGGTCCCATGCTGTGTATCCTCTTGCCTCGAATGTGGCTCTAAGTCCTCCTGAGGGGAATGATGATGCATCCGGTTCGCCCTTGATAAGCTCCTTACCGGAGAATTCCATCATAACCCTGCCGTCGGGGGACGGGGTGATGAAAGAATCATGCTTTTCAGCCGTGAATCCTGTCAGTGGCTGGAACCAATGGGTGAAATGAGTGGCGCCGTTACTTACAGCCCAGCTCTTCATTGCCTCTGCAACTGCATTAGCACAATCAAGATTAAGTTCTTTTCCTTCATCGATGGTTGCCTTTAAAGAGGCGTAGACCTTTTCAGACAGCATCGCCTTCATTGTCTTGTCATCAAAAACAAGAGAGCCGAAAACTTCAGTGACGTTATCCATAACATTCCTCCGGATTAAAAAAAATGGGCAATGAGGGCTTGAATTACTCCAAGACGTCATTGCCTTAATTGCGAAAGAAGATAGTTTTTTTCAGCCTTTTTTGTCAATAATAAAATCATAAAAAATTGGATTTATTATAACAAAGTAAACGTAACACTCTATAAATTAAGTAATTATATGAGTAAAAAACTTGTGTTTGCATTTGTGGAATGATTGATGGAACTTTGACTTTTAGCCTCTCATATTCTAATATTCGGTAAATAGCCGTAATTTTTAAAAGAGGAGAGGAGAATGAAATATACAAAAGAGGAATGCATTGATTATATAAAGTCTGAGGGGATAGAGTTCATACTTCTCTCCTTTGTCGATATCAAAGGCGTGATGAGGACGACGACGATAATGCCATCGGAACTGGAGAAGGCGCTTGAGTACGGAATCGCCCTCGACGGCTCAGCTATTGCCGGTTTCGATATTGACGGGGTGCACTCCGATCTCTTCCTCCATCCCGATCTCGACACCCTAACTCTGCTCCCGTGGCGTATTGACCAGGGTAAGGCAGTCAAGTTCTTCTCTTATGTGAAGAAGCCCGATGGAGAGAGTGTATTGACGGACTCGAGAATGATTCTGAAAAGTGCAATAGATAAGGCAAAAGCGAAAGGCCTTGAGTTCTATTTCGGCACTGAGTACGAGTTTTATCTCTTTCCACTCATTGAAAATGGTGAAGTGTCTTCTAAGCCTCTCGACAACGAGGGCTATATGGCATCCTCTCCACTCGATAAGGGCGAATCGATTAGGCGCGAGATATGCCTGACGCTTGATTCACTTTCCCTTAAGAGTGAGGCCTCTCATCACGAGGAGGGACCGGGACAGAATGAAATAGACTTTTCCTATTCGACGGCGATGGAAGCAGCGGACAATTCGTTGACCTTTCTCCAGGTTGTAAGAAATGTCAGTATGCGTAACGGCCTCTATGCAGATTTCTCCCCAAAGCCTCTCGAGAATGAGTGCGGGAACGGCCTCCACATAAACATATCTGTAAAGGGCGCGGGAGAAGGTGCTCTCTTGAGTATGATTGCCGGGATAATGAAGAGGGTAAGGGAGATGACGCTCTTCTTTAATTCTACTTCTGATTCCTACAAGAGGCTTGGAAAGAAGAAGGCCCCGAAGTACATTTCCTACTCCTATGGTAACAGGTCACAGCTTATAAGAATTCCTGCCGCAGAAGGTAAATACGTAAGGGCAGAGCTCAGGAGTCCCGACGGCATGTGCAACATATACTTAGCACTGGCGCTGTTAATCAACGCAGCAATGGAGGGTATTGAGAATAACCTCCTTCCTCCCGAGGCTATGGACAGAAACCTTTATAATGAAGATGTAAGTGTCGATAAATCTCTTCTCCTTCCTCTAAGCCTTGAGGAGGCTAAAGAAGAGGCTCGAAAGAGCGAATTCATACGTAGTGTTCTACCCAGTCAGGTTGTGGAGTATTATCTGGAAAAGTGCAAATGATTAGTGAGAACTTCTATTCGGTTTTACTTCTCTCCTCGAGTCAAACCCTTGAGCCTCATATTGCCTCTCTTTTCCCTCAGAGCATGTTCTATCCTGTCAAGACGGTGTCGAGTGTCTTAGAAGCGAGGCGCAGTGAACTCTTCAGGGAATTTGACATAGTTGTCGTCAACAGTCCGTTACCTGACGAGAACGGCCTGAACTACGCCCTCGATATGAGTAAGAAACCACATTCCTCTATACTCTTTCTTTCCCCATCCGCAATCTACAGCGATGTTCTATCCCTTGTGAGGGGAAGTGGTATATTCGTTCTTAAAAAGCCGCTTTCTCTTTCGTCCCTTGAAAACTCGGTCATGTGGCTGACATCGACAACCGATAAAATACGTAAGCTCGAGAGGGAGAAGGTGAGGGTCGAGGAGAAGATGGAGGAGATCAAGATAATCAACAGGGCGAAGTGGATTTTAATCAATGACCTTGAGATGAATGAGGAAGAGGCACAGCGTTTTATAACAAAGGAAGCCATGGACAAGTGCATATCGAAGAAGGAAGAGGCCACAATCATCATAAATACCTACAGACCCATATGATAAAAGTTGTGTTCTCCATTACCAGGCTTTAGAATACCTAAAGGGGAAGGCTGTGATAAGAATCTCTATTTGCGATGATGACGAAAAAGAAAGAATGAAGATAGAGAGTAATCTTCTCTCCTTTATGTCGACTCATAAGGACTATCGGATAAGGTATGATATTTTCTCGTCTCCCGTGGCGATGATGGAAAACTATGTAAAGAAAGGACCGGCGGATGTAGTGTTCTTAGACATATGCATGCCGGGAATCCTCGGAGTCGATTGCGCACGGGAAATCTTGAGAGATTACAGCGGAACCGACATAATCTTTCTGACAACAAGTTCTGACTACGCCGTTGATGCCTTCTCTCTCCACGCTTCAGACTATCTCAAAAAACCTTATTCCCAGGGAAGGTTCGATTCCTCTCTTTTGAGAGTGCTTGAGAAAAGAAGTGAGAAAACGAGGGTGCTCATCACATCAAACGGTATGACACATCTTATTGCGCTTGAAGATATCGCATACATAGAGACATCCAACAAGAAAAAGATATTCATTCTTTCAGACGGCGGAAGGTACGAGACGTGGATGAAGAATGAGAATATAGAAAGGTCCATCCTTGTCATAGACTCCCTCATTAAGTGCGGCAGCTCTTACATAATCAACCTCACACATGTTAAAGCCTTCAGAGATTCCACTCTCGTTATGGATAACGGCGCCGAAATCAGTGTCCCGAGGAGGGTGAAGACATCTGTGAGGGAAAAGTATTTCGACTACTATATGAGGCTTGGTGCAAATGCTTGATGTAAAGTACACCGTAACTGTCTTTGTTGTCTGTGCTATCCTGTCAATTGGTCATATTACCGCCGCCTGTTTACTCTCGGAGCGTAGATTTACGCTGAGAAAGACAATGCTGATCTGGCTCTCCGTTTTTGTTTTCTTCTGCCTCATCGTCTATCTTTCATATAGCTTCCTTCCCGGGGCGCTGAGACTAATCTTTGCTGTCGCATTTTCTTTTTTCTATTTCTGGATTAATTTTCTCTACACTTCATCCGACGGAGGATGGAAGAAGTGCTTTCTTTGGCTGACTTACGGCACCGTCTTCTGCCTCACGTGGCCACTCTCCGCTGACATCTCTACTGCTCTTGTTCCCCCTCAATATGACATTGCAACATATATTCTCAGATGTGTGATAGAACAGGCGATAGTATTTTCACTTCTTCTTTTCTACAGGAAATACGCTATGGATCTTGTCAAGGATACCTCGAGTTTTAATATCCGGGCATGGAGACGGCTCAGCATCGTTGCCTTTTTCTACTTCTTTCTTTCGCTGCTTCTTATGGCTCTGGAGCGCTCCGGAGAGAGTCTTCCTCTTTTGTTTTATGCCATTTACTGCCTTGTTCTAATTACATTTATCTCTGTGAATATTCTGAGTTTCAGTAATATCTACTACATGAAGAAGGAGGCGCTCGCGTCCCTTGTAAGAAAGAATGTCGAGTACCTTTCCTCCTATGTGGAGAATGCGAGAGAGATGGAGAGGGAGAGCCGGAGAATAAGACACGATTCGAGGCATCATAATGAAACCATCAGAGAGATGGCCCAGAGAGGGGATACCGACTCCATCATCAAGTACCTCGGTGAACTTGATGAAAATGAAGGTGTTTATTCTCAGTGGTGTCCGAACATCATGGTCTCGTCGATTCTTTCGTCCTATAAGAAGAAGGCTGATGAGAGGAATATAGTCTTTACTGCCTCTGCAGATACTCCAGTATCTACAGGGATAAAGGATATAGACTTTGTGGCGATACTTTGTAATCTCCTTGAGAACGCACTCAATGGAACAAATGAGTGCGAATCCCGCGGCCCCGTTAATGCCGTGATCAGACATAACGATAATAAATTAATATTTGTTATAACAAACCCCGCGCCTCAATCGTTTACGCTAGATAACGGACTACCCGTCAAGAGGGGGACAGGTATTGAGAGTGTCATAACTTCTATAAGACGCTACAACGGGGAAATAAGGTATACTCTGGAGAATAACACATGCCAGTGCTGTGTAATTCTTGCACCTTGAAGTAGTTATAAAGGTATGTATATCTACTGTTGGAAGTCCTGTTTTGTTGTTTTTTGACAAAAACCTCCCCTTAACGCGTTATATATAAGTGTGGGTTTACTTGCTAGATAAAAATGAAAAGGATATTCCTCATCGAAGACTACTTTGATAATTTAAAAACAATGCTGTCAGACAGTGATAATCGATTGACTCTCACTTCTCATTTTGGGTAGTATGTATTCACCTCTTTATCCGAAGTTTTCGGATCGAAATTTATGTCCACAAGGAGGAATTCATGATTTCTAATTATGAGTTCACAGTTATCTTCGATGCTAACGAAGATAAGACAAAGGAAGGACTCGAACTGGTTGAGTCCAACTTCGCCAAGTACGGCGTTGAAGTAACAAAGAAGGATGATATGGGAGTGAGAACACTCGCTTATCTCATCAACAAGCAGGAAAAAGGTCACTATTTCTACTTCGAAATCAAGGCTGAAGGCAGCTCTATCAAGAATATGAGCAGAGCTTTCGAGCTTTCTAATAACGTATTGAAATATCTGTTTATCAATCCTGAAAAGATCTGAGGATAATTATGGCTGATGTCAACTGTGTTACATTAACTGGAAGGCTTACAAGAGACGGCGAACTCAGGTATTCGCAGAACGGGAGTGTCATAGTCCGTTTCTCCATAGCTGTCGGCAGCAGAAAGAGGAATGCTGACGGTACATGGGGAGATGAAGCTTCATTCTTCGACTGTGTATATTTCGGTAAAGCTGCAGAAGCTACAAGTGCTTACCTTACAAAGGGAAAGTTTGTAGGTGTTGTCGGAGAGCTTAGACAGAATAAGTGGGAAGGCAACGACGGGCAGACAAGGTACAGAGTTGAGATATATGTTAACCAATTGACACTGCTTTCAACGCAGAGCAGGGGAGACGGACAGATGGGCCCGGACGCTGTAAACGCCAGAAGGAATCCAAGCGGTGGATATCAGGCACAGGGCGCTCAATATGCTCCTCAACCCCAGACAGGAAATAATTATAACAACAATAGTGATAACAGCTATTCAAGAATGCAGGCTCAGGAGAGACCGGTGTTGTCGAACGGGCCTGAAGATTTCCAGGACGATGATATTCCGTTCTGATTATAGGAGTTAAAAAATGAAAGACGATAAAGATTTTGCAGAAATGGATAAGGCTGGCTTTAACAAAGACAGAAAGCTCGGCGGAAGAAAGACAAGCTTCAAGAAGAAGGTATGTAAGTTCTGCCAGGGCGCTCCCAAGGCTGACTACAAGAATCCTGAAGCACTCAAGAGATACATCACAGAGAGAGGTAAGATTCTTCCTGCACGTATCACAGGTACATGCGCAAAGCATCAGAGAGCACTCAACAGAGAAATCAAGAGAGCAAGAACACTTGCCTATCTTCCGTTTGAGAAGAAGTGAGTATGATGGAAGAGGAACGTCTGGATATTGCTTTTCCCTTGAGGGATGCTGTGATTACTGTCGTGATTGCCGCGCTCATGGGATTATCGAGTTTTTTCTCGCTTTTTCTGGCACTTCCTCTTCTGACTTTTTCGTATAAGCACAGTAGAAGAAATACCTTCATAGTGCTCGGTATTATCCTTGCACTGCTCACGGCCCACTCGTTTTATGAGATGAAGGGAAGTGACTATTATCTTTTTATGGTGCTTATGAATTTGTATATCCCCATCTCGCTGTCAGCGGGTGGAACTATATGGGCTAGTACAAAAGAAAGGAGTGTCGATTTAAGGCTGATTTTGTGCCTTATTCCCGCACTTCTGATTGTAGCGGTTTGCGCTGCAATACTATGTGCCGACAGGGCGCTCTTTAGTGCTGTTTATAATGGCTATAAAGATGCGTTTGTACCAGTTCTTGAGGAGCTTATTATATCTCTGGATGTAAGTATTGATGTTGAGTTGTTTTTTCTCGTCATCATGACATTTGCCTCCGCCGTAATGCTTCCTCTGGTTGTGGGTGCAGTCTGTGTATCACTATTCATGTTTGAACTCGTGGTACATTCAAGAGAAGGTGACTGGGATGAGAAGTTGTGCTCTATTGAATTCTCTCAAGGCCTTGTTTGGGTTTTGATTTTCTTTCTTGCACTATCTCTTATTTCACGCCTTGTGTCGGTACCGGCTGTCGTCTTCATCCTCAGTATGAGTGTGACGATGAGCCTCTTCATCATCTATGGAGTTCAGGGATTCTCTGTTCTCTATTCATGGGTGAAGAACAGGGAATGGAGAATGAAGAGTAATACGTTGTTCTTTATTCTTCTTACTATTGGTCTATTTGTTCCGGGATTAAATATTATTGTTCTTTTGGGAGTTCCGGTATTGGGAATTCTCGAGAACTTCTTCGATTTGAAGAAAAGGAAAAAAGATGAAAATTATTCTTAACCAGGATGTCATCCATGTCGGCGAAGAAGGCGACATCGTAACAGTGAAGGACGGATACGCTAGAAACTACCTCCTTCCTACTGGCGCTGCCGTAATGTACAACAAGGCTAATGCTGCTGTTTTCAAGCAGAAGGCTGATCAGATTGAGAAGAGAAAAATCCAGAAGAGAGAGGCTAGTGCATCACTCAAGGAAAGACTCGACAAGGTATCTCTCACAATCATAGTTCCGGCAGGCGAGAGCGGAAAGCTTTTCGGTTCTGTTACCTCACTTATGGTTCAGGAAGCACTTCTTAAGGAAGGATTCGAAATCGAGAAGAAGAAACTCGATGTTCCGACTCACGCTATCAAGATGACAGGTACATACTCAATAGTTGCTCACCTCTATGAGAATGACAAGTCTGTCATCTCTCTCACAGTCAAGAGCGAAGCTGAAGTAAAGGCTGAGCAGAAGAAGGCTGCAGAAGAGGCTAAGAAGGCTGAGGAAGAAGCTAAGGCAAAGGCTGAAGCAGAGGCAGCAGCTGCAGAAGAGGCTGAGAATGCTGAAGTAGTGGAAGCTCCAGCAGAAGCTCCGGCAGAAGAAAACTAAACTGAGGCAGAATAAATTATGGCAGGGTCCCAGGATACATCTAATCTCGCTATAAGGTCGTTACCGCATGATGATGACGCAGAGAAGCTTGTTCTTGGGGCCTTACTGTTGGATTCTGAGGCTTGGGATGAAGTTGCCCCAATCATTGGAGAGAATGATTTCTATTCCCCTGCAAACAGAATGATATTCTCTTCTCTCTACCGTCTTGTCAATGAAGAAGGTAAGACACACTTTGATGGCGTTGTACTTATAAACTATCTCAGGCAGAAGAACCTCTTGGAGAAATGCGGAGGAGTGGGGTACATATCGAGCCTGACGTCACTGCCGTTCATCTCGTCAAATATCAAGGAATACTGCTCCATCATCAAGGATGCATCCTACCGCAGGATGGTCTTCAAACTTTCAAATGATTTACAGTCATCTGTTTTCGACCCTTCTGTCGATATCAGGCAGCAACTCGAAATAGACTCGAAGGCAATCAATGATGCCCTTCTTTCGGGCTATAATCAGAATGCCGAAGAGTTTGTAATCGGTAGGGCAATGGTCGAAGCTTTCCAGACTTTGATTAACAGGATGGAAAACAACTCTCAGAATGACCGTATCGAAACGGGATTCTCAGTTCTTGACAGGTACACCAACGGTGGTTTTGCTCCCCAGGAATATGTAATCATCGCTGCACGTCCGAGTATAGGTAAGACTGCATTCGCCCTCAGCATGATGTACAACATGATTAACAACGATAAGAAGGTTGCCTTCTTTTCGCTGGAGATGCCATCCCTGTCCATCGCCAATCGTATGCTCGCAATGGATTCTAAGGTAGAGCTATCGAAAATTCTGAAGAGCAATCCTCTTCCCGATGAGTTTGAACTGATAAAGGACAGCATTGCGCGCTTCTATGAAAAGCAGGAGAACATGTATATTGTCGATGTCCCTAATATTAACCTAACTGAACTCAGGACAAAGGCCAGACTCTTCAAGAAGGAGAAGAATATTGACTGCCTTGTAATCGACTACATCGGTCTTATTTCCCCGCCTTCATACCTTGCAGCAGCAAAGAAATTCGAGCAGGTTTCACAGATATCGCTATCTCTCAAGCAGCTCGCGAGAGAACTTAAAATTCCTGTCGTTGTACTCTGTCAGGTAGGACGTGAGAGCGAGGAGCAGGAACCTATTCTATCGAACCTCCGTGACTCGGGATCAATCGAGCAGGATGCAGATATCGTATGCTTCTTACATAGAAAGAAGACACTCTCTGATGAAGAGAAGCAGAAGAACCTGAAGGACAGCCACGGAAGGGCTACAATACAGGTTACAAAGATGATTGTCGCGAAAAACCGTAACGGTGAGACAGGATATTTCAAAATCGGCTACAATGGCCCGATTACACTCTACACCGATGTTGCACAGTCGAGCGAATTCATTGACTACGACGTAAAGACCGACGGCAAGAAGAAGAGTGCAAAGAGCTCGTAATCTCTTTCTTTTATGAGAAGAGCTTCACTATATAAGAATAAGAATTCATGATTATTACAATTGTCCAGGCGAGCACTAGTCCCACAGCGTGGAGAATAAGATATGCTCTCGGCCTCAGCGGCCTGCGGTAGATAATCTCGGCGAAAGAAATCAGCATCTGACCCCCGTCGAAATTCGGAATCGGAATCAAATTACCTATACATATTGAAATGGAGACTATAGCCAGCAGATAGAGCGATGTTCTTACTCCGCTCGAGGAACTTGTCTTGAATGCCAGTAGTGATATCCTCCCCATATTCGATGCACTTGAAAACGGGCCGGATATCTCCTTGAGTGCTTCTGAAAGCTGAAGCATCATCAGCTTCATTATTGCTTTTGTAGTTCTCTCGAGGAATGTCTTTGTCTTTTCATAGGAATAAAAGACGGGTGACGATGTCTCACGCGACACACGGGTATTGGATGCAAAAGCAAATGGGAAAGATGAAGACGAGAGCGTAACCTCCTTACTTATTCCGTTCTCGTTGATGAGTATCAACTTATATTCCTCTGCATCGATTGAAAGTAAATCAAGGTTATTCTCTATTTTTACTCCGTTGCACTCGACTATTCTGTCGCCTGTATTGATTCTCTCGTCCTCGCTTCGTCCGATAACAGGCTCTATTATGTTTGTTATGCCGTATGAGTAGTTGCCGTTGATGAGAGTAGGGTAAACAGTGATTGTTTTCTCCTCTCCGTCACGTAATACCGTCATATCGACACTTTCGCCATTCCTCGTTGAAAGGTATTGTGACAGCTCCTCATAGTCCCTTATCTCCTTCCCGTCGGCGTAAAGAACCCTGTCGCCTTTCTTCAATTCAGGCTGTTCTATTTCTACATCAAAAAGCGCTTTGTATTCACTGATAGGCGTGACGACAGCCGGATTTGATATCCTTTCAACGGGAATAAGCGCAACGATGAAAAATAAGATGTACGCGAGTATTAGATTAGTCAAAGGGCCTGCGATATATATGAAAAGCTTTTTGAAAGGGTTGATTGCAAATAAAGAACCTTCTTCCGCCAGCTTTATCTTCTTCGCGTTATTAGCGAGTGCTACAGATAAATCCTCTGCTCCCCCTAGGCGGCAGTAACCTCCGAACGGTATTGCCGAGATACGGAACTCAGTGTTCTTTCCTATGTGAGAGAATAGAGTGGGGCCGAAGCCGAAGGAGAGTATCTCAACGCTTACGTGGCACATCCTTGCTGCCGTGTAGTGCCCGAGTTCATGAATGAAGATAACAATTCCCGTTCCGATAAGTCCTATCAAGAGATAGAGAAGCCGGAGAAGGAAACTTAACACGCTCTCCATTCTTCTTTCCTTATAATCTCTTCGGCTCTATTACGCGTTAATCTATCGAGCGCATATACACTCTCGTAGTCATAAACAGCTTTTGATGTAAGAGATATGTCGGAGAGTGCGCACCTCACAACCTCGGCTATCTCTGAGAAATTTATTGTGCCGTCAAGAAATGCCTTTACGGCAATCTCATCGGATGCGTTGAATATAACGCCGCCGGAGTATCCGATTTTGAGCGCGCTGTAGGCGTAGCCGAGTAGGGGAAAGCGGACTCTATCAGGTTTTTCAAATGTAAGAGAGAGATGCTCAAACGAGAGTGGCTCCACTATATTCTCCATCTTCACTCCGCCCTTTGTTATTGCGCTCATTATCGGGAGTGTCATATCTGGAGGAGAGAGCTGAGCATATACTCCTCCCTCCGGAGTGCGTATCATAGAGTGCACAATACTCTGGCGGTGTACAACAACTTCAATCTTTTCTTTCGGAACAGAAAAGAGGTACGAGGCTTCAATTACTTCGAGGCCCTTGTTGGCAAGTGTTGCGCTGTCGATTGTAATCTTCTCTCCCATCTTCCATGTAGGATGTTTCAAAGCTTCTTCCTTACTTACGTCAGAGAGGTTCTTTCTATCGACAAACGGGCCGCCCGATGCTGTAATGACAAGAGTTTCTGCTTTGTGTCCTTTGAGGAGGTTATATATGGCGCTGTGCTCGCTGTCGACGGGAATAATCTGACACCCGTTCTTTTCGGCTAAGGAAAAGATGAATGATGCTCCGCTGACAACGCTTTCCTTATTCGAGAGGGCTAAATCTATTCCTTTCTCGAGAACGCATTTTGTCGCGTATAAACCGTCGAACCCCATAATTGCGTTGAGGACGATATCGGGCCGGGTGGACTCGAGAAATGAGGGGAGGGAACACTCTTCTATTCTGCCTCCAGTAAGAAGTGTCTTCGTTCTGAATTCTTTTCCAAGTTCCTCAAGTTTAACGCTGTTTCTATCTGCACTCAAACCTGTAACCTTTATAGGGAGGTTATTCTTCCTTATTGCATTGAGTGCAGTTGTTCCTATGCTTCCTGTTGCCCCCAGGATTACTAGATTTATCATAAGAAAATAATCTCTATTCCGACGACGAATATAGGAGCTGCGATACTGACGCTGTCTATGCAGTCAAGCATTCCTCCGCGCCCGGGAATCATGACGCCTGCATCCTTGACTCCGGCAGAGCGTTTGATCATCGATTCAAAGAGATCTCCGAGAGTCCCGAATATTGATGTAAGGAGGAAGAGGACAAATGTCTCGAGGGGTGTAAACGGCAGGAGTTCGGGATTACATAGAACAATGATTGTTCCGATAAGTGCAACAAGAATTGTTCCGCCGATAAAGCCAGCGATGCTCTTATTGGGTGAACACTTCACGATATTCTTGTTGTTCTTCCCGAAAAGCATTCCCGTGCAATATGCCAGTGTGTCTGAGCCGAGTACTACGGCAAGGAAGGTGATCAGAAGTTTCTCTGCATAAGGCAGGAAACAGAGTCTTATAGCATAGGACATGAAGAGTCCTGGATATACAATATTAAGGACTGTGAGAGATACACGTGAGAGGGATGATTTAAACTCATCCTTTGCGCCGTAGAAAATCTCACGAAGAAATGAAAGTGCCACAGCCGTAGCGAGGGCGAAGAGCGTGAGTTCGACGTCTGGGAAATAGTACATTCTGAAGAGCTCGACAATTGGAAGAAGAGCGCCCAGGTATGCCATGAATGGTGTGTCGATTTTTTTCTTAATTATATTATTTTTGAGTTCCCATGTTCCAGAGATTGTTACAAAGGCTACAATCACGCAGAACATAAAGTGGTTGTATTGAGGAAAGACGAGTATCGAGAGTAAAAGTACCGGAATACCTACAGTTGCCGTAATAACTCTTGTAAGAAGATTCTTATTCTTCATCGCTTATATCTCCAAACTTTCTTACTCTGTTATTATATATTTCAACAATCTCTTTTACCATCTCTTCATCCCAGTCAGGCCAGAGTTTATCGAAGAATGCGAACTCCGAGTAGTTGGACTGGTAAAGCATAAAACCGCTGAGCCTCTCTTCTCCTGCCGAGCGTACAATCATGTCAGGTTCGGGGATGAAGGGGTTATCGAGATAGGTGAGCAGTGTGTCGTTTTCAAAGTGTGTGACACCCGCTTCGAGCGCTTTATTCACCGCGCGTTTGATTTCGTCCCTCCCGCCGTAGTTTATCGCTAGCTGGACTGTGAGTGTCTTGTTGCTTTTCGTCTCCTCTATTGCCTTATCAAGGCCTTTGAGAGCAGAGGAGGGGATACCTTCCCTGTCGCCGAGAAGAACAATCTGAATGTCGAGTTTGTTGAATTTCGGGATGTTTGCCTTCACCTGATTGGCAAGAAGACCCATGAGGTAATCAACTTCCTCTTTGGGCCTTTTCCAGTTTTCAGTTGAAAAACAATAAAGAGTGAGGAACCTGATGCCGCATGCTATACATCCCTTGGCAACTCTTTCTGCCGCATAAGCGCCTTCTTCGTGGCCCTTTATTCTCTTGAGCCCTTTCTTCCGGGCCCAGCGTCCGTTCCCGTCCATTATGCATGCAAGGTGTACAAGTTCCTTCATCTTTAAATTTCCATGATTTCCTTTTCCTTTGCCTCTGCAACCTTGTTGATGTCGGCAATGGAGGAATCTGTAAGTTTTTGAATTTTTGTCTCGCCTTCTTTCTCCTGGTCTTCGCTGATTAATGATGCTTTCTGCATCTTCTTCAGCTCGTCCATTGCGTCGCGGCGGATATTCCTTACTGCAACCCTTGCGCTCTCAGCCTGACTCTTGGCAACCTTTGCAAGTTCCTTTCTTCTGTCGGCGGTGAGGGATGGGAAGTTGATTCTGATGAGCTTTCCGTCGTTGTTCGGATTGAGACCGAGCTCTGACTTGAGGATAGCCTTTTCAATCTGGGGAAGAACAGACTTGTCCCATGGCTGGATGACAACCATCCTTGCCTCGGGAACTGAGATTGAAGCAACCTGGCTCAGAGGAGTCTCTGCGCCGTAGTAGTCAACCTTGATCTTGTCAAACAATGATGCTGAAGCTCTTCCTGTTCTGAGAGAAGCATAGTCAGCCTCCAGGCTGGCTACGCTCTTCTTCATTTTAGTTTCAGTGTTGTTGATAACAGTCTGCATCTTGTCTTCCTTATTTAAGGCCTGCCTGGAAAACAGAGTAAGAAACAATCTCAAGCTTAGCACCTACTGCTTTACCGCAATCATTAAGTGCCTGCTGTACGCTCTTAGTGTCATCCTTTACGAAAGCCTGATCAAGGAAACAGATTTCCTTATAGAGTTTCTGGAGCTTTCCTCTGACAATGCCTTCCTTGACCTTGTCGGGCTTGGAAGCAAGTTTCTCGTCCTGAGCAACCTGTGCATTGAAGATTGCAAGCTGTTCGTCCTCGTAACTCTTCTCGACAACCTTGTCTGAGAGGTACTGGGGCTTATAAGCAGCGCAGTGGAGAGCGAGGTCGTGTGCAAATTCCTTGACGCTATCGTTCTCGAAAGCTTCCTTCTTGTCAGAAGTAAGGATAACTGAAACTGCAACAGCGCCTTCGCCGTGAACATATGTTGCGCAGTAGCCGTTCTCCGGGATAGCTGTGAGTGTGAAGGAAACAAGGTTCATGTTTTCCTTGATGATTGCGATGAGCGCGTCGACCATAGCCTTGAGCTCGTCGTTGGGTTCAGTATATCCCTTCTCGAGGATAACACGGCAGAGATCCTCGCCGAGTTTCTTGAAGTCCTCGTTCTTAGCAACGAAGTCTGTCTCGCAGGAGAGTGAGAGCATGACGACGTTCTTGCCGTCTGACTCGACGAATACTCTTCCGTTCTCTGTAGCTCTGTCCTGTCTCTTAGCAACAGCGGCAAGACCCATCTCCTTGAGAATCTTTTCTGCTCCAGCGAAGTCTCCGTCAGCCTGAGTGAGAGCCTTCTTGCAGTCCATCATGCCGGCGCCTGTGATATCACGTAATTTCTTTACATCGGAAGCTGAAATATTAGCCATAATGTATCTCCTTTAAATCTTATTTGTTGAAGTATTCCTCTTCTTCATCGCTCTCTGCTGTATCTTCTTCCTTCTTTTCTTCCTGAGGAACATAGTTGGAGTAGTCTTCTATTACTTCATCCTTTGCTGCCTCGGGAGGAAGAGCAGCATTAAGTGCGTCCTCTTCGTCGTCGAGAGATTCGATAATCTGGATGCCGGCTTCGCTGTCTGCGTCGATTACTGCGTTGGCGATGATTTCGACGAAGAGAGAGATAGCTCTGATTGCGTCATCGTTGCCCGGAATCGGGTATGTGATATCTGTAGGATCACAGTTTGTATCGACAACTGCGATAACAGGGATTCCGAGTCTCTTTGCCTCCGCAACTGCAAGAGCTTCCTTCTTAGTGTCGATGATGAAAAGTGCGCCCGGGAGCTCCTTCATGTCCTTGATACCGCCGAGGTCCTTCTCAAGCTTTGCCTTCTGTTTTGTATATTGAGCAACTTCCTTCTTTGTGAGGGAGTCGAATGTGCCGTCAGCTTCCATTCTTTCGATTCTCTTGAGTTTAGCGATGCTCTTCTTGATTGTAGAGAAGTTTGTGAGCATACCGCCGAGCCATCTGTTGGAAACGTAAGGCATGCCGCATCTCTTTGCCTCAGTCTCGATAGCTACCTGAGCCTGCTTTTTTGTGCCGACAAAAAGAATCTGCTTGTCATTCTGAACCTGTGCTCTGACAGCTTCATAAGCTTCAACAATGCATGCTGATGTTTTCTGTAAGTCGATAATGTGAATACCGTTTCTCTCTGTAAAGATGAAACGTGCCATCTTAGGATTCCATCTCTTTGTCTGATGGCCAAAGTGTACGCCTGATTCGAGCAGGCTCTTCATTGTTACTACTGCCATAGTAGTCACTCCTTTCGCAAACCACTTATTTTTGTGGGTTCCCGTCACTATATCTCTTCCATACGGAAGGAAATTTATTGCCCTAAGCAACATTATTATTTTATTATTTTTTTCTTCATTTAGGCAAGAGGGTGGAAAGACTTTAAGGAAAACACAATTTTTCTACTTTTTATTTCACAAAGAGTACAAAACCCCTTATACTTTAACAAAGTTTAAGCATTCTTATAAACTAACTTAATTAGATGGAGGAGTTAGGATGAAAAGAAAACTATCAGCCATGATTTTGGGCTTGTTTCTTGCTCTGGTTATCGTTTCATGTGACGATGGCTTTACAGGCATCATGAAGTTTATGGGCAAAAATGTTGCAGGCAATGACGAGTCGCAGGTCTCTGCTGCTGTTACAAGTGTCGAGGTCAGTGATGATAACAAGACGACTGCAAAGGAAGAGAATAACAAAAAGATAAACAAAGATGTAACTCTCACTACAGCTAAAACAATCACATACACGAATGCCGATGGTAAGGAGACAGAACTTTTTACTGTCGGTACGACAGATAATAGCAAGAAGGTTATTGCTGTCGGTGAATTTGCACTTGAGCTCAACGATAAAGTTGAGACAGATATTACCACAATAGAAGCAATATTACCTCCGCAGGATTTGACGGAAGTGGTTAACACTCTTGAGAGTTCGGGTAAGGACGCTCTTCTTACAGCGCTCAGTAAACCCATTACAGATGATAATACTAAAAAAGCTGCAGAAGGAACGGTAACGCTGGTAAAGGCACTTTTGGAAACAACTGAGCTGAGTATGAGTGATAGTACTGACTCAGAAGTTAAGACACTTGTTGAAGATGTCCAGAAAGGACTGAGTAAGTCGGAAGATTTGACGATGGGAGATGTTGTTGTTCTTCAGGCACTCACTAATGTCATAACCTCTTCAGGCAATGCTGTCCTTGATGCAGTTGATAAAATGAATAAAGATGAGGGAGATAGCGTGGATGCGAAAACAGTTCTCGGCGATGTCTATGATGACACAATGAAGACTGTTAACGTGCTTAATACCGTTTCTGGCTCGACTTCGGCATTCAAAGATTTGAATCTTACCAATATTGTGAATAAGTTCATGAAATAAGGAGAAGAAGGGTATGAAAAAGTTTATTACATTGATTTTGGTTTTTGCTCTGGTCTCCGTTGCTCTTTTTGCAGACGAGAAAGAGAGCTTTGTAAATGAATATAAAACAAACACCGCCGCTTATTCAGGAATCGGCAGCGGCTTCAAGCACAGCAACCCCGAGATTCTGGGTATGGGAGGCGCAGGTGTTGCTCTCACAGACAGCTCAAAGGCTTTTCTTCTCAACCCTGCATCCATCACAGAGGGAAAGTTCAGACTCTTTCTGCCGTCGGCAACTTTCACTCTTTACCATGTTTATGATTTTCTAAAGCCGGACAGTGAAGGTAAAAGCTTCATCAAGAAGGCTATGAACTCGTCAGATAATATGGGTGATCTCATAACTGATGCACTCGATATCGTCGGCATTCAATTTACACCTTTTGTAAGAGTTGACGCATCTACCGGTGTTATAATTCCTATTGGTAAATTTGCGGTCGGTCTCAATGTCAATGCAAGCGATACGGTTTATACATATTCGGGGTCGGTCATCGACGAAATTAATTCCGAAGTGGCATTGGCTTTCGGATATAAACTTGAGCTTGGTGATTTGTCACTTGCCATCGGGCTTGACGGTAAGTACAGCATTCTTGCTTTCAACAGCAGGATCAAAGCTACAGACCTGATGGAGTTCGGTGATGATTTTGCCCTGACACTTGCTTCCGGTGCTGCTCCTGTATTTGATATCGGTACGACAGTTGAATATAAAGGCTGGAGCTTCGGAGCAGCATTGAGAGATATAAATTTTGCCGGATATAAGATGAGCGTTTCAACAGAAAAGGTTTCTGGTGTTGTGGGCGCAGTCTTCAAGGGTGGAAATGACGGCGATATAACAGTTGAGATTACACCTGATTTAACAATGGGATTCGGCTACACACTTGAAACAAGGTTTGTCGATTTTAAGGCAGCTTTTGACCTCTCAGATATTGTAGGACTTTCAAAATACAGTGGCACGGAACCCGGTAAGGCACTTTTCAAACACCTGAATGCAGGTGTCGAGGTCGGCTTGTTTGATACTCTTTATATCCGAACCGGTCTCAACAGCGGCTACTGGACTACAGGACTTTCTCTCGATATCTTTGCAATCAGACTCGAAGCTGCTTACTATTGGAAGGAGATGGGTGCAATCGCAGGGCAGAAAGGCCTTGACGGACTTACAATCAGATTCAACCTCGGATACGATAGATAAGGATAATTGAATTTTACGCTGCCGGGATTTCCTTCTCGGCAGTTTTTTCGTTTATGCGCCGCTTTTTCAACATTCTATTCTTCATACTTACTGTTACCTTGATGGTCATGATTTTCTTCTTCTCGTCGCAGAACGGCGAAGAGTCGGAGGGATTGAGCAATAAGGTTGTTGTCTTTATCCTTAAGATTTTCATCAGTGACTTTGATTCTCTTTCAATCGATAATCAGGAACTTCTTGTTTCACGCTACAGTTTTATCGTGAGAAAAGCAGCGCATTTTTCAGAGTATATGATGCTTGCTTTTTCCTTCACTTCATTCCTTTCAACAAAAAAGAAAGTGATGAAATATTCCAAGAGGGGATTGAGCGCTCTTGTATTCTCCGCTCTCTACAGCATATCTGATGAACTTCATCAATTTCTTTCGGCAGGGAGGAGTCCGGGAGTCAGGGATGTACTTATCGACTCGTCAGGTGCAGCAGCCGGAGTTATGGTATCTCTTGTGATTTTCTTCCTGATTGAAAGGGCGAAAAAAACTCCCCCGCCTGATATACAGCACGAGGGGCTTTGTTAAACGCGCACACAGGACCACTCCTGCATGTCTGGGACAGTCCCTTAATGGCGACCTGAATCTATTCATTTAAGTCCGTAATTAGAAGTTAACACTTCAGAAAATATTTGTAAATACAAAAATTATATAAAAATTAAGTTTTTTTACTTTGTTTCTTATAGTTTTGATAGCTGTATTATCAAACAAGGTTGTAATATTGTTTTATTTTGAATATTTAAGGTATATTTTGTTGGACTTTTATGTTTCTCATTTATTATTGTTGTATTCATTTAGATTATTGATTATCTTTTAGCCATGATTGGTTTTTTTATCAAAAAGTCATTTTTTGACGGGTGGGATAACTTTCTTCAGCTTGTCCTGCAGAACCTTGTTTATACAGCATTATTGATTGGATCGATTGCTCTTTTGTATTTTTTCGGCACCACTGAAGTTATTTTCTATCTATTGATTGTACTATCTGTTCTTGTCTTTTCTCTCCTCCGTGGCGGTACGGCAGAGGTGACGAAGAATTACTCGTGCTACATAAGTGAAACATGGAAACCTTTCTTTAATGGGATAAGAAGGAATATCGGGCACTCGCTTTTCTTCTTCCTCGTTGTGATGATTCTTTTCTTCATGGTTTCATTCACAATTCCCTTCTATTCTTCATTCGATAACACCTTAGGACTTGTTTTGTCACTGGTTCTTTTCTGGGTTTTGATTTTCTTCCTTTTTGCGCTTGTCTATTATTTTCCTCTTATGACGCATTTTCCCGGTGATAAACCTTTAAAGACTATGAAGAAATGCTTCATTGTTTCATTCGACAATCCCGGAGTAACCCTGTTTCTTATACTCCATATCATAATTGACGGCGTTCTTTCCGTCATAACGGCAGGACTTGTTCCGGGACTATGCGGGATTATGCTTTCCGAAAGCGATGCTGTGAAGCTTCTTATGAAGAAGTATGACTGGCTTGATGAAAATCCGGATAAAACAAGAAAGGATGTTGACTGGGATGAACTCCTGGAAGAAGAGAAGGAGACCATAGGGCCGCGCTCTCTTAAGGGTATGATTTTCCCATGGAAATAGAAGGAGGGTGCTATGCGTGAAGTTGAAGTAAAGGCACATGTTGATGACTGGGAGGCTCTGAAGGAGAGGATAGACTCTCTCTACGGTAAGCCGGACGATGTAAATAAGAGCGATTTATATTTTGCCATGCCCGGGGAAATCCATCAGGCATTGAGGATAAGAAACAACAAGGGAGTCCTGGAGCTCACAACAAAGAGGATGAGCTCGGATAGTCTCACAGAGGACAATATCGAATACGAGGTTATGACAGATATCTCTCAGGAGCAGACTGCGATATCATTCTTCGAGTGCCTTGGCTATGAAAAGTATTTCAGGAAGATAAAGTCGGGCTGGGAGTGGATGGTCGATTCAATTCACGTGGAATTGATGGAGGTATCGGGATACAGCTACCGCAAAAAGGGTGGAGAGAGAAATGTCGGATGGTTTATAGAGCTCGAGATTCTACTCCCCCCGACGCTGAAGGTTGATCTACGTGAGAAACAGAAGTCGCTCTATGATTTGTTGTCCCGTCTCGGAATAAGCGAAGATAAAATCGAGACAAGAAGCTACAGGTCGATGATTTTGGAGAATTAGAATGGAATTCAGGGCACAGCACATACTTGTCAAGGACAAGGAAACAGCTGAAAAACTATATGAAAGAATAAGAAAAGGTGAGAACTTCTCGTCGCTGGCACACCAATACTCAACGTGCCCCTCGAAGGAAAAGGGTGGAGACCTCGGTTGGTTCAAGGAAGGTCAGATGGTGATGCAGTTCGAGAGAGAGGTCAGACGAATGGGGGTGGGGAGCATTTCGCATCCGGTGAGAACCCAGTTCGGCTACCACATCATAAAGAAAACGGGAGTGAGGGATTGATGACGATTTATACAGATGGCGGGTGCCTGGGTAATCCGGGACCCGGAGGATGGGCTTTTGCCGTAGTGGAGGGGGAGGAAATCATCTACTCCCAGAGTGGCGGCGACAAAAATACAACGAATAACAAGATGGAGCTTACAGCTGTCATCAATGCACTTAAATATGTACTCTCGACTTCTCAGACGGAGTGCACGATTCTCACCGACAGCCAATATGTCAAGAACGGCATAACACAATGGATCAAGAACTGGAAGAAAAACGGCTGGAGAACATCGAACAGGGAAAGCGTAAAGAACGCGGAGTACTGGACAGAGCTCGACAGTCTCAATAACAGGCTCACTGTCACATGGTCATGGGTCAAGGGGCACGCAGGAATCAAGGGCAATGAGGAGTGCGACAGGCTCGTCAGACTTGAGAGTCAGAAGTTTCTTGATTGAGTGAATTAAGGTAGGAGTAGAAATCGCTTTCTATTGCAAGAGCAGCGATTGCTTTCTTGTTCTCGGGATAGTAGGTAATCGTTTCAAGAGAGAAGGCGTACGCCTCCTCTTTCTTTCCGTCCTCAAGAAGAGTCTCGAGATAGAGGTCCCTCAATTCCTCGTCATGGGGCTCATAACGTAAGACTTCTTCGAGTATGAGAATGTAGTTTTCCCTGTCTCCTGTTGTTCTTTCCGCCAGGGCCTTGAGCTTCAAAAAGCGTGTGTAACCGGGGTAGAGGGTGAGTGCGTAATCACACTCTGTTATGCACTTATTCACTTCACCCTCGGTATATAAATAATAGACATAGTTGTATCTGTTCTCGACGCTTTCCTCTCTCTCAAGAGCACTCTTGTAGTAGAGAGAGGAATCGGTCTTTGCCTCGTTGACGAACTCTACGCTTTTACACGAGACGAGAAGAAGCAGAAATAAACTAACCAAGAACAGTCTTTTCAATTTCAATCACCTGGTCGCGGTAGAGATTGCAGATCTGTTGGCCGTAATCGGCAATGAGCTGAATCATGTTTCTCGGCTCCGGACCTTTGTCTATTCCGTTGAGCCTGTCCCCAGCATCTCCGAGTCCCGGAAGGATGTATGCGCTCTCGTTGAGGACCGGGTCCATCCAGAGGGTATATACCTCAGCTTCGGGGATGGCACGAGTTATACGGAGAGCACCTTTGAGTGCTGAAATGACGTTTATGAACTTTATCGAGCGTGGTTTTACTCCGTTTTTCTTGAGGTATTTCACAATCGTGACCAGGGAGCCTCCCGTGGCATTCATCGGGTCGGCAAAGATAAGGTCTTTACCCGAAAGATCGTCGAGGGAGAAGAATGACCTGTCAAGGTCGAGCACATAGTCCATGTTGCTTTCCTTCTTGCTTTCGTCTCTCTTGATTTTGAAGAGTGCGAACGGTGTTATCGTCTCGTCGGATGAGTAGTCCTGGAACTCTTTGCTAATAATCATGCTCGGAAGAAGAGCTCCACGCAGCATTACGCACATTACAGATGAATGGGCAAGTTCATCGACATTCGGAATTTTATGCACGGCATAGTTGGTGCAGGGCAGTGTGACGGGAGTTCTTTGAATCATGCTGCGCTTATTGTTGAGACTTCTATCTGCAAACGAGTGTGCAAACATGAGTTCATACGCTCTCTGTATGTAATAAAGAAATTCCTCGTGTCCTGTTTCCGGATTACGAAGCTTTGCAATAATTCTGCTTGCCTCGCCGTGCTGTTCGCGCGGTGTCTCAAACGAATAGACGTGAATGCGGTCGTTGAGGGAGCACACTTTCTTTAAAAATGACCCGATTTCGGCAGCTGATGCCGTCAACTCTTCTATTGCTTTTTCGTCACTTGAGTTCTTTTCAAGTTTTGAACATGCGTCTAAGCTTTGTTTATATAAATCGCCTACCTTTTCTATATTCTGTTTATCTTCATCGAGAAGAAAACCGTCCAAATCCTGGGCATGCAGAATAACTTTATTACTCATGAATAATCTCCTTGAAAGAAGGATAAAACAAAAAGGCGAAATTTAGTAGTCATTGTTTCCATCTTTCAATTTATATCTCATTTTTGTTAATATAGAAGTAGAGAGGTTAATTATGAATCTTGTTTTTCTAGGCCCTCCCGGAGCAGGAAAGGGCACAATAGCAGCAGTAGCCAAGAATTATCTTGGTGTTCCTCATATTTCGACTGGAGATCTATTCAGAGCCAATATCAAGGGAGAGACAGAACTTGGTAAGCGCGTCAAGGAGATTCTCGCGTCCGGTTCTCTTGTTCCTGATGAAATCACAATTGAGATGGTGAGAAACCGCCTCAAGGAAGATGACGCTAAGAAGGGTTTTATCCTCGATGGTTTCCCGAGAACAATTGCACAGGCAGATGCCCTCAGCGGGATGACTGATCTTGACGGCGTTATCAACTTCGTCCTCAGTGAAGAGGAGATTATAAAGAGACTCAGCGGAAGACGTATGTGTAAGAGTACGGGACGCACCTACCACATCCTCTTCAACCCGCCGAAGGTCGAGGGAAAGGATGATGAGACAGGCGAGGACCTTATCCAGCGCGATGATGATAAGAGCGAAGCAATCAAGCACCGCCTTGATGTTTATAAAGAGCAGACCGAGCCGTTAATTAAGTACTACAGAGATAAAGGTCTTGTCCTTGACTTAATCTGCACAAACGACCCTGAAGAAACAAACAGAAATTTCTTCGAATTAATCAAGAAATAATCTTACCTTCTATCGTTTTCGACCCCATTCTGATATACTCGGCGTGGGGTTTTATTATGATTGAAGTTTATTCAGCATTTTCATCGGATTTCGTTTCGCCGCTCTTTCCGAAGAAGGGCGAGGATGTGGAGCTCTCGATTGTTTTTTCTTCTTTCCCCGATGAGGTTTTACTCAAGTACGACAGTGCAACGGGCCTTGTTTTCAATAAGAAAATGGAGAGAAGGGGAGAATATAACGGTATGGTCAGGTATTCAGCCGTTGTGCCTGCATCCCTCGATGAGACAAATTTTCACTACTACTTTGTCTTCTTTCTTGACGGGGCGAGCTACTATTACTCGAAGAAGGGTATTACCCGTATTATCCCGTCAATCAAAAACAGGTTTTCCCTTATAACCGGGCTCAATGCTCCTGATTGGGTTGCTAGAGCAACATGCTATCAGATATTTCCTGACAGATTCTTCTCGTCCGGACTCTCCAGGGGGGCGAAGAAAGGGGAGTATGAGTTCGACGGCGGGGTGGTGACAACACCGAAGTGGACAGACACTCCCAAGAGCTGGAATGAGTCGAGATGCTGCGATTTTTATAACGGGGACTTAAAGGGAATAGAAGAGAAGGTTGATTACCTCTCTTCTCTCGGTGTTAATGCCCTTTATATTAACCCGATATTCTCATCACGCTCGGTTCACCGCTATGACACTGTTGATTTTTTCTCCGTCGACGAGAAACTCGGTGGAGACGAGGCTCTTATAAGCCTTGTCAACACCATGCACAAACACTCAATCAAGGTTATTCTGGATATCTCGATAAACCATACGGGACTTGAGGGAGTATGGCTCAAGAAGGCCATAGAGGACCCGGAGAGCGAAGAGAGGGGGTTCTATTACTTCAATTCTGACGGCTCCGTCAGATGCTGGCAGGATGTTAAGACACTGCCACAGCTCAATTATAACAGTGAGAAACTCAGAGAGTATATGTACCGTGGTGAGCACTCCGTTATGAAGAAGTATCTTGCTGAGCCTTATAACATAGACGGCTGGAGACTTGATGTAGCGCCTGAAGTTGCACGCTCGGGAACAGACCAGATGTGCATGGAGCTATGGGCGGATATAAACCGTGAGCTCAAGAGTTTTAAAAAAGGCCTTTATCTTGTCGGCGAGGACTGGGACGACAGCGCCCCGTACCTCGATGGTGATATCTGGGACGGAACGATGAATTACTACGGCTGCGGCCGTCCGATAAGAAGTTGGATGGGTGAAAAGGATAGATTCCTTTCAGAAAAAGGAGAGGCAGGAAATCCGGGAGTAGACAAGAGCTGGAACGGTTATGAACTCTCCGATGCACTTAATGAAGCTTTAATGAGCGTTCCGGGGCAGACAGCGTATTTCCAGATGAATCTTTTCGACTCACATGACACTCCGCGCCTGCATAACAACAGCAGAGTATATGACAGGGATATATATAAAGGTGTCGTGATGCTTCAATACATGCTTCCCGGCATGCCGAGTACATATTACGGTGACGAGATACAGAACGAGGGTAAAATTTCATCAAATGAAGGGGCCAGGTACCCGTTTGAATGGAGAGAAGAGAGAGAGGACTCAGATATGCTCTCTTACTTCAGAAAACTCGGGAAAATAAGAAACAGCAATAAGGAGTTTTTCTATTCTGCTGTGAGAATAAGACCTCTCGACGAGAGTGCAGTTGTTGTAGAGCGTATAGGGAAGGGCTTTACCTATGCTGCCGTAATAAACAAGGGTGGAAAGAGGAAAGTATCACTTGACGGAATCATGCCGTCACTTGAAAAAGCATCCATTCTCCTCGGGGAGGGAAAAGCTGAAATCAAAAACGGAAAGTTGTCTCTTTATCTAGAGGAGAAAAAGTCTCTTTTGATTTTGCTTGAGGAATAGAGGAAAAGACATCATCATTAATGAGGAAGGATTATATGAAGAAGATATTTGTACTATTACTTCTTGTTCTTATGTCACTCTCGCTATTTGCATCTTTCAGTGCAGAGACAAGTGACTACTACTTTTACGGCGAAAACGATTACGAGAAGGATTTTGAGTATCTGACAGCATCACTTAAGACTGCCACAAGCGACAGCGAAAAGGCCCAGATACTCTGGAGACTCAGCAGAACAAAGCTTACTCTTACAGATGAAGAGAAAGATAAAGGGACATTGAGTAAGGAAGAGCTACTTGCAGCCTACGGGGATTACAGCGCAAAGGATAAGTGCAGTGATGACGATAAAACATCTGCTTTCTACTATGCCTATGCATCCCTCGAGCTCGAGGAGTCTCCCAATGCATATCATTGGCTGAGCTCCGCCGTCGGTCGCTGCGGGCAGGTCAGAGGTGCGCTCAACAGTCTTTCGAAGGCTGCGGGAATGAGGGATTTGGAAATTAAGGCCCTTGAGAATTTCTCTTCCTTTACTCTCGAGACAGACAGCTGGTATGTGCTTTCAATTCTTTATAAGTCACTCCCCGGCGCTCCCATCAGCTTCGGCAGTACTAATACGGCAATATCTTACATGCGCAAGTGCCTCGCAACTATGGATTTCACCAACAGAACCAACGGCACGAATTACCTTGAACTCGCAGAGCAGTTATATGAACGCGACTGGAGCCAGAGTAAGAGAAGTAAGGAGTTCCAGTCAATGCTCAAGTCCTACAACAAGGCAGTGAAGAAGGGCTCGGATTATGTGGAGGTCAACAGATATTATGAAGGCTGTCTCAATGAGCAGGGTGCACCGTTCTATGTACAGGCTCGGCTCGACGAGATGTCCGATAGAAGTGAAGCGCTCTGTTTACTCGAGTATGCAAAGCTTGTCATCGCATCACGTCTTCCTTATGCAAAGAGCACACTCAATAAAGAGAAGATGGAAGGGGAATTGGAGAAAATCAACGCGCGCCTGAACGAATGGAAATAGAATAGGATTTTTCCTACGGGCCTTGTGAGAGCAGGGCTCTTTTTTTCGGCCTTTTCTTACCGTTTCACCATTATAAGTAATAGTTTTCTTATCAGAACTATATGATTTTATAATAAAAGTGTTGCAAAGTGGGGTGAAGTGGGATAAAGTGTCAGCATAGTATACGGATAGGAAGGATCAGGGATGCAGTTTCTCACAGGAATGTATGATGGAAAGATAGACGACAAAGGCCGTCTTTCTTTGCCGGCAAGACTGAGAACTGCCCTCTCTTCCGACCAGGTGGTGATTCTTCCGGGCCTGGATTCAAATCATCTGATGCTGATGACTCCCGACTACTTCGAAAACCAATTCTGCAAGCAGATCCTCTCAACCCCGCTTGCACTTATGGACAAGGAAAAGCGAATGCTCGTCAGGCGTCTTATATCGCCGGCACAGTATGTTGATATAGACTCCGCCGGAAGAGTCAGTATTCCGCTCAGAACAAGAGAAAGCGTAAACCTTACTCCTAAGAGTGAGGCACTTCTTGTCGGCACGGGATATGCAGTCGAAATCTGGAACAGCGCTGTATATGAAGAGGAAGAGAAGAGCGAGGATGTCTCGATTTCAGATCTCGCACAGAAGATATATGAGGAAGGTAAGTGATGGAATTTTTACATTACCCTGTAATGCATGATGAAGTACTCGAGTATCTTACACTCCCGAAGGACAGGGAGAGTGTACTCATCGACTGTACTACAGGCGAAGGCGGGCACAGTAAGATGATGCTCGATAACTATCCTCTCCTCACGGTTATCGGACTCGACAGAGACAGGGAGATACAACAGAAGGCGATTGAAAGGTTGAAAGAGTATGGAGAGCGCTTTCGTCCTGTCAACACATGGTTCAACGACTATCTCTCATCGCGCGAGAGCGAGAGCACAGACGGCGTTCTCTTCGACCTCGGTATATCTATATTCCACTACGAGGAAAGCGAAAGAGGTTTTTCATTCCGTAAGGATGAGGAACTCGATATGAGGCTTGATTGTCAACAGTCACTTACGGCGGAGAGAGTTGTCAACGAATACCCGGAGACATCTCTTGCAGACACTATCTATAAGTACGGCGAGGAGCGCTACTCGAGGCGTATCGCCAGAACAATCGTCGAGAAAAGAAAGGAAAAAAGGATAGAAACCAGCAGGGAACTGGCAGATATCATATGGCAGTGTGTTCCGCGCGAATACCGTTACGGTCACATACATCCGGCGACAAGGACTTTTCAGGCATTGAGAATTGAGGTTAATAAGGAGCTCGACAGGATTGAGCCGGCCCTGACCGATGCTCTCAGAGTCTTGAAAAAAGGGGGGAGGGTTGCAGTAATAACCTTCCATTCCCTGGAAGATAGAATTGTAAAGTGGACTTTCAAGGACAGGGTCGAAAAATATGGTGATATAAGAATCCTGACGAAAAAGCCAATCGTTCCGACAGATAAGGAGTGCGACGAGAACCCGCCTTCAAGATCAAGTAAGCTTAGAATAGTGGAGAAGATTTAACTATGAAGTACAGAGAAAACATCAGATCAAAAATGGATATCAGGGCAAAAATCATAATAATTGCATCCATTATCATCTCTTTTTTTGTTATACTGTTACCATTATGGCAGAAGGGAATTACCAGAAGCAATCAATATTCCATCCTTATCGCAAAGGAAAGGCTTGAGAAGCTGGAAGAAGAGGAGAAAAGCCTGGTTGCTTATATCCTCGACGAGAATGCATTTGTCGACGGTAATGAATTGAAGGTGGCCGGAGTATAATATAATATAGTTCAGTACGGGGCTGAGAGACATGTACGAAAGAGAGAGAGCACTGAAAGATATCGGAGCATATGACGACTACAGAGTTGTCGGTGAGAATGAGATTGAGGGTGAGAATGAGGGGTTCTTCTCGCCCTTTACTTACTTGTGTTTTGCTCTCATCCTCCTTCTCTTCGGTTTTGTGACACTCTTTTCCGCCTCTTATGACACGGCTCTAAAGTGCGGCGAAAAGTTTTATCACTATTTTCTTGTTCAAACTGTAGTATCACTTATCTCTCTTGTAGTCGGAGCTGTTATATCATTTGTTCCGCTGAGGGCTTTGAAGCGCACGTATTTCCTCTTTATCCCCGTATACACGGCACTCGTGATTCTTTCGCTCACTACAAACTTACTTTCTAATGCATATATAACCCAGGGGATAGGGCTACTAGCCAACATAACTCTTTTGTTTCTCCTATCCCATACCGTTGGATTCATAAAGAATAAAGAAAAGAACGGATTGTGGCTCATTGCAATAATAACCATAACTGTATTCATGCTCATTAGCGAATCTCTTGTTTCGGGACTAGGGTGGTATCTTCTCTCAGCATTTATCATTATATCTGTTCTCTATTCGCAGCGTGTACGCTGGAGCTACATTTCCTTCTTTGTTCTCACGCTTATAGTGATTTTAGTTGTTGAAACAGTTCTGTTTCCCTCCATTCTTTCTGAGTTCAGTAAATCCATTTTACCCGTAAGCTCGGATGTTTACTATAACAGGGACCTTTTTGAAGCGCAGTATGCAATTAGAGAGGGAGGCTTTATCGGAGTGGGACTGGGTAACGGGCTCTATAAGCTCGGTATCATCAGCGACATAAGCGGAATCTATATCTATTCCTCCCTTGTCGAGGAGTGCGGAATAGTCGGAAGTTTTCTTATCATAATCCCGGCAATCTTAATTCTCATAGTAGGAATAAGAACATCCAACAGGGCATATATAAGAGGGGAGAAGTTCATTTCTTCATTCACACTCGGCTCAGCTGTACTTCTTACCTTTTCAATGATTATAAACATGCTATATGTTTCCGGCCTCTCTCCTTTCTATGGTGTTCCGCTTCTTCTCTTCAGCTTTAATCCGATTTGTCAGGCTTTGGCTGTCGTTACCATGGTACTGCTCTATAAGTTCATATTCCGTATAGGACGGGAAAAAGAATGAGAGTAAAGTCGTCAATTGCCTTGATGGCTGTTTTCATTGCCGTTATGGCGCTTGTTTTGTTTTCCCTGACGCTGATGGGCTCCAGTGAGCTCGCTGAGGCTTCATACGACGGTATTGTCAAAACATACAGTGTTGAGAGCGCAGTTCTTAAAACCCTGGGGAGAAGCAGATTCAGTTTTATTTCGAGCGGTGTAAAAAAGGAGATAGAGTCTCTTCCTTATATATCGAGCTGCACGCTGACGAAAAAAGGACAGACTATCCTGGTTGACGGTGAAATTGTAGAGGACGGGGTTGTCATAAGTGACGGTGAGAACTATTACTTCTACTCTGATGTGCTTTCGCCGCTCGATAAAAAAGATGTCAATGTTTTAGCTGAGGACTATACATTCCTCTATGTCGAGCACTCTCTTCTTGACGAGTTCATTTCCTCCGATTTCGGTACCGACGAGAAGAAGATGCTTACTACTTTAAAGGAGTTAAAATCTCAATTCGGCTTGATAACAAAGGCAGAATATGACAATAATAATTCTAGTGTATTTTCCGCATCTTTAGTTGTGGAACTTCCTCTCTTTAATGCCGTTCTTGTCGTTGAAGACATACAGGATGCATCGAGGATAGGGGAGGCCCTGGCAATTATAGAAAAGGAGTATAAAGAGTCAAAGGACAGGGTTGATGTCAAATTCAATGAATATCGAATTTCGCAGAACCTGCTTATTAAGATGAGGTGACGATTTGGGTGCAGATAAAACAATAGTAAGTTTGGACATTGGTACAAGTTCGACCCGCGTTGCCGTGGGTTCCGTCAGCAGGGACGGGCAGTTTGTTATCGAGAGTGTCACGGACCGTCCGAGCTTGGGTGTCAAGAACGGGTCCATTGTAAATATAGAGCAGACGATGAAGGTCCTTTCTCAGGTCATCTCCGATGCCGAAGTTCAGGCTGGAGAGGAAATCAGGTCCGTTATCATAGGACTTGGAGGCGACCAGATCAAGGGAATAAAATCCAACGGTGTCGTGGGAATCAACTCGAAGGACCAGGAGATAACAAAGGACGACATTAAGCGCTCGATAGATGTTGCGAGGAATATACAGCTTCCGCAGAATATGGAGATACTTCATTCCCTTGTTCAGGATTTCTATGTGGATAACCGCTCCGGAATAAAGGACCCTGTCGATATGCTGGGCCACAGACTCGACACGAAGATTCTTCTTGTACTCGGCTCTTCTCCAATAATCCAGAACCAGAAGAAGTGTGTCCAGAAGTCGGGACTTGAGGTGCAGAAGATTGTCTTCCAGACCCTTGCAGATGCTGAGGTTGTGCTCAGTGCAGAAGAGAAGGATATGGGGGCGATAGTCATCGACATCGGGGCGGGAACTACAAATTACATTGCTTATTCGGGAGGCGCTCCGGTACATGTTGGTGGAATCAACAGAGGAAGCGACCTTATCACCGGTGATATCTCATATCTCTTTCAGCTTCCGCGGGCAGCAAGCGAATCCTTGAAGATTACAGACGGATCGTGCTACAGCCCGGGAGTCAGTGCAGACGAGATGGTGCTTACTCCGTCTCTCGGGGGGAAGCCGTCAATAAGGATGCCCAAGAAGGAGTTTGCAAAGGTAATAGAGGCAAGGATGGCCGAGATATTTCTGATGATTCAGGATGACTTACAGCAGAACAATGTAAACGGTACATTCGGTTCGGGTATAGTTCTTGTCGGAGGAGGCGCCTTGATGAGCGGAGTTACGGAGCTCAGTGCCGAGATATTCCGTCTTCCGACACGAATAGGTTTCCCCGAGGCGATAAGCGGACTCGACAGGACGTATATAGATCCCAAATATGCAACTGTGCTCGGGCTTTTCAAGAGTGAAGCAAGGCGCTACAGGGATACGGGTGATGTTTCCTCACTCAGGGAGAAGAAGAGCTTCTCTTCCAGGGTCAAGGGATTCTTTGGTAAATTATTTTGAGGTAAAGTATGAGCTTTAACTTATTTGATATTGAAGACAC
>CAVIUT010000004.1:0-48990 GCA_963646155.1 Eggerthellaceae bacterium | reverse complement strand
CACCATGCGGGAGCAAGCTATCCTATGGAAGTGGTACTCTGTCTTACTTCATAGAAAGAGAGTTAATTGAGATTACATCAACTCCTGGTTTTGACAGAAGCATCTCGGATGAGGCAGTGAGGAATTACAACATAAGGGGTAGAGTATACCGTAATAGAAGGATAGGGGACTTCTTGAAGGAGCTTCATCTGACAGAGGGACGGAATACCGGCTTTCCGAATGCAATTGCAGCGCTTGAAAGAAACGGATCTGGTAAGCTTGAGTTCGTGTCAAATGATAATCGCGACTTTATCAGCGTAGTTATTCCTATACATCCATATTTCATATCTCTGCCAAAATCAACGAAGGACACTTTGTATTATGAAAAGATCCTCTCATCTTTGGAGAGAACGATGACGCTGACCGGGCTTGCACACGATATGGGGTACAAGGGAATAAGCCGGAAGCTTAAGAACTCGGTGGAATTTCTGAGAGGAAAAGGAAGGATTGAGAGTTTTATAGAGGACAGAGAAATCAAGTACAGAAAGAGGTAATGATGTCTTTATGTCTTGGTTTATTCTGCAAAAACTGATTGTTTTGGCGGAAGATGGCAATTGATGCTGGCTGTGAGGTTTTCTTTAGTTATTTGATTTGTGTTCCCGTTTTCAAAGGAAAGGGCATAAAAAAAGTCCCCCCTGGTGGACTTGAACCATCGACCAAAAGATTATGAGTCTTCTGCTCTAACCACTGAGCTAAAGGGGGATAGCTAGAGTAATCTAGCACAAATAAAGACTCGTTTCAACTAGCTCTTTCCCTAATTTTTCATTATCAGCAACCTTGTGAAAGTAAAAAGAAATGACTTAAACTTTGTGGTGAGGAAAAATATGAAAAAACTGATTGTCATTCTTCTTGTCCTTTTACTCTCTTGTTCGCTTTTTGCGTCCAACCTGCACTTCGTTCTTGCCGATATCGGCCAGCACCCTGACTTCCTCGGGGGCTTCATTCCGACATATGTACTTGTAGGTGCGGGCTACAAACTGCCACAGCTTATCGACGGCAACACAACAGATATACGCCTTTTGGTTGGTGAGGGATATTCCCAGCGCCTTATGTGGCTCGATATGAAGAGCGGGGAGAACAACTATTCTTCCTCCGCCTGGGACAAAAGCAGCGCGCTTAGATTTAACGTATGGCAGAATGAACTTTCCCTGCGTTTTATCCAGGGCTTTATGCAGAGCCCGGTGGAAGGTAAGGATTTATTTACACTGACAGCAAGTTTCTCCTCACGCTACGAAAGATACTACTCCTCGTCTAAATTCGCTTTCTTCAATATCCACGGCAACCTTGATGGTATTATCCCTGAGGATTATTCAGGCTCTGTATATCCTGAACTCAACGGCAGAAAAGATTATCTCGGACTTGAGTTCGGCCTCAGCCTAAAGTTTGACATGATGGAAGACACCATCCACACAAATGACGGAGTATGGTCGCGACTCGACATCAAGTATGGCCCGGAATCGCTTAACAACTTTATGTCGGGACACGGGGACTACTATTCAATTGTCATGAATACCGTCGGTGCCGTGACAGTCAAGAACTTTACAAATGACAGCGGCCAATCATATTTCAGCGTGACTCTCATCGACAGGGTGAATGCATCATACACATCTGGAAGTGCCGTACCGTCATTCGTACAGGGGCCGGTATCACTGGGACGTAAGGTCAGAGGCTTCAATACATATACATATGGAACGGAGTACAGCGTTGTCAACAATTTTGATATCCGCCTTGCGGGTCCGGGAGTCGGAGTTGACAGTATAGCGCCGAGGGTTAATCTCTTCATCGACTGTGGCTACGGCTGGGGTAAAGTCTTCAATACAGAGCGTGAAGAGAAGAATTTCCTTGCTTCCGTCGGTGCACAGTTTGAAGTCTGTTTCTTCGACTTCATAGACCTCGGCTGGGAAGTCAACGTTCTTCTTGTCGACAAGGAAAAATATACACAGCCCGGGCGTGTTACAACGAACTTCACATTCTTCCTTGACTTTTAAAGAGAGGCCCGTGGGCCTCTTCTCATTTGCCGGAAATAACGATTCCTCCGAGCGCAAGATAGGGTAGTACACTCGAGCCGTCCTTAACCCTTTCTTTCGATATGCCCTCCACATTCTTGAGCATTTCGAAGAGATTGCCGTTAATCATGGTTTCGTTGACTGCGCCTTTTATCTTGCCGTCTTCGATGTAGAAGCTGTTCTTGGCAACTCCGGAGAAATCACCGCTGACGGACGGTTGTCCGCCGGAGAAACCACCGACGATAAGACCACGCTTTGTGTTCTTTATCATCTCATCAAGAGACATGTCACCAGCGTTCATTACGACGTCGCTGCTTGAGTTCTTTGTCACATCATATCCTGTTTTGTTTGCCGCATAGAGCGAGAGAAGGAATGATTTGAGCTCTCCCTTTTCAATGATTGTGACATCCTCTGTTTTGAAGCCGTCGTCGGTTATGTATTCGCCGTTTACGATGTCAGGGTTGGAGGATTCGAGAGTGAGTGTTATCCTCTCGTCGGCAACCTTTTCTCCAATCTTGTCCTTCCACGGGCTTATCTTCTGCATAATCGGTAAATCCGAAATCTCCTCTGAGAGGAAATAAAGAAATGATGAAAGACATGAAGGTTTGAAGATGAGAGTACCTGTGAATTTACCACCACACGACACTGTCTCAAGACTCTTTGTCTGCGATTTTAAATCATCGGCAATACTTCCCATTTCGATAAACGGCTTATCGAGAGAAGAAGTTGTAAATCCCGAGTAGTTCATCCCGCTTGTTTTATCGCCCTCGTGGGACGAGAAGCCGATATAAACTTCATAGAAGCCGCCCGTTGTGTGGTAATCGGTGCCGTTCGAGTTGTGGTAGACGGTGTCATAGTGCATATGCTGGCCGACAGTATCCATAACAAGAAGTGACGGGTAGTTTACCTTTATGTCCTCGAGGAGTTCGTTTATGCGACTGAAGAAGAGTGTGTTGTCCTCATCGTCCTCTTTGGGGTTTTCAATTGTTCCGAGCGAGGGCGCTATGTCGTAGGCGGAATCACTTTCGGCGGAGGCGGAAGCTGAAAGCGCATCGTCAATAGACCGGGAAATCTCCTCGTCCGAGAGCCCTGATGATACTTTCGTCCCTTTTCTCCCATCTATGAATACAGAGAGGGAAAGAGAAGAATTGAATGTCGTACGCAAAAGTGAGAATGCGCTGTTCTTTGCCGTAAACTCCTCCATACGGCTCATCGTGACTGTGTAGGCGTATTTTTCAACACTTTTTTCTTTGAGCTTTTCCTCTATTCTATGTGATGTATCTCTGGAATTTTTCATTTTTGTTATCTACCTCCTATCATGATGCGGCATCTCAGCTGGGGGCCTCCCATGCCGACGGGAATGGGCTGTTTCTTGCCACACATTCCACTTGAGGTCCACATGACCGAGTCAGATACCATATCGACAGATTTCAGCATATCGAATGCGATACCCGATACGGTTGTGTCGAGGATTGCCTTTCCGAGCTTTCCTCTCTTTATTTCATAGCCCATCGTGACTCCGAACATGAACTCTCCCGAGAGATCTGCCTGTCCGTTGTTCGTATCTATGAGGTAGTATCCGTCGTCCGTTGCACTTATCATGTCCTCAAGTTTATCGGTGCCCGGAAGAACGAGGGTATTGCGCATTCTGATTATCGGCTCGTCACTGTATGACCATGCTCTTGCATTCCCCTGTGGCTTTACGCCGTAGTGGAGTGCACTCTCACGGCTGTGCATATAGCCGGTAAGTATGCCGTCCTTAATAAGTACTGCATCCTCTGCCGGAACGCCTTCGTCATCGATGAGGATGGGAAGCGGGGCGGTCTTGCCCAGGGCTGTGTGTGCAAAGTCGACAAGATTGACAAGGGGAGATGCAACTTGTTTTCCAAGATTAGGACCGGCAACACTTCCTCCCATCACAAGGTCTGCTTCGACTGTATGTCCGACGGCCTCATGTGCAAGCATTCCCGATAGCATTCCTCCAAGTATTACCGTCTTCATTCCTGCTTCTGCATAAACACCTTCCTTTTTCTCCATAAGGCGGAGGTAGAGTTTGTCAATTTCAGGAAAGAGCCATCTTACAGAGGTGAAGTAATTACTGAAGCTTCCTCTTCCGCCGTATACATCTCCGAGCTCTACGGGCACTCCGTCCTTTGTAACGGTATTGAGGGACACTAAAATAAAGACCCTGGGGTTAATCGAACGGCCGCTGCTCATTGTGTTTGATAGGATAATTTTTTCCTGACTATCTTCCTTGTAGACGACAGTCCGCGCCGTCAGGTCGGGGTATTTGAGACTTATGTAGTTATCGACTTCCTTGATTGCTTCTATTATTTCGCTCTGCCGGGCATCGTTGATTGTCCGTGCAGTTTCTATGCGCTTTTTTCCGTATAAGGGGAGCTCCCCCTTATTCTGAGGGGCGTTAAGAGAAAGGAAGGAGGCATTCTTTCTTGCCTCTCTGAGGACTTTCTCGACTTCCTCCTTCTCATACTCTGGGGAGGAGGCAAAGCCGTAGGAGCCGTTTTTTCTGACTGTGGCGCTGACACCTCTTGTCTCGGAGCGTACATTGGAGACCAGGTTTCCGTTACTCAACACAGCCCGCCTGATTCTGTTTTCGTGTCCTCTGAGGACTGCCTCTTCTCCGTTTTCAAAGACTGATGAGCTTTCTGTTATTATGTCGACCAGCATGATTTTCCTCCTATAGGTACGGGTTCTCCGTCTCCTCTGTTTTATCGACAAGGAAGCCGAGATTACTCAAAAGAGTGAGTGTGTCATCCTTTTCATATTCAGCCACATAGGGAATGGTGAATACATAGCGTGAGTCCACTACTTCTGTCCTCGGCTTGAAGCCGTTCTTCGTCAATATTTCGTATTTCTCGAGGGCGTAACCCTTGATTATCGGAAGAAGTGTAATTGAATACCATCCACTCCCGCTTTCGTCTTTCTCATCACTTTGTACCAACTCCCCCTTAACAAGGTCGACCTTTACATCTGTGTCGCCCATTCCCCATATTCCGAGAGCTTCCAGCGCTGTTCTGCTCAGCCCCAGTTCGCGCCCGTAAAGGGTGGGTGAAACGGGGGCTGTAACCTTTACTTTAGTCGATTTATCGCCGTATGTTATGAGGAGGGTTGAGGAGGACACGTATTTATCTGAATGTGCAACAAGGCCGCTGTCTATTCCAGACCAGAAGGCTCTATCTGCAGAGACAATAGAGAGAGCAGCAGTTAATATAATAAATAAAAGAAATATTCTTTTCACAGGAAAAGTATAAAATCAAGGCAACCAAAAGGCAAGGATAAGAACTTTTAATTGCCTTGCTATATATGGAGTGTGTAAAGTATCATAAATGGGAGGCGGGAAACAATGAATTATGTAAACGATGACGACTGGCATCTGTATCGGAAGCTTCTTCCAGTTTTGGCAGGATAGGTACATCAAGAAACTCAATGAAGAGTACATCGAGATTTTAAACGGCCCGTCTACCGCTTCTGATAAGTTCTGGCATCTGAAGAAGAGGATAGATAATGACAGTTTGAGTGAGGGTGTTTTTGTGGGTGTATCGCGTTCAATGATGCGCAATACGATAATGAATATGCTTCTCAAGACAATCATAACCCCCGATGACATCAAAGACTTCAGCGAGAAACTCAGGCTTCCTTTGGAAGGTGTTTTGAAAGCCGGTATAAAGAAGAAAAGAAGATAGGAGAGAATATGGACAGTTTTGATTACACCGAGGCATTCAGAAAGAACGAGAAGGAAGCAAACTACTATTCGGCTCGCTGTATGCTGGTGCTTGCTTTTGTTGTTGCATTAATCTGGTTCTTGAATATTCTCGGGGTATTCATAGTGCCGGCAAAAATCATGGCTGTGGCGGGGGCGAGCGGCATTATACTCTTTGTGCTTCCGAGCCTATTATTGAAAGTTCTGGAATATTCTCCGAGTTTGAAGTTTTACATAATGCTCTGCTGTATTCTGGGTATAACATTCCTCTCGTCTGCACTTCCGAGTCATGCTATTCTCGCCTGGGCAATTCCGATTGCTCTCAGCTGCCACTATTATGAAAAGAAGTTCTCATACCTTTTACTCTGCTTTTCGATAGTCTGTATGGCGGTTTCTCTGATAATCGGAACCTACTATGGAGAATGGGACAGCAACCTCCTTAAGGCCCTCTCATCGTCAGGTGAGCGCGTTGTGACAAAAGAGACAATCAGACGTGTTGTCATCTTCTATATAATTCCGCGCTCGATGATTCTCTTCGGCCTCACCGTTGTCTGTTCGACCCTCGCAACACGTACACGTTCCCTTCTTATAGAGCAGGTTAAGGAGACGAAGGAGAAACAGCAGATAGTATCTGAACTGGAAGTTGCAACACACATCCAGACCTCGATACTCCCCTCTGTCTTCCCGGCATTCCCGGAGAGGAAGGAATTCGATATCTACGCAAGGATGACTCCGGCAAAGGAAGTTGGAGGCGATTTCTATGATTTCTTCTTCGTAGACGACGACCACCTGGCTCTCGTGATTGCCGATGTCTCGGGTAAAGGTGTTCCTGCAGCGCTTTTCATGGTTATTGCCAAAACCCTTATCAAGGACAGGGCGCAGCTCGGGTTATCTCCCGAGGGTGTATTCGAGAAGGTCAATAATCTCCTTTCACAGTCCAATGATGAGGGACTCTTCGTTACGGCATGGATGGGAATTGTGGAAATTTCCTCCGGCACCCTCACTTGTGTCAACGCCGGTCATAATCCTCCTCTACTTGCTCACGGCGGAAAAGGCTTTGAATATCTTAAGACAAGAAGCGGCTTTGTGCTTGCCGGCTTAGAGGGGAGCAGGTATAGGCCTTTTACCATTACGCTTGAGAGCGGCGACACGCTTTTCCTCTATACCGATGGAGTGACAGAGGCAACGGATAGTAAGAACGAGCTCTATGGAGAAGAGAGACTCAAAGATGCGCTCAACAGGAATATCTCCCTTAAGCCGGAGAAACTCGTGAACAGTATAAAAGCGGATGTTGACGGCTTTGTTAAGGACGCTGCGCAGTTTGATGATATTACAGTGCTTGCCTTCTCTTACCATCCCGAGGGCGGGGACGCTGTTGAATAAAGAAGTGCTCTTTGTCATAATCGACTTATGAGTGAAAATTTAAATCAGTCTACCCATTGGGCAGATATAATGGCCGATAAGATTATCAGAGAGAAGGGCGACAAAGAGAGCTACACATGCGCGAGCGGCATTACACCCTCGGGCACAGTACACATTGGAAACTTCAGGGAAATCATAACAGTTGAACTTGTTGTACGCTGTCTCAGGGAAAGAGGAAAGAAGGTGAGATTCATTTATTCCTGGGATGACTATGATGTTTTCAGAAAAGTTCCTAAGAATATGCCTGAGCCTGAACTTCTTGCTACATACCTACGTAAGCCGATTACCCTTGTTCCCGACACAAAGCACCGTGCTGAGAACTATGCAAGGGGTAATGAAGTCGATGTCGAGAAGATTCTGCCGACAGTGGGAGTCTTCCCGGAGTTTTTGTATCAGGCTGAAAGGTACAGAACAAATAAATATGCTGAAGATATAAAGGTTGCTCTCGAGCATCGTGATGAAATAAGAGCAGCACTCAACGAGTACAGGACCGAACCCCTCCCTGAAAACTGGTGGCCGGTTTCCGTTTTCTCTTCATTCACTGACAGGGACAACACAACAGTCACAGGATGGGACGGTGAGTACGGCTTGACATATCATGACGATGAACTCGATAAAACCGAGACAATAGATATAAGGACAACACCCAATACAAAGCTCCCGTGGCGTGTTGACTGGCCGATGCGCTGGGTCAAGGAAGGCGTTGACTTCGAGCCGGGCGGAAAGGATCACCTTACAGAAGGCGGCAGCTATGACACAGCAAAGAATGTCGTTAAGGTCTTCGGAGGAACAGCTCCAGTATCGATGCGCTATGACTTTGTGCGCCTAAAGGGTATGGGAGGAAAAATTTCATCGTCAGGCGGAGAAGTTGCAGACCTCTATGATGTTCTTGCAATTTACCCTCCCGAGATTGTCCGTTTCCTCTTTGTTGGAACAAAGCCCCAGAGCGAGTTCGCTATTTCGTTCGACCTCGATGTATTGAAAATCTACGAGGACTATGACAACTGCGAGCGTATATACTTCGGCCTCTTACCTGTAAAGGAGCAGAGAAAGGAGAAGGAGAAGAGAATCTATGAGCTCAGTCAGGTAAGCGATAAGGATATCCCGACAGAGCCCGGCTACCAGATTCCGTTCCGTCATCTCTGCAACTACATCCAGATTTACTCCGGGGACAGCGAAAAGGTTCTCTCGCGCCTGAGTGATGCAACTGAAAGTCAGAAGGAGAGGCTGAAGGTAAGAATTGAATGCGCTAAGAACTGGCTGAGGGATTATGCTCCTGAAGAGTTCAAGTTTTCCCTTCAGAGTGAAAACGATCCGTTATATGAAGCAAGCGCAAACGAGAGAAAGGCAATCAAGGATTTTGCCGGCTACGTTGAAGAATACCTCGACACTCTCAGTGAGAAGGATTTCTCCAACTACATATATAAAGCTGCCCAGGATAACGGACTCGAGAATGCAGATTTCTTCAGAGTTATCTACACAGTATTAATTGCAAAGGAGAAAGGTCCGAAGCTTGCAGGCTTTGTTAAGGCATGTGGAAGCGAGACTATCCTTCCTATCCTGAAGCGCTACTAATACAAAATAAAATCAACTACCCCCGGAAGTTCCGAGGGTATTTTTTTATGGATAATTACGATATAAACTTAGTATTTAATATTCCTTAATAAGAATAATAAAATCGTATAATATTACCCAATCGACTCAAGAAACCATCCTGCACTGAGAACAATGGCATAAATCCTGTTAGTTGTTTTTGAAGACCTTATCCAGGATTATCGGATTCTGCCTCCATTTCTCGGCTGTTTTCACCTGTAAATCAAGGCGTACGGTGGATGATGGGAAGATTACTTTTATTTCCTTTCTTGCCTCAGTTCCGATTCTCTTGATGTTGCTCCCGCCTTTCCCTACTATGAAGCCTTTCTGGCCGTTCCTTTCGACAGATATGAATGCCCTTATCCAGACTTCATTCTTCTCTTTGTCATACTCGAGGTCGGAGACTTCAACATAGATTACGTGCGGGAGTTCATCCGTTAGGTTCGATATCGTCTTTTCCCTGATTATCTCGCTTATTCTGAACTCCAGGTCCTGGTCGGTGTATTGGCTTTCGTCATACATCAGCTCGCCCTCTGGTGCAAGGCGGAAGAGAGAAATCAGGATTTCATCAATACCGTCATCATTGAGTGCGGAGGCAACATAAGTCTCGACAGAAGGAAGATTTTCCTTTAAAAAGAACTCGGCGTCCTCGATATTTTCCTTTGTAAGGATGTCTTTCTTGTTGATTACGGCGACGGTTTTCACCTTTGAGGCCTTTATCATAGCTGCAATAACCTCTTCCTCTTCCTTTGCACTTCTCTTTCCGTCAAGAACGTAGAGTATGAGGTCACTGTCCTTGAGAGAGGAAATGGTAATTTCCTGCATCCTCTTATTGATGGTTTTATCACTAATGTGATAGCCGGGAGTATCTGTAAAGACAAGCTGTCCCCTCTGGTCTGTATATATTCCCCTGATTTTATTTCTTGTAGTCTGGGGAGTGGGACTTGTGATTGACACCTTCATCTCGCATATTGTGTTTACGAGGGTCGATTTGCCGCTGCTGGGCCTTCCTATTACAGATACTGTTGCACTTTTCATGCTTTAATTATCTTTAAGAAACAAGAAAAATTCTACACTCATTTCCCAAAGAGGGTTTTTTCAGTTATTATTCTCATATGGAAGAAAAGAAACAGAATATAGATCCGACTTTATTGGATAAACTTATGAAAACCCGCTCAGTCATGCTCAGCGGTGAGATAAACAAAGATACTGCAAATGACTTTGCTGTCCGTATGTTGATCCTCGACAGTGAGAGCAACGACCCCATTACTGTGTATATCAACTCGCCCGGCGGAGATGTGGACAGCGGTTTTGCCATCTACGATACAATCAGATATGTCTCATCACCCGTAACACTTGTCGGTATGGGCCTTGTTGCATCTGCAGCCGCATTGATTTTCCTTGCTGTCGATAAAGAGCATCGCCTTGCCTTTGAGAACTCAACATACCTCATCCATCAGCCACTTTCACAGTTGAAGGGGACGGCAATCGATCTGGATATATATGCCGGGAAAATCGAGGCTTTGAGGAAGAAACTTGACCTTGTCATTGCCAAGGCCGTCGGTAAGAGTGCCGAGGAAGTTTCCCTCGATACCGAGCGCGACCATTGGCTTACTGCTCTCGAGGCTAAAGAATACGGTCTTGTCGGCAGGATAATCAGAAAAAAATCAGAAATCTGAGTATAGTGTGATAAAAAGCCCCCCCTGCGTTATTCTGACAGGGGGATTTTTTACTATTGATTACCAGACGATGCTCAGTATTGATTAGTTCAAAGATAACTTCTCGCTGAGAGTAGATTTTTTCCTGCCTGATGAGCACATAGATAATTTATCGTTATCAGCCATAGAGAGCTTTGATGAACCGATAGACAACTTATCATCGTCACAAATTGACATTTTTATCGCTCCACCTGTGACGCCTTCAACTTCGTTATCTGATACTTCGCAACATGCCTTCTTATCGATTTCTGCTTCAACAGCTTTCTTTTCTTTTTCTTTCATGGTTTTATCTCCTTAGATGCTAGTATATACCAAAGAAAAATGGTTTTGTTAGATAAATTACCGACTTTTTCATCATATACATGATACTCACAACTCGATAACTCATTCGCCGGTTTCTCTATTCTTTTTGCGGAGTTCCGACAATCAAAAAACTTATGCCTGCTGTTTTTAATGGGCGCTGTAAGCGGGGAGCTTTGTCAGTGCGACTGACAAAGGGTTTATCTCCTTATTTGACGAAAAACATCCGTAATCATTAATTTGTTGTCTCAGATATACTTCTTTATTAGTAAGTTATGCTGACAAAGCTGATTTATCATTTTCTTTGACAAAATCAGCGAAAAAAGCGCTTTATATGTATGAGTATCTTTTTAATCTTATTGCTTATCCTTTTTGTATCATGCTCTCCGGAGGAAGATACATCGCTTTTGACGATAACAAGCTGGAATGCCTATTGCTTTTTCGACGGGGTTGATAGCTCAACGGAGTTCAGTGACTTCACATCATCGGGCGGCTACACAAGAGAAAAGTACAATAAGAGGGTCGAAGCAACTGCCCTTTATATGGCAACCCACATGAAGGACAGTGACATAATAATTCTCGAGGAGATTGAGTCTGACGATGTCCTTTATGACATTCTTGAAGGTGGACTCAAGAGTGTGGGGTTCTGTTACTATGGACTTGCGCAGAAGGAGGACGGTGCTCTTTCCGTCGGCTTTATTTCGAAATTCAAGCTGTCCTATTTTTCATTCCACTCGACACCCACATCCCGTCCTATTGCGGAGATTGCATTCTCCTTCAACGGGGAGATTGTCACACTATTTGCCGTGCACCTCAGAAGCCAGATCGGGGAGGAGGAAGAGAGGAGGGAGGAGCTTTACCTTATATCGACACTCATCGAGAAAAGAGAGGGGGAGAACATCATTGTGATAGGAGACTTCAATACCGATTGCATAAGCGGGGATGAAATAGGAGACGCAAGGAAAGGTGACTATATTCTTCCTCTCACCGGTGACGGCTCCAGGGCCACGGACGGCATTCTTTTCTCCCCTTATCTTGATTACGGCTCTTCTCCCGGGAAGGGCTCTTATTACTACAGCGGTGAATGGTACACGTATGATAATGCACTTCTATCGTCTCCCTTCTTCGACGGGGACGGGCTTGAGTATCTTGACTTCAATATAGTCTCTCCCGCCGAGGCCAAGACGACGTCGGGTCTTCCCGTGAAATATGATAAATCGACACAGGCGGGATACTCCGACCACTTTGCCATAACCCTCAGATGCCGTTATTATTGAGCCATGATTGAAAACATCAGAGAGATACTATTCGGCGGCCAGACATTCTCATGGAGAGAAGAGGATGGTGGTGTCTTTGCCTCTGTTCTCAACGGAAAAGTCTACAGGATTAAAAGCGTGGATGATGCTTCTTCCGATCCTTTTCTCCATACCTACTTCGACCTCGACTACGACTACGATAAGGCAAGGCGTGAGATAAGAAAAAAGGACGAAGTTTTGAGGATGGCGGTAGATACCGTCGGGGATCTGCGTATTCTCAAACAGGACGAATGGACAACTGCAATATCTTTCATTCTCTCGCAGAACAATAATATAAAGCGCATAACAAAACTCTATAATGCAATTTCCATGAAGTACGGAAGAGAAGTAGAGGATGGTTATTATACATTCCCGACTCCCGATGAGATGAGTGCAGCGACTGAGGAGGAATTGAGAGCGCTCGGAGTAGGGTTCCGCGCTCCATTCATAATTGATGCAATAGCGCATAGGAAAGTCTTCGAGGACGTAAAGACTCTCGATTTCGATAGTGCGATGGCAAGGCTTGAAGATATAAAGGGAATAGGGCCGAAGGTTGCCTCCTGCATCCTTATCTTCGGCTATGGGAGAAGGGAGGGCTTTCCTATAGATACATGGATGAGAAAGTGCCTTGATAGGTACTACAAAGGAGTTCCTCTTTCTCATTTCTCTCCGTACGAGGCACTCTGCCAGCAATACCTTTTCTCATACATGAGGAGCGTTCCTCAGGGCTAATTTATTATATTTTAAGGTTATATACATAATATGTTTGAATAATGCCGGGTTTCCCCGGCATTGCTATAAACCTCCGTTATTATCCAGGAGAGCCTGATTAACGGCTGGCCTTTATCAAAGTGGCATTGTTGCAGCTTGATGCGTTGTACACTATGAGATATTTCCCGTCCGGAGATATGTCGAGTGAAGTTGCCGTGCTGTCAATGTCGATTGAAGTACCTTCATTGAGATAATAGTAGCCGTTCTTCAAAACAGGCGTAATTGTTATGAGCTTCCTTGCGGTGTTATCGATCATGTAGCCGAAACGTACGTCCTCGCACATTTTCAGATTTCCGATTTTCCTGCCGTCCAGACTTTCAAAATTATACTGTTCATATTCATCATAGATTTCTTCCGCCATCTTATAGTAGTAGATGCCCTCACTCGAGAGTACGAAAGCGTATTGACCGTCGTCCGACAAGAAGCCGCATGCGTATGCCGCCCTGTACTCATCCTTGGTCTCACCCTTATCATAATATTTCATATAATCATCCCAGCTCACCCATAGATGATACTCGGAAAAATCTGCACAGTTCATGCTTGAACGGTAGCTGCAATGGGACACCTTTCCCCGCTGTCCGGAAATTGCTATGTAATATCCGGAAGAGGGTAGAGAAGATATTGCCTTGAAGCCCGAGTAGCCGAATTCGACATCGGGCTTGTAGATATATTCTTCCCGATTAACCATCTTCCCTACTTCAGGCCTGACATTGAAGATGACATAACCCATTCTTGTCTTTCCCGTATTCTCTATTGTCGCCACAAGAACGTTGCTGCCCTTGATGATATTGACGAAACGGCATGCCTTGTTTGCGCCACCGTCGCTGTCAAAATCCGTCACTTCGTCACTGTATGAAATCTGGGTTGTAGTGACAATCAGATTCACGGCCTTGCAGGAAGAAGTGCTGTTGCATACCACGATAACCGAATAATGCGGGTCGGATGAGCCTCCGCCTGTTGCAAAATCAGCAACCGTATATGACCCGATTTCAAGTTCATCATATGTGTACTCGGCTACAACTTCAGCTGTTGTCTGCGTAACTTTCACAAGCTGCATCCTTGCATATTGGTTTGAAGCAATAAGAAGATAGCCGTTGGGGAGGAAATGCATGACAGTGTTTTCTCCGAGAATGAATTTATCCCCATTCTTGAGTGTTATCTTCTGATAAGGGTCTCCTACGTTGGTCGATAGTGCCGCCTGAAAATTAACTGACTGCGACCCGATTGATCCCGCTTCTCCCGTACTTGTCATTACAGTCAGCGTGTGCATGCCTTCCGTTACTCCTCCCGTGAAGGTATATTCGGTACCTTTTCCGACTTCAACCCCGTCAAGATACCAGGTAGTACTGATCTGCTTTTCCGTTATCTTCGAGTCCTGGGGAATCGAGATTGCTACCGTGAAGCTTTTATTTGCCTCGATAAGCGATTCCACTCCGACAATCTTCGCTTCAACAGGAACGGAGGTCTTATCTGAAATGGTTATCGTTGCACTTCCCGAGTCTGATGTTTCCGTTGAGCTGTAGAACTTCAGCGTTTCTCTTGTCACTTCGCCGTTTGTAATTCTAATGGCTTCTGCCATCCCGTGGCATTTGACACCGCTGCTGTTGATGAGACTTATCTGCAGGGTATACGAGCCCGCCGGAAGACCTAATGCCGAGATTGTGCTCTTCGAATTCTGCGGCGTTGTCGGATAGAGTGCTATCTCATTGCCGTCCTGTGATTTAAACACAGTCTTCACAGTCTTGATATCACTAAGGGAAGTCTCACTCCAGTCCAGGGTTATCGATAAGTCTCCCTCCCCGACGAGAGTGTCGAGTGAGATTGAGAGTGTGTTCTTTCCTGCAATGAGGCTGATTTCTCCTTCTCCATATGCCAGGTCCTCCCTGTCTGAATTGAACCCGTAAACCTTGATTTTCCACTTTCCGACATTGAGCCCGTCAAGGTTGATGTAGGAGTAGTATGTGTAATACGGGTCGGATTCACTCCCGTCGGGAGATACCGTAATGACCTTATAGCCGTAGATTTCCAAAGCTTTGTCATCCGGTGCCACAGTCCTTCGTGAAGAGTTCATCTCGATACGGAGTGTTGCTGTTTCCGATTCTGACTTGCATGACACTGCCGCGAACAGAGCCAGCATTATCGATAAAATGATTAACGCTTTCTTCATGGTTTCCTCCAGAAATTTTCTTTTACACTTCTAAGCAGAGAAATCTGGAAAATTGTCAAAGAAAACGGAGAAATAAAAGATAATTTTACAATTGCCTCAACTTGAAAAATCTATTTCTACCAATTTAATTTCATCTAATGTAAGTAATTATTGCGACAATATAAATTTTCTTGACTTCATACGGGGGGGGGTATGATTAAGCTATCTTATTTAGAAATAAAGGGGTGAATTATGAAGAAATTGTTAGTTGTTTTACTGGTTTTACTTATGCTGTTTGCGTCGGTGAGCTGTGATGACAATCAGAAGGCTATTGATGAGGCAGTAGCAAAAGCGACACAGGCTTTGGAAGAAAAGGCTGAAAAGGAAAAGAAAGAAGCAGTTGATGAAGCAACAAAAGCAACTGAAGAAAAGGCAGCAAAGGAGAAAGACGAAGCTGTAAGTGAGGCAAAGGAAGAGACAAAAAAGGAAACTCGTGAGGCATATCAGAATTTTGCAGAGAGCTACAGCGAAAAGGATAAGATATTGAATTTCATTTATAACATGGTTGCTTATGACTATAGCGTTGATAGTAATAATGAGAATGGATGGACAAGAACAAGGAATTACACCAATGTTACTGAAGCTGGAGTAATAAATAAGACGTTCGGAGAGGCCGATTTAAGTAGTATAGACGTGTATATAAAAAAATATTCAGCTGAAGGCTTCAAAGAGCTTTTCCCTGAGTTTTTTGTGGATGGAGGTACTACATCCATACAGAAAATAACCGGAATCACCGGTAACGTTAATGGAAACATTGTTAAAGAATGGGGAGGTGTCTATGGTAACTATATCTATGATTATGAAATTACCATTTCGGATCTCAAAATAGAATTTGAATACAAAAAATATGATGCGGACTTAAAAAGAGTAACTACACTTAGTGATACGGCACTGAATGACAACGGTGTAGTAAACATTGCTGGAAAGATTTCACAGAAATATAACGAAGAAACATGTATAGCGACACATTCAACGGAATCTTTGAAAGTGCAGGAAAAGACTTATTCTGATATCTCAGCAGAATATGATTGGTTAAGTTTTAAATTTACTTCGGCTGAGGTTGATGGTAAAGAAGTTGATTTAGTATATGTAAATAATCAACTCTTTTGAGATTATTTGAAAATCTGATTCAGGGGGAGCTTATGCTCCTCTTGTCATCATATAGATACGGATTATTATGCAACTACCTTCTTATCCTCGAGCGTTGAGAAGAGAGACTTCTTCTGATATCATAAACTCGGGTAGAAAAATGAAGAAAGATCCACTTTTATTTGTTCTTGTTATAGCTGTAGGCGTGTTCTCGTACTTTGCCGCATTCAAGGGTATGGTACTTATCTGGATGATTCCCCTCCTTATTGTTCTGACTGCTCTGTGGTATGTCGCCACAAGTGTTGTGACAAGAAAAATGGTTGAAAAAAGAAGAAAGGGAGAGCCCTTCTTCTTTCAGCGCGGGGGCTTGATAAATAAGGATGAGACAGAACTCGTGAACGGGGCCTTGGTTGCAACAAATAGTGAGATAATATTCTATAAGAGGAAAGGCTACCTCGGGGGCATCGTCCCTATCTGGTCCGCATTCACATCGACAATCGAGTCATATTCAATGGAAAAGGTTGATGAGAAGCACGACGGAATTGTATTCGCCCTCACAGGGAGTGATGATAAAATTAAAGTCGCTTCTTCTAAGTTGAAAAAGAGAGAAGATGAGTTCTTGAGCTCAATCGGCTGGTAAAAAAATTCAAAAGTGTCACTTTTCTAGCCATTTTTAATGGTTGTAATTTGAGAAAATATAGTCATGAAGAAGTTCGTGGCTATTTTTTTATTATTGATTGCGACATATTCGCTTTCCGCATTTGAAGTACGTGTAGGGGCAGATTTACGCTCCTTTGATTCTATTTTCCGTGACGGCGTCAGAGTTGACACGGAAGTGGGACTTAAAGTTAAAGACATAAGAATTATAGTCCCTGTTCGGTATGGAAAAAGTAAGACTTATGACTTATCCCTCGTCGAGACCGGCATTCTTGTCGATGTACGTCCCTGGCCTGACGTCGGGCTGTTTGCAGAGGTAGCCCTTTTCAAGGTCGGCTTCATGTGGGGGCTATATGCGCCGACCGAGAAGGTTTTCTTCTCCTCGGAAGGGTCAGTCGGCTGGGAGTTCGTCTTCGGAGCGGTATATATACGCCCCAAATACACAGTACGCGCCGTTTTTTCCAGCGAGGAGACTAAAGAAGAGAGAGTAAAGGCAATACCACAGTTCGGGGAGTCCCGGATAAGTGTTTGTATAGGAATTTTATTCGGAGGTAAAAATGAGAAAGAAAGTTCTATGCACTAGGGTAATCGGATGGGCGTTGATAATCGCAATGCTCATTTCTTCATGTTCACCTTCTCTTGTTTCCAATAAGAGCGTCAGAAAGAGCGTTCTTATGAGTGAAAGTGCAAGGTTGATTAATGAGTACTATGAGGAGGTAAGAAGTGTACTCATTGAAGAGGGAGAATATACAAGCGAGGAGATTGCATCTTACGGTACTCTTACAGGTGAGGAGATAACCCGTAAGATAAGCGAGTGCGATGACGGGGAGAAATACCTCAATTTCCTCTACGTCTCGAGTTATGCAGATGATACCGATGTTGTTATCGAGGCAGCGGGTGAGTTTCTTGATGAAAAGCAGATGGAGGATCTTAAGGTAAGGGCTGGGCAGATTGAAACTCATTTCGAGGAGGCCGGCGAGAGAATTGCGCGGGCACTCAATCCTGCGGAGAAGGAGCAGTTCTACGAGGATCTCAGAACCCTTACGGTCAAGTCTGTTGTACTTCTTGTTGCGGCAATTATCTACGCAATAATCCCGAATGTAATGTTCTGGGGTAAGGTTTCGGCTGCAACGGCTGTATCTGTTGCGGCGGGAATTCTGGCTTCCACAATAATCACGGTTATCGAATGGTCGGACGAGGATCTGCAGCATGATGAAAGTGCTTTCAAAGACTGGCTCGACAGCGTATCAAGCGAGCCTGTGGCTGCCTGGGCGATTGCGCAGGGTGTCATAACGACGCAGACAGCTGCCGGCACTAGTCCTGTTGTCGCGGCTTTGATTCTCGGCGTCTTCGCTATCTATCAGATAACAGATTCGACGAAGAAAGTTCTTAAAAATTATAACTGGAAAACCTGATTCTTTTATTCTCACATCCGCCGCTTATTGGATATAATTACAACTACTGGAATGTTGCTTTCCATTAAGCGGCATATCAGGTGAGGAAAAGAGATGCTTGATTTTAATGAATCACTTAAAAAACGTTTTATAGAATATACGACATTCGACACTATGTCCGATTCGGACAAGGCCGAAACAGTACGTCCCTCAACACCCGGGCAGATGGTACTCCTCAAAGAACTTAAGAAGGAACTTGAGGAAATGGGGGTGGAGACATATCTCGGGGAAGAGTCCGTTCTCATGGGAAAACTCAAGGGTAACTCTTCCAACAACACCATCGGTTTCATGGCCCATGTAGATACCGCAAGCGACACGGAGGGTAACGGAGTCAAGGCGAAGGTATGGAGTAACTATGACGGGGGCAAGATTGTCTTAGAAGGCGGTACGGTAATCGACCCGGAAGTGGACAGGGACCTGCTTCTTTATAAGGGGTGTGAAATCATAACAAGTGACGGCACTACACTCCTGGGGTCCGACGATAAGGCCGGGGTGGCAGTCATTATGGAGATGGTTAAGTACCTTGTCGAGCATCCTGATGTCAAAAGGCCAGATATCGAAGTATATTTCACTCCCGATGAAGAGACAGGATGCGGAATGGATAAGTTCCCATACTCGAGAATGAAGAGTTCCTGCTGCTACACCGTCGACGGGGGACGGGAAGGAGAAGTCGAGACGGAGTGCTTCAATGCAGCAACCGTTACGATTAACATTTCCGGTGTTTCCATTCATCTCGGGGACGCAAGAGGAAGACTTGTCAATGCAGTGACTGTCGGAGCAAAGATAATCGATGCCCTTCCTCAGAGTGAGAGCCCCGAGGCAACAGACGGCAGGTACGGCTATTACTGCCCGCTTGTATTCAACGGGTCGGGAAATGAAGCAAAGCTCCAGGTCTTCATCCGCGATTTCGACTCTGACAATTTCGAAACAAGAATAAAGAAGGTTGAGAGTATTGCGCGTACTGTCGGCGAGCTCTACGGCGCTGAAGTGGATTGTTTAACAAAGGTCAGCTACCGCAATATGAGTATTGTCAATAAGAGTAATCCTTCTGCCGTTGATGCTGTCTATAAAGCGGGAGAGAAGCTCTCGATAAAACTTGAGGATGCAATAATCCGCGGAGGTACCGACGGCGCAAGACTTGCAGAGACCGGAGTTGCTGCTCCCAATCTCTTTACAGGCGGCCACAATCTGCACTCAAACAGTGAATGGATTTGTGTCGATGCAATGACGAGAAGCGTTAATCTTTGTCTTGGTATCGTCGAATATTGGAGCGTGAAGTAGTTGAAAAGGATAACGGCACTTCTTCTCATTTGTTTTATGGTCCTTCCTCTCTTCTCTTCTGTGACGATTGAGGGGGAGGTGTCAGCTGATTTAAGTGAAAAGCTTACTTCCTGCACCGAGAAGGCTCTCGGGGACAGAAGAGAGTTGGATGTTGTAATATCTGACGTGAGGGAGGACGATGACGCCATTTCCTTTACTGTTTCCTATGACGGAAAGAGTAAGGAAATCGAAACGGAGAGGGAGTACCTCGAGAAAGATATAAAGTCTCTTTTCTACTATGAAGAGAGTCTCTTTGAAGACGACGCAAGGCTCGACTATATATACAACAATTCTTTTTCAAGCATTACAGTGGGAAAAGCAGGACGGGGCACCAACTGGGCTGTAATCGGAACTTCGGGTAAAACCGAGGCCTTATTGAGGACGACAGAGGTCTATGACGGCGTTATAGTAATGCGTCCTTATTTTCTCTCTTCTCCCCTTCCTGGAATGAGAATGAAGAGGATAAACGATTTCTCTCTTTCTCTTAAGGCTTTCTCCACATTAACGCTAAAGCGCTTCGGAGCATCCCTTTCGCTCTCGCTTTCATCTGTTTGTTATCCTCTTATACCGTTTATACAGGCTGCAGTGCTCAGGGATGCTTACGGTGTCTTTTCTTATTATGCACTCCTGGGTATAAGCGCTTCTTTTAATCTCTCTTCCGTCTGGCCAGATATACCCCTAATCAGAAACATCAGCTTCAGCGGGGAAGTGGCATTCGGGGGCGTTTACAGCACTTCTCTTACTTACGGCGCTGAGTGGGCTTTCGACTGCACATATACATTCAGCCGAATATTCAGTATTTCCCTGGGACTTGTTAATTACAGCGGCGTGAACTACTATTCGTTATCGCTCGGAGGGAAGTTATGAAGAAAGTAGTCTCTCTTCTTCTTATTATTGTTCTTCTCTTTTTTACTTCATGTACGAGCATTTCTCTTTCCTCCTCACGCCCCGACTGGATAGATAATATTCCGACAGTGGCGCTTTCGACGGTATTTGTCGGAGAAGGAGAAGGGGCGAGCGAAGATGAAGCGCGTATAAATGCCATTCTCTCCGCCATCAGCCAGATGGGAGAGGAGATAGACATCGACTACAGGGATACATACTTTACAGAGCTTTATTCCACATCCCGTATCGAGGAGTTCTCGACTGTAATTTCCGATGAATACTCGGAGGTGATTGACGGTGTATGGCACTACTATATACTTACGCTCTCGAATACGGCGAAATTCAACGAGGCGAGAAGCCTTGACTACAGCATGATGCTTGAGCGGGAGGAGAGACTTTCAAAGAAGGTCTCCGAGGCCCTTTCCTATTACAGAAACAATTATGATATTGAAGCAATAAATGCACTTCTCGAGGCTGTTCTCATAACACTCGAGGGAGAGACGTCCCTTAGTGACTATACAACGGAAAAGCTTATAGAAAGAATAGAGCTCTACATAAGTCAGATAAAGTTTGAGGATGTTAAGGGAAAGTCCACGTCGGGGCTCTCTGCCTTCAAGGTATATAGGAATAAGGGCCTTTTACATCCTTCTGTAGAAAACGCAGAACTCAAGATTACCTATCCTTCCCTCGACCCAAAGGGTGATATTCTCTATCTTGATTACAAAGCAAAGTCAGATGAGAAAGGTATTGTCAGAGTAAATATAACAAACGCCTATACCCTCAAAAGCGGCACGATGAGTGTGGCGATAGCGCTTGATGAGGACATTATCGAGAGAATAGATAAGAAGGCGGGAAGTTCACTCCTTTCGGGCGTGAAGAGCCTTGTCGAGTCCATATCATTTTCGAGTCAATACAACTTGAGCGAGACCTACAGCCCGGGTGAGGCAATAATAGCACTTGCTCTCTACGACTATGATGGCGGAAGGGTAGAACTAGATGATGCTGAAAAGATAATCGAAGAGATGTGTTCGTCTCTGAATCTTACTCCTGTCACTGTTGTGGAGGCCGAGGGTGAGGACTCTGATGAAGCACTCTCGTTCCTTGAGGAGAACTACAGCGATAAAGATGTTATTTACATGGTCCGTATAGGGATTGTCGAAAGGGTGCATACCCTCGACAGCTGGTATACAAAGACCGAGGGGAATATCATAAGAATCGATAATTCGACGGGGGAGAGATTAACCTACCATACAATGCAATATTCCTCATTCAATAGAGGTGACAGCCCTGATGACGAGCTTGCTCTCGAGAGACAGATAAGAATTACCTGCGGCTACGTTCTCGGAGAATTCTGACGATTTTCTCCGTATCGTTGGTGATGATGAAGGGCGGGTCCAGCTTCAGCATCTCGTCCAGTACCTCTTCCGTGTCGACTGTCCATGGACAGACCTGCCACTTTTTCTTCCACTTCTTCTCTCTTGATGCAATATTGAACCTGGGCTTGAGAAAAGTACAGCCGAAGAAATGTCTTCCTTCTCCGTGGCGCATTATGAACGGCAGCGATGTCGGTGATCCGTCATAGATTATCGCCATCTCAAAGCGGTGGCCCGATGCCTTTTCGAACTGCTTCATGACAATTGGGTTGAAGGAAGATATCATAATTTTCGGCCAGAGATTCTTTCTTTTATCGAGTTCCTTCAATAGGAGGGGAACAATCTGCTTTTTGTAATCCACAGGCTGATCGGCCTTTATTTCGATATCGTAATAAACTTCTCCGAGCGCGTCGAATACTTCTCCGAGGGTTGCTATCGCGGGCGCTGTACTCTTTATCTCATCATATGTCGAGCTCTCGACTAGGATATCACGGCCGTAGACACGCTTGAGTGAGTTGTCATGCGAGACGACAAGTGTGTTGTCCTTCGTCACTCTTATATCGAGTTCGACGCCGTCAGCTCCGTCTTCGATTGCCCTCTTGAATGAAGCGACTGTGTTTTCTATTTCCTTTCCCGGGACTCCGCGGTGGCCCAATACCCTGTATTTTATGTTGTCATTAAACATTTAAAAGCTTCTGTATCTCCTCACTCCATAGTGTCTCATCAGGAGTTTCAAGTATTAACGGGATATTCTGCACTTCTTTCCGCCTTACGATTTCTTTGAATGCTTCCAGCCCTATTAATCCTTTCCCGAGATTATCGTGCCTGTCCTTTTTTGATGCAAGAGGAACCTTGGAGTCATTGAGGTGCATGCCGAGTAGTTTCTTACTTCCGAAGCGTGAGAAAAAATCGTCCAGTATTCTGTTTATATCGTCCTTGACGTCGTATCCGGCGCCGTAGAGATGGGCCGTATCGAGGGTGAAACCGACCCTGTTCTTTTCTTTTATAGAGGATAGTATTTCATCCAACTCCTCGAATGTCGAGCCGATGATTGTTCCGGCACCTGCGGTGTTCTCGATTGCTATGTACATATCGGGAAAAGACGAGAGAACGTTATCTATCATAGCGGCACTACGCTTTATGCCGTCCTTTCTATCCCCCTCCTTATATGCTCCGGGGTGGATGTTGATTTTATCGAGCCCCAATGCTCTCAGCCTTTCCATTTCGAGAAGAAAAAGCGAGAGAGATTTCTCCCAGAGCTCCTCATCGGGAGACGCCGGGTTGATAAGGTATCCGGCGTGGGGAAGTACAGCGGCGCTGCTGTAGCCGTACTTCTCCATCTTCTTTTTAAAGAGTGCAATCTCCTCTTCTTTTAAAGAGGGACTTTTCCACATTCTCTGGTTCTTTGAAAAAAGTGCAAATCCTGTTGCTCCGAGGGCGTTGGCTCTTTCGGGGGCAAGCGCAATGGATTCTGAAATTGATACATGTGGTCCTATATAAAGCATGCTATGAGGATAATATAATCCGCTTTATTGGAGAAGAGTCATTTTTCTCATATACTCTCCATTATGGATACTAACATTCAAGTCGGCGACAGAGTGTCGTCATTCATCCTCCGGGATATAACAGACTGCCCCGATTACAACGGTAAGGGCTATCTCTTCAAGCACGAAAAGACTGGCTTTGAAGTCTTCTTCTTCTCGACTCCAGATAAGGAATCTTTCTTCACATATACTATCTTTACGCCACCGAAAGACAACAGCGGTGTCTTTCATATTCTTGAGCACACACTCCTCACCGGGAGTAAGCGCTATCCTGTGCGTGACCCCTTCATGGATATAGACCGTAACAGCGTCAATACCTTTCTCAATGCAATGACAGGCCCAGACAGGACATATTATCCGGCGGCAAGTCCATTAAAAAAGGACTTCGATAATATCTTTGCTGTCTATACAGATGCTGTCTTTGAGCCCCTCCTGAGGAAGGAATCTTTCATGCAGGAAGGAATAAGGCTTACCCGTTCCGGCTTTGAGGGTGTTGTCTTCTCGGAGATGAAGGGTGATGTGACAAGTCATTCAAGTGTTGTTTTCAATACATCAAACCGCTATCTCTTTGAGGAAGGAAGCCCGTATACATTCGAGTCCGGAGGAGATCCTATAGATATAGTAGACCTTACATACGAAAAGGCACTAGAGACCTACAGAAAGTACTATGTCCCGGCAAACATGACACTCTTTCTCTACGGGGAAGTAGATATCGAGGAAAAACTTGAGTTCCTGGATAGAGAATACCTCTCCAAGAGAGATGGAGGCGAAAGAATAATGCGTCCGCTTCCTCCCAAGAAGTGGAACGAAGAAAGAAAAATCAAGAAGAGAAGTGACGCCGAAGAAGGGGAGGAGGGCGCAAGTATTACACTCTCCTGGCTTCTCGGGCCGTCACTCGAGAGGGGCGAGACTACAACAGCGTCCCTTGTTGTCGATGTTCTTCTCTCAAATCCCGGATGTCCGCTCTATAAGGCAATCATCGATTCCGGCATCGGAAAAGATATATCTGACGAGGGTGGTCTCAATGACTCGTATTCCTCTCTTACTTTCTCCACAGGCTTTATGGGAGCTGATGAAAAGGAGAGTGAAAAGGCTGGGGCATTTATTCTCGAGACTCTTAAGAGAATATGCGATGAGGGCATTGATTCCAGGCTTATTGAATCGTCACTAAGGCGGATGGAATTCAGACTCCAGGAGATAAAAGAGGGAACCCCCAACGGCTATAGACTCTTTTTCAAGTACATAGATAGGGTATGGGCCTATGGCGGTAATCCCGCTTCGATGCTTAATACGCGCTCTGAAATCGACTTTATCCGTTCATCTCTTAAAAAGGACAGCCGTTTTCTCGAGCACTGGATAGAGAAAAATCTCATCCTTAATCCCCATCGACTTCTCTCTCTCGTCGTCATGGACAGCCGACTTTCAGAGGAGAGGACACACATAATCGAAGAGAAGTACTCAGAGGGGATGAAGAGCTACAGCGAAGACGAGGAGAAGGCCTACCTCCTCTTCGAGGAGACTCCGGATAGCGAGGACGCAATAAAGAGCCTCCCGCGCCTCGGACGGGAAGATATTCCAATCAAAAGGACTAGGATAGAGCGTAAAGTAATTGACGGTGTTCTTGTCACCCCCCGTCAGACCAACGGCATATGCTACGGCGATTTCGCCTTCGACATCTCTGATTTGACAACAGAGGAGCTCGAAAAGGCTTCGATACTCTCAAGAATGCTCTCGATGACCAATGTCGGCGATATGTCCTACTCGGAGTTCTTGAGGGAGATCAAGTTCTCCACAGGCGCTTTTTCCGCCATCTTAGAAAGCGGAACGACATGTTCTGGTGAGGAGAGAGATTTCATCCTTATAAGATTCAAGAGCCTCGATGAATATTATCTAGAGAGCTTGAGCCTTATCCAGAAACTCCTCACAGAGGGGGATTTCTCCTCCCCCGAGAGGGTTAATGCTACGCTGAGAGATATAGAGAGTGACTATGAGAACTCCCTCCCGAGGGAAGCCCATCTCTTTGCTCTCTCGTATGCTTCCCGCTCTCTCTCGCCTTCTCTATTCACAGCTGAAAGAACTCAGGGAATTTCATTCTGGCTGAAAGTTGTTGACTTTCTCAAAGGAGATGTCGAGAAGCTCGGAATGGAACTCGGGGAACTCGCCGCGCGCATATTCACACACGAGCGCCTTACCTTCCACCTTGTGACTGATAAGGGTAAGGAGGAGCACTTTGCCTCTCTGACAAAGGCATTCATTTCGTCTCTGCCGTCGGGGGAAAAGGGAGAAAATGCAAAGAGAAAAATTGATGATGACGGCCCTAATACCGCCCTCACATTCTCTTCTCCCGTTTCATATATATCAATGGCCCTTCCGTCTCCCGTTTCAACCGAGCCGATAACAGGTGCAATGAGGGTCTTTCTCTCAACTCTTTCACGTTCGAGTCTCTGGGCACTCGAAAGAGAGAAAGGCGGGGCATACGGCTCGGGGGCGTCTCTCGATATAAACGAGAACATAATCTACTTCTATACATACCGTGACCCCCGGCTTGATAAGTCGATTGACGACTTCTTCCGCGCTGTTGAGATAGAAGAGCTGACTGACGAGAAGATAGAAGATACAATCCTCCGCTCCCTCAGCAAGGATATCAAGCCGGCAGGTCCCCAGAGCAGGGGGATTGTCGATTTGAGACGCTATCTATATGGGATAACCGATGAGATGAGATGGCGCCTTAAGGACAATCTATTGGCGACGACTGTCCCGGATGCGGAAAAAGCAAGAGGAGAGCTTTTATCTCTTATGAAAAAGAATGCAAAGGTTGCAGCTGTAACGTCCACGAGGGCACTTAAGGGCAGCGGACGAAAATGGGAAAGAATAAAACTACCTTTTTCCGGAAAATAGTGAGAAACTTGTAGTAGAGTACAAAAAGAGGAGATTACATCAATGAAGTACGTAGGAGCACTCGACCAGGGGACGACAAGTACCAGATTCATCATATTCGACGAGAAAAACAATATAGTATCATCAAGTCAGCTCGAGCACAGGCAGATCTATCCGCGTCCGGGCTGGGTTGAGCACAATGTAGAGGAAATCTGGAAGAATACATGTTCCGTAATAACGACTGCACTCGAGAATGCCGGTCTTCAGGGCGAAGATATCTCGGCTGTGGGAATAACAAACCAGCGCGAGACCATCATCGCATTCGATAGAATTACAGGTAAAAGTTACCACAATGCAATTGTATGGCAGGACCTCAGGGGCGCTGAATACATAGACAAGGTCCTTTCAAAGAAGGTAAGCGAGGAGTATATAAGGCAGAAGACAGGCCTATTGTATTCTCCCTACTTCTCCGCAAGTAAGATAAAGTGGCTTTTAGATAATGTTCCTGCCGTAAAGAAGAACGAGGAGACTGGGCGCCTTGTCTTCGGTACAATCGATACATACATGACATACCGTCTGACGGGCGGGAAGGCCATTGTGACGGATGTCACCAACGCATCGCGTTATATGCTTATGAACATCGCATCTCTCGAGTGGGATGACGAGATGCTCTCTCTCTTCGGCGTCAAGAAGGAAAGCCTTCCACAGATAGTAAGTTCGTCGGGTACCGTTTACGGTTACACCGATCCCGACGGCCCGTTCAAGGCGTCGATTCCTGTATGCGGGATACTCGGAGACCAGATGGCGGCACTCTTCGGCCAGGCATGTTTTGATAAGGGAAGCAGTAAATGTACTTACGGAACGGGATGCTTCATGCTCGCGAATGTCGGCGAGGAGATATGCTACTCCCAGAGCGGACTCCTGACGACGGTCGGGTACCGCATTGAAGGAGAGAAGCCTGTCTACGCCTTAGAGGGTTCAGTTGCAGTTGCCGGGTCTCTTGTGCAATGGGTGAGGGACAACCTTAAGATGGTATCTTCGGCAAAGGAGCTGGATGAACTTGCGCTCTCCGTCCAGGACTGCGGCGGAGTATATATCGTCCCGGCCTTTGCAGGACTTTTCGCGCCGTATTGGCGTAGTGATGCCCGCGGTGTAATTGCAGGCCTCACGGGTTATGCCACCCGGGCACATATATGTCGTGCGGTACTGGAGGCTACAGCATTCCAGGCATACGATATCTTCACGGCGATGGAGAAGGACAGCGGTGTTGAGATTTCCTCTCTCAAGGTTGACGGCGGAATGACGAACTCGTGGCCCTTAATGGCTTTCCAGAGTGACATTCTCTCGAAGCCCGTCATCAGGCCCGTCATTGCAGAGACGACTGCACTAGGTGCGGCGTATGCAGCGGGACTCACCGCAGGTGTATGGAAAAACATAGATGCACTTCGTTCATATTGGAAGGAACAGACAAGATGGACACCCACAATGGATGACAAGGAGAGGCAAAAAAAGGTAGGATTCTGGAAGAAGGCAGTGAGTCGTACACTCAACTGGGTTCCAAGTGAAGAGGAATAGAGATGCTTGATTTGTTTAGTAGCCTTGCACCTTTCGACTACGTAAGGCTGTTGTTGGAAACAATTATTCTGACATACGTTATTTACAAGTTCTACACTGCGGTCTCAGAGACGAGGGCGAGGGAACTTGCTTCGATTTTCGTGACGGTTGTCCTGGTCTACGGTTTTTCATATGCCCTGGGGTTGAAGGTTATCCTGATAATAATGAAGAAACTCTTCGTTCCGTTCATCATGGGCCTCGTAGTCTTCTATACACCGGAATTGAGGCGTGCATTCACAGGCTCCCACAGGCGTTTCCTATTCAGGACTTCACAGACGACGGCAAGTCAGCTGGATAGTATTCTCAATGCTTGTACAACCCTTGTCAGCAAGAAGCGGGGTGCCTTGATAGTCTTCCCGCGCCATACCGATTTGAAGAACATCTACGAGACTGGAACAAAACTCAATGCAGACTTATCTGCCAATCTCATCCTCACCATCTTCGATCACGACACCCCGCTTCATGACGGTGCGGCAGTAGTCCTCGGAGGTAAGTGTACATACGCTGCATGTTACCTTCCGCTTTCAAAGCAGACGGCAATCAAGGACACATTCGGCACGAGACACCGTGCAGCATTAGGTCTCAGTGAAGAGAGCGACGCTGTTATTTTGATAGTATCTGAAGAGACCGGGGCTATCTCACTGGCATACAATGCCAACATCTACTACAACCTCGATACCGAAGTTGTCAAGGAAATGCTGTTGATACTTCTCTCGGGTAAGGATGTAGTTCCCGAGGATGTAAAACTCGATAGCAGGGAGGATGATAACAATGCAGTCACAGAATAAGTTCACCTCCGCCGTATTCGGCAACTGGGTTGTCAAAATATTATGTTTCATTTCGGCTCTTTGTGTCGTGATTTCAATTAGGTTCTTAAGCCTTACCGACAGGACTGTGACAATCCCGCTTACCGTTACACTTGCCGAGGACAGTCCATATGAGGCAGCCTCTCTTGTTCCCGATTCGATAAAGATTGTAATTACGGGGGATGAGAACATCATATACCTCGTTGACCCGTCTTTGATTACGGCGAGCGTCGATTTCTCTGATGTCTCCTCGGAGGGTATAGCAAGGCGGACGGTATCTGTCGAGTATGACAGAGATATTTTCGCCGACTACAATCTCACCGTCTCTTCGTCTCCGCTTACGGTACGTATCCTCTTCGAGACAAAGACTGAATGATAAGAATAGGAACAGATATCGCACTTATTTCGCGCTTCAAGAATCTCCCGGAGCATACAGAGGAGAGGATATTCACCCCACTTGAACTAGAAGAGGCCGGGAAAAGAGCAAAAAGAGAGGAGTACCTTGCCTCTCGCTTTGCCTCGAAAGAAGCCTACTCGAAGGCACTCGGAACGGGATTCAGGGGAATAATGCCGATAGACATTGAAATAAGAGAGGAAGAGAGCGGTATGCCATATATAAGCGTGGAGGGGGAGAGAAAGGAAAACACTTCTCTCTCCATCTCCCATGACGGCGACTATGCAGTTGCCTTTGTTGTGATAACAAATGAGTAGAGAAGATTGGAGAAGGCCGGAAGTCGTAATGCCCTCCGAGGGAAGGCGTATTAAGCTCACTATAAGCTATGACGGCTCATCCTTTCACGGGTGGCAGGAGCAGAGGGAAGGCGAGACAGTACAGAGTACGATAAAAAAGGAGCTCGAAAAACTCCTGGGGGAGGATGTGGGACTTCAGGGCTCGGGAAGGACCGACAGCGGCGTTCATGCACTGGGGCAGGTTGCACACTTCGACACAAAGTCATCGTTACCCGCATCACGCTTTGCCCTTATTCTCAATTCACGTCTCCCGTCAACAATCAGAATTCTCTCGTCCGAGGATGTAGAGGGGGTCTTTCATGCGCGCTTTACGAGTTACGCCCGTGAGTACTGGTACTACATAAAGGAATGGAAAGATACCCTTCCTTTTGACTCGGGCCGTGTGACAAGCATAAAAAGAATGCCTGATTTAACCCTTCTCAACGAGTATGCCCGCATTCTCGAGGGCACCCACGATTTTACGACCTTCTGCTCTTCAAAAGACCTATCCGAGTCCAAATGCAGGGACATATATGTTTCGTCATGGAGTGAAGAAGGAGACAGCTGGGGGAGAAGATTCTTTAAATACAGGGTTGTGGGGAACGCCTTTTTATATCATCAGGTGAGAAGCATGGTCGGGACGATGGTTGAATGCGCACTTAAAGGCGAGAGTGTCGAATCCTTTAAGAACAGGCTTACCAGCGCTAAGCGTGAAAATGCACTTAAAACATATCCTTCCTCTGGTCTATATCTTGCGAGAATCAGTTATGATGAAGAGGAATACAGGTGGTTCGAGGAAAATAATGAGTGACAGGGCGACTAAAGAATATTTTTTAAGTGTACTGGATGATGCGGTATCATCAATCGAGAATGACAAGATGGGGGAGTGGCATGAAAGGTGGGGCTATACATTGGAAGAGAAGAAGGAGGAGTCCTTTGTTGATGATATTTCCTCCTGTCATAAGTGCTCTGCATGCTTCCGACGCCGCGTCTATGCCGAAGGTATAATCAATAAAAATCCCAAAATCCTCTTTGTCCTTCCATATCCTGAGGGGGACACTATACTTCTTCCTCCCTCCTATTCATACTTCACGAAGTGGGTCAATGCCATGGGCCTTGAGAGTGCAGATGTAGCGCTTTCGGCTCTTATTAAGTGTCCGGTTTCTTCATTCGACACTTCTGCTGCCGATAGCTGCCGCGGTTACCTCAAGGATGAGATGGCTCTTCTTAAACCCTCGTCAATCGTGCTCCTCGGGAAGGATGTTGCATCCTATATGCTAAGGCGGAGCAGCAACTACGACGAGATGAGACAGCACCAATACAAAATCAACGGCATAAAGACATTCACGACATATTCGCCTCTGGAACTTGTAAACGACAGAGCCCTGCGTGCTAAAATCTGGGAAGACTTGAAGTTTATTTCGTCTTCAATCGAGAAGGGAGTGTGATCGTGAAGTGGGTGGAGGTTTCTTTGAATGTGCCTTTCGACAGGGTCTTCACCTACTCTGTCGTGGGATATGATGACACTCCCTTATTCGGCCGTCGTGTCGTCGTGCCGTTCGCGAGGAGCGAGAAAACGGGATTCGTAATTGCCGATAAGAGTACAATCGAAGAGACCGACTACGAGATAAAGAGCATAAAGCGCGTCATAGATAAGGAACCTGTCTTTTCATCCGACCATGTAGATATGGCGAGGTGGATGAGAGATATGTATCTCTCCCCCATTGGAGTCAATCTCTCCTTGATGATTCCTTCCGGGAGGAGGGAGAGCGAATGGGCTCCGTTTTCTTCATCCATGGCTTTCAAGAGGGTCGAGAAGCTGTCTCCCGAGCAGGAGGCGGCCCTTAGTACGCTTAGAAGTAAAAAGAGCAATCTCTATTACATATTCGGTATTACAGGCTCGGGTAAGAGCGAAGTCTACCTCAGGCGTGCCGAGGATATAATAAAGGAAGGCAGGCAGGTTTTATATCTTGTTCCCGAAATAACGCTGACGCATCAGATAAGCGCCGAGGTCTATTCCCGTTTTTCGGGGCGTGTTGCTATCCTACACTCAGCCCTTACTCCCGCTCAGCGTCTCAAAGAATGGTTCAGGATAATGAAGGGCGAAGTCGACATCGTAATAGGAGCCAGAAGCAGTGTTTTCGCGCCTTTCAAAAATCTGGGGCTTATAATCCTTGATGAGGAGCATGAGAGCGCATATAAGAGCGGGTCGACGCCGCGCTATCATGCGCGTCAGATAGCCCAATACAGGGCATCGAAGAGCAGTGCGGAGATGATTATGGGCTCTGCAACTCCATCTCTCGAGGCATGGAAGCTCATAAGAGAGAGAAAAATCGAGACTATAGTCATGCGTAATAGAATCGGGGAAGGATGCTTCCCTCAGGTTACCATTCTCGATATGAAGGGTGAGACAAGAAATATAAGCGCCACGCTCGAGAAGGAGATAAGAGCCGCCCTCGAGAACAAGAAGGGTGTTATTCTCTTCTTGAACAGGCGTGGCTTTTCCTATGGTTATGTCTGCCCGGACTGCGGCCATGTACTTGAGTGTCCCAATTGCTCTGTCTCCCTTACATACCACAAAAAAGATAAAAAGCTTATATGCCACACATGCGGATGGTCGAGTCCCTTGATAAAGACGTGCCCAGTATGCGGCTCGAGGTCTCTCTCTCCAAGTGGGTTCGGCACAGAAATGGCCGAAGAGGAAACTCATCAGCTTTTTCCGTCAGCGCGTATTGCCCGGCTCGATACCGACAGCACGAAGGGCGACAAGGAGAAGACGAGAAAAATACTCGAAGATTTCAGAGACGGCAAAATAGATATACTTCTCGGTACCCAGATGATAGCAAAAGGCCTCAATTTTCCACTCGTAACACTTGTCGGAGTCCTCAATGCAGACAGCACTCTCTTCTCATCCGACTTCAGGGCGGGGGAGAGGACATTCGATTTGTTGTATCAGGTGGCAGGAAGAGCGGGGAGGTACCGCCCGGACGGAAAGGTGATCATACAGACCCGTCAGCCTTCCGCCGGGGCAATAACTTCAGTTGCACTCAATAATGTAATTGACTTCTACGATAGAGAACTAAACGAAAGAAGAGAGACGGGATTTCCTCCTTACTCGAGACTCATAAACATGACTGTGAGAAGTAAGGCTGAAGATAAGGCGAAAAGCGGGGCGGATGAACTCGAGAAAAAGGCCATTGCCCTTGCCGACGGGAATGGGGATATCGAAATATTTTCCGCTTCTCCGTGCCTCATGGAGAAAGCTGCCGGCTCCTGGCGCTATCATGTGCTTTTAAGGTCTACAAATATAAGAGCGCTTCTTTCATTTACCAAGACTCTTATAAATGACTACCGCGTCCCGTCTGGCGCACACCTTGAGATAGATGTGGACCCTTCGGCAGTGCTTTAAAGGGACAAGAGCTCCTCACCGTTTCTACAATAGAAAATCCATATGAGCATTGTGACTACACATTCAAATACATAGTGGAAGGCCCTGGGTGTATTACCGTTATGGAGAAAACCATACATGACGACAAGCATAACCAGTGTTCTGAGGGCCGTTGAGAAAAGTGTAATCTTCACTCCATACTTGAATCTCCCCATCAATGCGACAAGGGACACAAGGTAGAGTGCTGCGGTAATGAACGGTAAGAGGAGAAGTGCGAGGTTTATGTAATCGAGTCCTGTTACGAGTTCAATTCTTCCTAGCGTATATACATTCCCTAGTGCGGTGAAAATGTTGAGCGCGATGGTGAGCGGGAGGTAAGCGTATATGATTATCTTATGTACTATGTTTTTTACTTTGTTGTTTTCGGTCATATTCTCATTGTATTTACGAATATTCTTTTTTTCCATTCAATAATTGGCTCATTGTTAAGTTTTTGTTAAAGTTTTTACTGTTATGTATACAAGAGAAGAAAGAGTTGATTTTGTCCTGAAGTCGATTGAGAGGGAGAGACCGCGCGTCATCGCAATCGACGGTAAGTGTGCCTCAGGTAAGACAACCCTACAGGATGATTTAAAGTCTTACATCTCCTTTTCCCTTGTGAGCATGGATGATTTCTTTCTTCCGCCCGAGCTCAGAACGCCGGAGAGAATGGAGGAGAAGGGGGGAAATGTCCACTACGAGAGATTTATCGAGGAAGTGATAAAGCCTTTAGAGGAAGGAAAGGAGAGCTTTTCATACCGTAAGTTTTCGTGCTGTGCCATGTCATATACGGGAACTGTTGAAGTAAGAAGCGATAGCCTCATCATTGTTGAGGGAAGCTATGCCCTACACCCTCTCTTTCCGCGCTATTGGGATATATCCTACATGCTCACGGTTACGCCCTCGGAGCAGATAAGGCGCCTTTCTCTCAGATCTCCCGAGAAACTCGATGCTTTCATAACACGCTGGATTCCTCTCGAGAATGAATACTTTTCAGAGTGTAATGTAGAGTCTCGAGCAACATATGTTCTTTGAATACTTTCTCCTCTTCTTTCATATGGAGGAAAAAATCAGTATATTGTTGATAAGGGAGAAACAATGGAAACAATACTCGATATAGTAAAAATAGGTGATGATATATTAAGAAAGAACTGTAAGGAAGTTAAGACCTTCGACGATTCGTTCAGGCTCCTGACATCCGCAATGCTGACTACCCTTGAAGAAGCTGAAGGGGTGGGCCTTGCCGCACCTCAGATCGGTGTTGACGGAAGGTTCTTCGTCGTCGACATACATGACGGCAGGCAATATGTATTCGCCAATCCCGAGATAATAGAGACCAGCGAGGAGACAGGCCCCTATGAAGAAGGGTGTCTTTCAATTCCCGGTGTTTACCATAATGTTATGAGACCTGTAAGGGTCAAGGTATATGCCCGTGACGAATACGGAAAGCCTTTCACACTTGATGCCGAGGGACTCCTTGCGCGCGTAATACAGCACGAGAACGATCACCTCAACGGCCGCTTGTTCATCGATCACCTTGGCGAAGAGGAGAGAGCAAAGCTTCTCCGCTCCTATGAGAAGAAGAACGGGTTGAAGAAGAAAAAGGGGAGAAAAAGTTGAAACTTCTTTTCTGTGCAACAGATAGTATAGCAATACCTTTACTTGAGGCATTGCATTCAAAGGGTATAGTGACAGCGGTGTTTACAACCCCCGATGCTCCGAAGAAGCGCGGCTCGGGCTTTGTACCGTCACCTGTCAAAGTGAAGGCCCTCGAGCTCTCCATTCCCGTCTTTACGCCGGAGCACTTGAACAAGGCCGAAAGAGAGCTGGTCGCCAGCCTAGGTGTGGATAGCCTTCTCTCTTTCTCCTACGGAAAGATATTCGGCCCCAGGTTTCTTTCGCTCTTCAAGCATACATTCAACGTCCATCCATCCGCCCTTCCTTTATACCGTGGCTGCAGTCCCATATTCAACGTTATAAAGAACAGGGAGAAGGAGAGTGCGATTACAGTCCAGAGAATAGCCGAGGGCATAGACGAGGGGGAGATTTACGGCGCTCTTCCATTACACCTTGATGGAACGGAGACAAGTGAAAGCCTTGAGAATGTAATAGCTGAAGAAGCAGCAGGCTTTGTTCTTTCCATCCTCGAGAGTGTCGATAATATTATCCCATACCCTCAGAGAGGGGAGGCTAGTTACACAGGTTTCATAAAGAAAGAGGACGGCAGAATCGACTGGAGGAAGAGTGCGTCGGAAATTCATGCACTCATCAGAGCCTCCTATCCATGGCCTAAGGCATGGTGTTTATATAATGATGCCCCATTCATAATCACAGGTGTGTATTCCTCGTCATTCCTTCCTTTCGAAAAATCAAGTGAGGCCCCCGGCGAGGTTGTTGCACTGGACAAAAAGAAAGGCCTCAAGGTTGCAACGGGAGAAGGATATTTATACATCACACGTGTCCTCCCCCCTATGAAGAAGGAGATGGACGCCATCTCATTCGTCAACGGCAATAGAGGAATAATCGGGGGAAGATTTGAGTGAGTCCAGTTCCCTGTAGGTTTTCATTATAAAGTAGAATGTGATGAGGGCTGTGAGTACATCTGACACGGGGAATGACCACAAGAGGCCGTCAAGTCCCATATAGAGGGGCATCGTCAACGGCAGTACTACGCCGAATATGATTTCCCTTGTTAGAGATATAAGCGTCGATTCCTTTGCCTTTCCATATGACTGCAGGAATATGAAGGTGCCCTTGTTTACTGTTGCAGGTACCATCATGCATAGATAAATTCTGAAGCATTTGACTGTGAACTCCGTGTAGTAGATGCTTTCGTTGGCAGAACCGAAGAGAGAGGCAATCTGGAGCGGAAATATTTCCACAATTAAAAGGGCCGCAGCTCCTATTACAGCTTCCATAACAAGCAGATTCGAGAATATGGCTTTAACTCTGTCATATCTTCCGGCTCCCTTGTTGTAGCCGACAACAGGTATTGCTCCTGCTGCAAGTCCTATCGAGATAGATATTGCAATCTGGAAGAATTTCATGACAATCCCGAGTACTGCAAGGGGTATCTGCGAGTATTCAGGTCTTCCGAATACGGGGTCGAGTGCGCCGTACTTTGTACAGCTTGACTGTACTGCCGCCATGCTTAGAACAAGTGATACCTGTGAAAGGAGACTCGTCATGCCGAGGGACAGAAAGCTCTTTATAACCTTCCAGGATGGGATGAAGTTGTTTTTTTCAAGCTTCACTGTCTTCATGTGAAAGAGGTACCAGAGGGAGAGAAGGGCTGTGAGAACCTGACCGGCGACAGTAGCCGTTGCCGCTCCCATCATCCCCCACTTGAATGTGTAGATGAAAATCGGGTCGAGGATTATGTTTGCCGCACATCCGACAAGGGTTGAAACCATTGCAAAGCGTGGAGAGGAGTCGCTTCTGATTATAGGATTGAGTGCCTGGCCGAACATGTAGAACGGAATACCGAGTGTTATGTAGAAGAAGTATTCTTTACTCAATTGATATGTTTCGCTGTTGACCCCGCCTCCGAATAAGATAAGTAGTGGATTTGAGAAAATAAGATAAAGGATGGTCAGTACGATGCTCGAGAGGATCGTCAATAAAACGGCATTACCGACAGTCTTACCCGCCCTTTCCTTATTGCCTTCCCCAAGTGATATGCTGACAAATGCACATGCGCCGTCCCCGATCATTACTGCAATGGCGAGGGAAAGTACCGTGAGGGGGAAAACAACAGTGTTTGCCGCATTACCGTTCGACCCGAGATACGTGGCGTTGGCGATGTATATCTGGTCGACTATGTTATAGAGTGCTCCGACGAGAAGTGAAATCACACAGGGAAGCGAGAACTTCCTCATGAGTTTCCCGACCTTCTCTGTCTCAAGTGATGAATTGAGCTTTTCTTCCATTTTACCTTCCTTTCCGTGCAAAAAAATGACACGGAGTTTAGTTCTGTGTCGTATCGGAAGAAGCTCTTCTTGTATCGTGTCTAATAGCTTTTTAGCACTTTTGAGGGTTGAAAATCAAGAAGGGGAGAGACTGCCTGATAGATAATCAGGAGCCTCCGGGATATAATGTTTCTACTTGATGGGTGTTCGAGTAATGTCATTGAGATGATAATCGGACATGGAAAGAAACAGGTATATGTTTGTCGCATGGATGATTCAGGAGATACGCTTTGGATATAACACTTAACTATGAAGAAAGAGGAGAAGGGGATGAGTTGATACTCCTTCACGGAAACGGTGAGGACCACACCAATTTCTCCGCCCAGATTGAGGCATTCAGCGCCTATTACCGTACCATTGCTCTCGATAGTCGCGGTCACGGCCTCTCGCCGCGGGGCGATAAACCCTTCACACTCGAGCAGTTTGCCGATGACCTGTATGATTTCATGCTGGATAAGGCAATAGCAAAGGCTCATATACTCGGCTTTTCCGACGGTGCCAACGCAGCGCTTATCTTTGCCCTCAAGCATCCTGAAATGGTAATGAAACTTATACTCAACGGCGGGAATCTATTTCCCGGGGGATGTAAGAAGAGTGTTCTTGACCTGGTGAAGAGGGAGTATGACAAGGCAGTGGAAGAGAAAAACGAGAGAGTGCGCTCTCTTATGGCGCTCATGCTTTTCGAGCCCGATATATCTCCATCGTCATTGAGTTCTCTCGATATGCCTGTCCTTGTCATCGCCGGAACAGACGATATGATAAAGAAGAGCCACACTAAGCTCATAGCGGAAAGTATACCGTTCTCAAGACTGTGCTTCATCGACGGCGACCATTTCGTCGCCTATGAAAGAAGCGCGGAGTTCAACAGGATTGTCCTGAACTTCCTCCTCAGTTAGAATAGAAGTATGTACTCCAGCTGGAACAACTACAGAGACTATCTATATAAGAAATACGGAGGGGCGTTCTATCGTGTCGGGGTTGACGGGGGCTTCAACTGTCCCAACCGTAAAGCCGACCATTCGGGGGGCTGTACGTTCTGTGACGGCACGGGGAGTGTGGCGGTCTATCAAAGGAGGAGCGAGAGTTCCTTCTCCCGCTCCTCAGAGTACGAAGAGCGTGTCGCAAAGACTATAACTTCGCGTTATGCCACTATGGAGGCCCAGATATTAAAAGGACTGGAGTTTATAAAGCGCCGCTATAAAGCCGATGATGCTGCACTCTACTTCCAGAGCTGGACAAACACCTACGATGATCCGAAGGAGCTGAAGAAAATCTACGACAAGGGACTTTCCTACTACAACTTCAAAGAGCTTATAGTTTCGACAAGGCCTGACTGCGTCTCGGATGAAGTGTGTGCGCTTCTCTCCTCTTATATAACACCCGAACGCGGGGTATGGGTGGAGCTCGGGCTTCAGACGGCGAATGACGAGACGCTCAAGAGGATAAACCGCGGCCATGACAGTCTCTGTTACCTTGAAGGGGCAAGGAGGCTGAAGAAGTATGGTATTAAGGTTTCCACCCACATAATACTTGGTCTTCCCGGGGAGACGAGAGAAGACTACAGAAAAACAGCTTCCTACGTTAATGATTCTTCCGATGCCGTTAAAATACATAATCTTCACATTGCAGGCGGCACAAAGATGGCGGATGAGTTTTATCTCGGGGAGGTTGTCTCATCCTCGACAGAGCGTCATATGGAGGACTCGGCATATGTTCTGAGGCTCCTGAGGGGAGATATCATAATAGAGCGTCTTGTCTGCGATACCCCCTCACACCGTCTTATTGAGCCGAGGCATTTTATGGATAAGTCTCTTTTCCTGCGGACTCTGGATGACTATATGATTCAAAGGGGCTTCAGACAGGGAGACCTATATACTCCGGATCAAATCCTCCAGTTCCCTGTATGATGATACGGAGTATGTCGCAAGGCTTGATTTTTCTCCCTTGAAGGAGATGTAGATGCTATCAATCCCGGCATTGACTGCTCCCATGATGTCGCTGCGCTCGCTGTCACCGATCATGATGCATTCGTCCTTTTCCTTTCCGAGTTTTTTTAAAATATAGTCGAAGAGCTCCTTTTGAGGCTTATGGCAGCCGATTTCACTGCTGATGAAGATGTTCTCGAAGTACTTTTCTATTCCTGTGTCCTTAAGCCTTTCGCGCTGAATCATGGCGATTCCGTTTGTAACAAGCGACTTCGGGTACTCCTTGATGCTTTCGAGGAAAACGCCCGCTCCTTCGAGAAGAATGCCGTTGTGAGCAAGAAGATCGCGGAAAAGAAGCGAGGCCTCGAGGGAGGAATAGTCGACGTTCCGCCTCTTGAAGAAGAGGTCCCATCTTTTGGTTTCGAGTTCATCGAGAGTGAGAGTCCCCTCCTCATACTCCTTCCAGCATAGTCTGTTTCCTATTTCGTAATCGTCCACAGTCTTCTCGTCATATGTCAAGTTGTAGCGGGGAAAGAGTTTTCTCAGTGATATCTCTTCTGTGGCTTTGAAGTTCCAAAGTGTTTCATCAGCATCAAAAAGTAAGTACTTCACGAGCAAAGTCTAACATATTCATCTACTTTTGCACTACACGATTTCTTTTTTTAGTGTCATATTAAGGGGGAGGAAAAAAATGAAAAGCGCAATTTTGTTTTGGTGCGCAGGTCTTATTGCCCTGCTTTTTGGTATTTTCACTATTATGGAACCCGCAACGGTTCTTAATATCGCATGTATTGTTTTCTCTTTGATTCTTGCCCTGCGTGGTATGAAGAGAATAGTTGATGCCATACGCTTCAAGAAGAATGCCCTGACCGTTGTCGTTGACGGGACGCAGATAGACCTGGGTATACAGAAGCGCATCAGGACAACACTCTTATGGGATGGTATTGGATCCTTAGCTATAGGTATTGCAGCATTTGTTCTGACACTCCTATCCCTTAAGGACGGCGGACAGGCCACAATGAAGGGTGTTGTATATGCCGTTGCTGCAGGCTTCATGTATACAGGAGGCGCAAACCTCATCGAGAGCCATCGTCTAAAGCCCTATCCTGTGCTCTCCGATGCTTTCAGGTCGAATTCACTTATCTTCATACTTACCTCAATTCTTCTCTTTGCATTCCCGTTCTTCATCGGACAGACCGTCATGAATATCTTCGGAATTATTTTGATTATTGCAGGAGTATCTCTCTTTGTATGGGGAATCAGAATATTCTCGCTCTCAAGGAAAATCAGCAAGACCGTCAAATACAAAGAAGTAAAGTAACTTCTTTAATTCCAAAGATTTTATTACATAAAAATCCCTCATAAGGACTTTTTCTCGGTTGACAAGAAATTTCCTGCAATCGATACTTAGAAGAAAAACACCAATTGAGGGATTATATGACGATAGACTTTTCAAAGTATAAGGACGGTCTGGTTCCTGCCGTAGTTCAGGATGCCGTGACACGTAATGTCCTTACAGTAGGCTTCATGAACGAGGAGGCTTATTCATTGACGGTTGAGAGGGGGCTTGTCACATTTTATTCCCGCAGCAAGGGCCGCATCAGGGTGATGGGAGAGAACAGCGGCAACTACATAAAGGTGAGGGAGATTCTCATCGACTGCGACGGCGATACCCTTCTTGTAAAAGCAATGCCGTCGGGGCCGGTATGCCATACGGGAAGTGACACATGCTTTGGCGAGGACAACAGACCCGATGATTTCTCTTCCCCCGAATTTCTCTTCTATCTTGAATCAGTAATACAGGATCGCAGGCTCAATCCCGTGGAAGGAAGCTATACAAACCATCTCTTCTCAAGGGGATTGAACAGAATCGCCCAGAAAACAGGCGAAGAGGCTGTCGAGCTTGTAATTGCGAGCAAGGACGACAACAAGGAACTCTTCCTCGGGGAGGCTGCAGATTTGATGTATCATTTTCTTGTTTTACTAGCACAGAAGGACACCACGCTCTCGGAGGTTGTGGATGTTCTCAAGGACAGACATTCACGATAACCAAACAGAAAATACACAAGACTGTAACTTCCTCTGATATACAATGTTTAAAATTTAAAGAATCGGAGTAATCTGATTGAACGAGGATTTTATGAAAAAAATTATTAGCTGTTTAGTTGTTCTGGCACTTGTCTGCACTACGGTTTTTGCTTCTACACTGCAAATCGGCGGTACTGCTAGATTCGGTGGTGATTTTACCGATATCGAAACATACAAGGAGTTTTCGAACTACGACTTCGGAGTCGACACAAGACTTAACTTTGGTCTTTTCGGTGTTGCAGCCAATGTTCTTTTCGGAAAGAACAATGATCACGTCGTTCTTAATCCGCTTGTTACTGCAAACGTCCATGTTGACTTCAAGGTTCTCGAGCTTGCATTCGGGCTCGGCTATGCTCTTCCTGTCGAATTCGGTGATGACGGTGTTGTCATAGACGGTAAAAAGGCAGAAGAATTCTTGGATGTTCTCAAGAACTCACAGCTTCTTACACGTGTTTCGGCACTTGTTGACATCGGCCGTATCGGAGTCGGACTTGACTATACAATACCGCTTAGTACAATTATTGATTATGCAAAGGGCGAAGATTTGAAGAACCTTTCATCATTCAAGCAGGGTAAGGTTGCATTCTCGGTGCTTGTCACTCTGTTGTGAACTAATATATGAGTTATCCAGTCTCCACTTTAACCGGTGGAGATTTGTTTCTATAATAGCCGTATGGATAACAGATATACAGATTTTGCAATTGAAAAGGCTCTTTCACTCCTTGCCATAGACAGCCCGACAGGCTATACGGACGAAGTGAAGGATTGTGTGAAGAGGGAGTTCGAAGCTCTCGGTTCCGGTGTCCGCGTTACAAATAAAGGTGGCCTTGTCGTCGACCTCGGCGGGGAAGATGATAGCGACGGCCTATGCATTATGGCTCACATGGACACTATCGGCGCCATCGTGAGCGAGATAAAGGCCAACGGGCGCCTCAGGATGGATAAGCTCGGAGGCCTGCACCCGAGTGGAGTCGAGGGGGAGAATGTCCGTATCCACACACGGGACGGAAAGATATATGAGGGTACAATTCAGATTCCGAACCCCAGTGTTCATGTCAACGATGACTTTGACGGCACGAAAAGGGACTGGAAGACGCTTGAGTGTGTTATAGATGAAGATGTCTCCTCTTACGAGGATGTAAGGAAACTCGGCATAGAGGTTGGAGACCCTGTGTGCCTCTTTACGGGTGCCCATGTAACTGAGTCGGGGTATATCAAGAGCAGATTCCTTGATGATAAGCTCTCGGTAGGTATTCTCCTCTCGCTTGCAAAGTACATCAGTGATAATTCCATCACACTCAAAAGACACACATATATCCACATAACAGTTTATGAGGAAGTGGGTCATGGTGCCTCCTCAAGTGTGCCGGAAGGTGTCACGGAGGGGCTCTCCATAGATATGGGCTGTGTCGGCGAAGGCTTGAGGTGCACGGAGAAAGAAGTCAGTATCTGCGCAAAGGACGCCCGCGGCCCCTACAATTACCAGATGGTCGGAAAGCTCATAGAGGCAGCGAAAAAGGAAGGCGCTTCATACGCTGTTGATACTTACCCCCATTACTCATCGGATGTCGAGGCTGCTCTCTCGGGCGGTGCTGATATACGTCACGGCCTCATAGGACCGGGTGTATTTGCCTCCCACTGTAATGAGCGCAGTCACCGGGATGGAGTCAAGAACACCCTCCTGGTATTGAAAGGATACCTCGGGATTTAACCCTTCTCACTTTCGAGCTCAAGCATAATCTCACTCATGATTCCACTGTCGACAAAGGACGAGTAGGAGTCAAGGGTGAAGATTATGTGGTCGACTACCGGTATTCCGAGAACCTCTCCCGATTTCACTATCCTCTTTGTCGCGAGTATATCTTCCTTGCTCGGTACAACTCTTCCCGAGGGATGGTTATGGGCGATTACTATCTGTACGGCATGGTGTTTTATTGCTTCTGCGAATATCTCGCGTGGATGAAAGAACGCCTTGTTGATGAACCCTGTTGAGGCGCAGTGTATATGGAGTATTTCAAAGGCTGCATTCATGCTGAGGACTATCAATTGTTCCTGCTCGCGGGACGCAAAGTGCCTTATCTCCTGATATATATCCTGATGGTGGTTGTACTGCCTCGGCTTACGGTTTGTCTTTCGTCTTCCGAATTCCATTGCAGCTAGAAGTCTCGCCCCCCTTATCCTCCCGACACCGGGTATGTTCATAAGCGCGGAAAGGGGGAAGCTTATCCCTTTATCTATGATTGAGAGTACGTGAGTGCATATATCATCCATATTCTGTACTCCCTTGCCGTCCCAGATAAGGAGTACTAAGAGCTCTTCATCGCTGAGTGCCCTTACCCCTTTACTCTCCAGTTTTTCCCGTATTGATTCGACTCTTTTGATTGTTTCCATACTACTTAAACGCAATATTTCTCGATTTTGTCAAAGTTTTCAGCGCCCCCATAAGAAGGAAGAAAGATTTTCTGTTGTTGTTTGTCTCTTCAGTGTTATGTGCCGTGTCAAGTGTAGGGGTGAATATTGGGTACGGGCAGACCTATCTTGACTCAGAGGAAGCACAATCTTTTGGAGAGAGGGCAACCCTTATCGAGCTTGATTACGCTTACCTTTCAATAAGAACTTCGCCGTTTATTTGTGGGGCGATGTGGCATTGAGTACGAGGAGCACCCTTTCAGGAAAGAAATATGAGCCCCTTATCGGGTATGGGGGAAAAGTGGGAGTAAATCTGACGCTGTCGTTTCTGAGGCTGGGCTCCGGCGTGCGTTATCAGCTCTCGCGATTCGGCTACAGCGATGGAGAAATGAGTCTTCGTTCTCTCTATATAACCATGAATGCCGATGGTCTCCTCACAATAGGAGAGAAGAACTCATTTGTATTCGGCATGAACTACCACTCCCATGCGGTGGACAAGCCGTCCTATGGAAGTGGTACTCTGTCTTACTTCATAGAGTATGACTATCCTCTTCATGTGAAGATCTGCGACGGGGCGACGGAGACTCGTCTTACTCTCAAGAACACATTCCTCTACACCAGTACTGCCTATTACTATGGCGGATACATACTCAAGTTTCAGCGCTTATTATCATCCTCTGTTCTTGTATTCTTCACCTCGTCAAGCTTTTCGATTACAAGGTAAACGATGCTTTCGAGTATGTCATCTTTGTCCGAGAGGTCGAGAGAAGATATCTCCTGAATACGCTTAAGCCTGTTTAGGAGAGTGTTACGGTGTATGTTGAGAGAAGTCGATGTTTTACGGCTGTCGAGAAGGTTTTTCAGATAGCACTTGAGGGTATCAAGAAGCGAAGTGCCGTATTTCCTGTCGTATTCGCGGACTGAACGGAGCTTGGCCTTCGATGATATTCCCTCCCTCATTCTTGAGGAGACGGATGACGCTAAGTAGAGCGTGCGGTAGGGCTGGAACGAGAGTTCCTTTCCCGGAAGTGTTGTTAGAAAGTCGACTTCATCCCTATAAATCGGAAGCATCGTTATGTCATCGAAAGGGGAGCTTATGTAGTACTTGAAATCCCCGTGGCCGGAGAGGAATTTCTTTGCTCTTTCAAACTCTCTTTCAATCAATTCTTCATCGCTTTTCGCATTGAGCAATATGTAGAGCTTGTCATCAATCAGGTTGATATAACTTCTCTCGTTGTCAAATGCCCTATAGCCCTTGATGATATCCTCTGCATAGAACGGTGAGTTTATATCCTCAGAGACGGCAAGGACAAGAAGATGTTTCTTTCCCTCATCATGCTTCTCATCGAGATAGAGCTTGACAGTGTTGTCACTGATATGTATGTCATCCAGGAGGAATCTGATGACAAGGCTTCTGTTTGTTGCAGAGATCTGCCCCGACTGCTTCGACTGGGAGAGAATCTTCGCAGCTGCCAGAGCTATCTGAAGGTAGTAGTCACCGTCTTCATCGTCCATTCTGGTGCCGTCAAGTAGAACCATCGACATTGCGCCGTAGATTATCCCGTCGACGGAGAGCTTGAAAGAGTAGCGGTGGTTTCTGATAGCAACACCCCAGTCCAGCACGAACGGCCGGGTGCACTTATGGAGATTCAACAGATACCTTTCATCTATGAATTTCTGTTTTACGCTCTTATCGATTCTTTTGGCATTGACGATTGAATCGTAGGTCTCGTCTCCTATCGGCTCCTCCGGGTACATACCGAGGACATTGTAATCTATGTCTATCATCGAGAGGGGCATGTGCCAGATAGAGTAGGAAAGCCTCAGGAGGTCATTCACGCTTTTGTTGATGATGGCCTCATAGAGCCCTTTGTAGAATGCTGCTTCATCGATTTTTCCTGTCATGAAGTTATTCTACTACAAATGACTCTCCGTTTCAGCATTCTGCCCATGCGTAATGTGATTTCTGTCTCTTCTTTATTCTCATAAGATCTTTCATAACGGTAAACAAGCAAGATTTGACGTCTAATATTTCTCTACAATGAATGATATTAATTTCTTGAACTAAGCCCGATTACTGCATCACTCAGTCATATGGCTCGTTGTGAGTTATATGTGCAATTGCACAATAATATCCACTCGAATCTGTTTTTCTGCCTATGGAGTGCCATATAGGCGGATGATAGTATATAGAGAAATATCGATAAAAAACACTTTATAAGAATTTATCGACTTTGTTTGGAGGTATTTTATGAAGAAAACATCTCGTGCCTGGATTGTGGCTGTATCTGTAGCGGCAATATTGTTTGTTGTTTCCGGTATAGTGGCAAACACAATTTCACTCTTTATGACACAGTTCAATTCCGTCTATCCGGAGACAGGTGCCATGTCGAAGCTTGCATTCTATTTCACAATCATGACTGGGACTATGGCCGTTTTTCAGCCACTCGCAAGAAAGATTTTCTCAAAGGTTGATGCAAGAGTCTGTGTAAGCCTTGCCGTAATCTTTGCTTCTCTCGGATTCGGGGCCATCTCTTATTATACAAGTTTTGTAGGCTGGCTCTTTTCCGGACTTTTTATCGGACTGGGGTTCTCATTCATCACATACCTGATGGGACCGATTCTCATCAACAACTGGTTCAAGAAAAATACCGGATCGATTCTCGGTGTCGTCCTTGCATTCTCCAATCTCGGCGGTGCCCTCTTCGGTTCCCTTGCCGGTAATATGATCAGTTCGATGGGCTGGCAGCCTGCGATGAGGCTGCTTGCACTGTTAGCATGTGTTCTCGGGCTCCTCTTTGCCATATTCGGTCTCAGGTACGCTCCGAATAAAGAGAAGGGGGAGGCTGCATTCGGAGAGGATGAAGTCAGTACAACCAGTGCCGGGAAGAGTGAGGAGCTCAAGGGGCTGTCATTCTCAGAGTCGCTCAAAACACCTTACTTCTGGATGGTTGCAATTGCAGTAGTCGTCTGTTTCTTCGGCTCCAATTTCCAGACTCAGGCAACAACATTTGCACGTACCCAGTATTCATTCTCGATTGTACAGGCCGGGTATCTTTCATCTGTTCTCATGATCGGTGCCGTATGCGGTAAGATTATTCTCGGAACCATAAACGATAAGCTCGGATGCAGAGGTTCCTACTCAATCGGATGTGGTTCGATGATTCTTGGTATCCTTGTTCTTATATCAGGATCCCATTCGGGCAATGTTGCATTCGGTTTTATCGGGGCATTTCTTTTCGGCTTCGGATTTGCAACCATGAGTATCGCAATTCCGTTTGTCGTCAAGACGATCCTTGGCAAGAAATACTTTGCCCAGATTTACGGATATGTATGTTCCATCGGTACCCTTACATCGATGTTCTCGTCAAACATCTATGCAACAATCAAGGACACAACGGGTAACTATTACGGTGGAATGGTCGCAGCATCGATTGCACTTGCCGTGGGTATAGTAATGGTTATCCTGGGAGTCGGACTGACAAAGAACAAAGAGTGGAATAAATAAGAAGTATATTCGAATTTAATCAAACAGGAGGAAAATATGGTTTCATTTGATTTAAAAGGTAAAGTCGGTATTATTTCAGGAGCATCAAGAGGGCTGGGAAAGGATATGGCGCGGGGCCTTGCGGAAGCAGGAGCAGATTTGGTCATCATTGCCCGCAGCTACGATAAGCTAGTATCTGTTGCGGAAGAACTCAAGGCATCAACGGGGAGAAAAATCATCCCGATGCAGTGTGACATAACAGACAGTGATGATGTGAAGGCTGTTATCGACACGACACTCAAGGAGTTCGGCAAGATTGATATTCTCGTTAACAATGCAGCTGTCATCGACAGGGCATCGGCACTCGAAATTACACCCGAGGCTTTCGATAAGGTATTGGATGCGAACCTCAAGGCTCCGTTCTTCTTCTCCCGGGATGTTGTAAATGCCTACATGAAGGAACACGGCGGACACATCGTCAATATATGCTCGGTAAGTTCCTATAGAGCTTCCGCTGCTTCTCCGTCCTACCCGATTTCAAAGGCAGCTGCCGAAATGATGACACGCTGTCAGGCAGCAGCATGGGCTCAATACGGTGTCTTTGTTAACGCAATTGCTCCGGGCCAGTTCAGACTGGGAATGGGTGAGAGCTCGTCTCAGGAATGGATTGACCTCATGAGCAAGAAGATTCCGCAGAGAAGACTCGGCTACATGGACGACCTCAACGGCGCACTTGTATTCCTTGCTTCCGATGCATGCCGTTACACACAGGGACAGACGATTGTCTGCGACGGTGGCCTTCTTCTGCCACTGGCATAATCTAGTGATGAGCCTCTCGTTTTCCGGGAGGCTCTATCCATGTTTCAACATATGTTGATGATTTCGGCATCTTCAGGACAGTTGATGCTGTAGGATAAAGGGAGTTTTTTTCGAAAAAACACCGTTTTTGCACCGTGTTGCTAGTATTGTGTCGAAATTGACACAATACTACATGTATCACACTATATGTAGTGCTTATGTTAAATAAACACGATAAAAGTGCTTTCTTGCACAACCAAATTGTATCAGAATACACATAGATGCAATTTTTATCTTATTTTGCTGCAAAGAATTAATAAGAATGCATTTAGCAACACGGTGCAATCAGTGATTTTTTTCGAAAACATAGGAGGAAATCAAATTATCTCGTTACTATGATGACATGATTTGACGAGATACCTAATGCTCTCATTTGTTCAATACTAAGGCTCGGACGTTTCTTTGGTGTATCTGACGATTTCTTTCTTGATATACAGAATGATATCGATTTACGTTCTCGTGTGGAGAAGAACTATCAAGAAAGAATATTATTGGATTAAAGCCCTTCTCATGATAAAATAAAAACAATCAGGAATGAAACTTCTTTAGAAGTTCAGCAGTTTGAAAGAGGAGAATAACTATGGAGGAGAGTAGAGAAGATGTCGCCATACTCAGTAGTTTTGATAAGTACACAACTTTCTCTTTCGGCGGGAAGAAACTCACATTCCGCACCTGCAACGGTCTGGAGAGATATACAAAAATACTGCTTTGGGATAATGGCTACATTGAGGTTATGGCTAAATACAAGCAGGAGAAAGATGAGATTGAAGAATATATTGATTTAGCTCCTGTGTTGGATGGTTTATATATGGATAAAGAGAAGTTCCTGTCTCCTATCAAGGGAGTGAGGATTGAATATGCTTAAACAAAGAATTAAAGAAATTGCTGATAGTGCAGATATGATTGTCTCCGGCTATGCTTTTAAAAAGAAGGATAACGGGTTCATAAGCATCCTCAATCTAGAACATCTCGATTGTGCGATGGTTATCACAGAAAAGGGTGAACTGGTAGAAACTAATATGGATGAAATAGAACAGCATATCGTTCGTGATATTTGTTCAAGAAATCTGCAGTTCATGGGGAATTGATATGCCGAAGTATTACAGTTTTTAAATTGCGGGTCATTATCTGTATTTCACATCCTTCTGCATTGTGGAGGCGATGCATGTACATGCAAGCAATAAACAGCTCTCAGAGGCTGTGTCTGCTAAGTTCTTTGTCTATGCGGATGGAGACTCGAGGCTCGAAAAGCGCGGGGATTTGAAAGACAATGAGATTTCAACAATTCAGAAGTTCATCAAAGAGAACTATGTTGAAATGTATCAAATGTGGAAGAACTTCGGTGGCGGAGATTTTTTTGTTGTATAGAAAATGGAGTTTTCAGCTTCATTTTGCGTCATAGTGACACA
>CAVIUT010000003.1:0-49614 GCA_963646155.1 Eggerthellaceae bacterium | reverse complement strand
GAACCTGAGAAGCAGGAACCAAGATTCCTCGTACTTCTAGTGCGAGGTAGTTCAACGACATGACGGAACATAGCAAGCCTCCTTATGCAGTTGTATTATAATGCTGAATGCTTATGCAATCATAGTAAGAAGCTCACCTTAGTCGGCCGATGAGGCTTCGTCTTTTTTTATCCTGATTCGTCCCTGTCCCAAATCCATTACTTCTTTTTCAAAGTTGATTTTGTTTATTAAGGGTATATCACAGGTGACGAGAACGGCAGTAGTAAACTCTTCGCTTATGTTTTTTGCCCCTTGTTTTTCCATCGCCTTCCTAATCGGGGTGTATAAGTCGTAATCGAGAGACATTGTGTAGTGGATGTAGTCTATGTTCTCTTCCGTCTCTACTATCTTCAGCACTTCCTTCACACTCTCTCCGTAAGCTTTGACAAGGCCACCCGTTCCAAGGAGGGTTCCTCCGAAGTAGCGGATGATGCAGACGCATATATTGGTAATTCCGCTTCCGCGGAGAACTTCCAATGCAGGACGCCCTGCCGTGTTCTTCGGCTCTCTGTCGTCTGATGAGGAGAAGATGGTGCCGCTTTTACCTACAACCGCAGCATGAACTACGTGTGTTGCATCACTGTAGAGCTTCCGGGTAAGAACAACCTTCTCTTTTACTTCTTCGAGTGTGTTCACCGGATATGCGATGCTGATGAATCGTGACTTTTTGACGCTTATCTCGGCCTGAGCTTCAGATGTGAGTCTTTTCATATTCCCTACCTTTCCAGTTGTGAGAGAAGATGTTGTCGCTTAAGTTTAGTGCTGTTATTTTCTCAGCGTCTCTGCTGAGTGCTTTTATGTCTTCTTCTTCCAGTTTCAAGTGTGGTATCTTAAGCTGCCTCTCGCTTGATGCTCCCCTGATAATCATATATGGCCCCTGAGCGAGGACCCAGCTGAAAGCTACTGCCTCCAATGTTGAATTGTATTTCTGTGCTAAATTTTTAAGTTTGATTTTAAGCGCATCAAACTCAGGTGAGGAATAGAAGAAAAGCGGGGAGAGCTTTTCCTTCTTCTTTTCTGTGAGACCTCCCAGTCCCAGCGGCGCGTAGATAAGCTCTTTAAGAGCCAGGCTTTTCTCCTCCTCCCAGTCCCTCTTCCATATGAGGGAGAGAGGCCTTTCGTGGTAGGTGATGGGAAAGTCGTCAGCTGCCTTTTTCAAGAGGTCAATGGGAAAGTTGCTTACTCCTATCTCTTCTGCTATTCCCTTTTCTTTAAGGTCCTCCAGGGCTTTGAGACTTGAATAAAGAGCGCTCTCTTCTCCTGGCCAGTGGATGAGGAGGATGTCGATATAAGAGGTGTGAAGACGGCCGAGTATTCTTTCGGCTTTACGTGAGAAAGTCGGAGTCGGCATAATTTTTTCGATTATCCTCCAGTCTTTTCTCTCCGCCCTTATTTCTTTCAGGGCCGAGTAAAGAATGCTGTCGGCATCGGTGTAACTATAAGCGGAGTCGAAGGTCTTTATGCCGCTTCTGTAGGCTGCTTTGATTATTCTCTTCGCTGTAGTGGAGTCCATCCTTTCATGATAGATTCCTTCTCCTATATTCCAGAGCCCAAGTGCTTCACTCATCATCGCTTTCGTCTGGTATTTCTTTTACAAGGCTGTCGACCAATTTTCTGTCGTCGAAGATGAAGTAGCCTTCGAATTTTCTGCCATCGAGGAGTAGCGGGAACCATAGTCTGTCGTCCTCCCACATAGAAGTGTAGTCGATATCTTCAATTCTGCACCAGAAGGGCTTTGTCTCATCGCATTCATCGATGAGAGTGCCGGAGAATGTGTGGGTTACATATACATAGCCGAGCATTCTTGTTCCGTTCCTGAACTGGAAGTAGAGAGTGCCTCTTTCTTCTAGACTATCTACATCGAGTCCTGTCTCCTCCTTCGTTTCCCTTACTGCTGCTTCATACTTTGTTTCTTCGAGCTCTATGTGTCCTCCAGGGCCGTTGTAGTAGCCGTCCCCGAGACCGCGCTTCTTGAGAATAAGGAGAATGTTATCGCCGTCGATGACGTAGGTAAGTACACACCTTTCCGTCGGCTCCCATTCGTCCCAGGTAATATCTGAAACATGCTCGGCTTTCATGCACTCTTCGTTGAACTTATCGGCGCTGTAAGTCGGGCTCTTTTTCTTCTCTTCCTCTTCTTTCTTTGCTTTCTCTTCCGGATGAAGCTCGTAGTAGCAGTCATTGCAGAGGTTCTCGTCACGGCCGAGAATTGCATCCCAGTCCATCTTCTTTCCGCACTTTACGCACTTTCGTCTCCACGGCCATACCTTCTTCCTTAGTAGTATGAAAGCAATGACGACAAGGGCGCAGTCTACCCATTCAAGCCACTGGGGGAGTGCTTCTATTGTGTTTATAAGAACAAGTAGGAAATAGAAGACAAGAAATAAAAGCGCGAGGTAGATAGTCGAGAATCTCTTCTTTGTGCCGTGCTGATACTTTCTTAATGAGATATTGAGGATGATGACAAGAATCATCACATAATCGAAAAACCTTGTTACAAAAGATAAAACCATAGTGGGATTTTATCTTTAAAAGCGATATCTGTCACTAATGAAGGCAGCCCCGCATGAGACTGCCTTTTGTGTCATTTGATGAACTTTACTTCAGGATAGATTTTTTTCTTGGCCTCTTCCTTTCTTTGATTGAAGATAACTTTGTTCTCTTCAAAAAGGTTCTTGCCACTTTGATCTATCGATACGATGAGAGGGCCGAATTCTTTCACATCGCAACACCAAAGGGTTTCCGGCATACCCAGTTCATCCCAGTGATGTTCCTTTATCCTCAAAACCTCGGTTGCCGCCACAACGGCACAGCCAGCAGGGAAAACACAATGGATGGCACCGAATTCCTTACATGCCCTTTCAGTGTTCTCCTTCATTCCCCCCTTGCCGACTATGACTCTCACCCCGGTCTCCCTCACAAAGTCATATTCGAACTTTTCCATCCTCATGCTTGTTGTCGGGCCTATCGACACCATCTCCCATTCGTCATCACTTCCTTCTTTCTTGCGGACAATTGGGCCGGCATGGAAGATGGCTTTTTCTCTTATATCATAAGGAAGAACTCTTCCGTACTCTATGAGACGACGGTGTGCCACATCGCGGCATGTCATCAAGTCGCCGTCGAGGTATATGATATCACCAGCGTGGATATCCACGAGGTCTTCTCTCTTAACGGGTGTAATCAGTACTTTCTTTCCATCTCTAATTTCAACCATACTTTCCTCCTTATGCCTTGAAGCCGGAATGTGTGTCGCAGACAACATTCAAATCACCATCAACAATAAGATGTCCGCGTCTGTGGCTCCAGCAGCCGACATTCACTGCCACTCCGATTGTGGACGGATGACGTGCACTGTTTTCGATGTTTACTCCGAGAACTGAGAAATTTCCTCCCATGCCCTGCGGCCCCAGGCCTATTGCGTTGATTCCGTCCTCGAGAAGTTTCTCCATCTTGGCGGCATTAGCGTTATCGTTATGGGAGTCAATCGGTCTCATAAGGGCCTTCTTCGAGAGTAGTGCCGCTGTCTCGACGCTTGTTGCTACTCCTACTCCGACTAGGAGTGGAGGACATGCATTGAGGCCGTAGAGTGTCATCTGATCAAGGACAAAGTCCGTAATTCCCTCATATCCGGCACCGGGCATGAGTACCATTGCCTTTCCCGGAAGGGTGCATCCGCCCCCTGCCATGTATGAATATATTTCACATTTGTCGCTATCCGGTACGATATCCCAGAATACGGTGGGAGTTCCCTTGCCGACATTCTTCTTCGTGTTGTACTCGTCAAATGTTTCGACGCTGTTGTGCCTGAGGGGAGCCGAAAATGTCGACTGGACGACGGCATCCTTCAAAAGAGCTTCCAGGCTGTCGATAAGCGGAAACTTTGTTCCGCACTTCAGCCAGAACTGTATGACCCCCGTGTCCTGACAGCTGGGTCTATCGAGCTCGAAAGCAAGGTCCTGGTTTCTTTCCATAGTTTTATAGATAACTCTGGCAAGTTCTCCGTTTTCCTTTTTCCCAAGCTCTTCAAGTTTCTTCTTTACGTCATCGGGAAGAACCTTTCCTGTGTAAGTGACGAAGGAAGCTACTACATCCCTCAGTTTTTTAATCTGTTTTTCCATATTCATATTTATCTCCTTACTTTTATGATGGATAGAATGGGAAGAATATCGGGCAGAGTATCAGTACTATTGCAAAGGATACGAAGATCAGCGGAAGTCCGCCCTTTACATAATCCTTAAACTTATATCCCCCGAGTCCTACAACCATTGTGTTTGCCGGCATTCCGATGGGAGTTGCATAAGCACAGGAGCATGCGATGACTGTACATATGACAACACTTCTCGGATCTGCACCAAGCGCTTTTGCCAGGGAGGTTGCGATAGGAAGCATAAGGGCTGTGGTGGCGGTGTTACTCATGAAGTTGGTGATTGTCGCACCGACGATGAAAATTGCGATAAGAATGACAATCGGACTTGGATGCTCGCCGAGGACACTTACGATAGCAGATGCAATTGTGTCGCCGGCCCCTGTCTTTTCAAGAGCTTTACTGAGGGCAAGCGAGCCGCCGAAGAGGAAGACAACCTTGAGGTCGATGCTTTTAAGTGCAGCCTTTTCGCTTATAACCCCGGTAAGAACGAGGAAACATGCTGCAACACATGCTGTCACCTGGAGTTTGATTCCAATCTGCTCTTCAAAGATCATTGCGAAAATACAGACAATGAGGACAACAAGGGATGTAATCTGCTTCCATTTCGGAGCTGTTATCTTCTCATCCTTATCTTCTGCTATCTCATCGGAAGTTGTGTTCGGAAGAAGTTTGTAGCCGAATACTGCGTAGAATACAATCCCTGCGATAATCATCGGGAGTGCAACAGGTGCATACATGAAGAATGATGTCTCTTCACCCATCTCCTGAAGTGCATTCACGCCCATGAGATTGCCAGGTGCTCCGATGATGGAAAGGTTTCCTCCCAGCGCTGCTGCAAATACCAGCGGCATGAGGAATTTTCCTCTCGGATAGCCCGACTCATCTGCAATTGCACATACAACCGGAATGAGGACGGCTGCAGTTCCCGTGTTGGAAAGGAAGCCGCTCATCAGGCATACGATACTCATGATGGCGACGATGAGCTTTCTCTCCGACGAGGCAAAGCGTGTTACGAGCTTTCCAATCTTATGTGCCATTCCCGTCTCGAATAGAGCCTGCCCTACGACGAACATGCCGACACAGAGAATGACGTTGGAGTTGACGAAGCCCGCAAAGGCCTCACTGGCAGTCAAAACTCCAGTAAGATTGAGAGCAAGACATACGATGCATGATGTAAGCCCGAGTGGTATCTTCTCAAGAATGAACATCACTATGGCAAACAGCAGCAGAATAAGAGTTATTGTTACTTCACTCATATAATTCTCTCCTTTTTTGTTTTTTGGCTCATTCTATTGATAGATTTTACGATAAGTAAATTTTATAATTTTTATGTGTCTATAAGATTTACTTATATTATTGAGTGACATACGAGAGCGTGTAAGAATGAATGAAGATAACACAAGACGAAGAGGAAACGGCGCTATGACGGCAACACAGCTGAAGTATTTTGTCTCGGTCTGCAGGACCAGGAGTATAAGCAAGGCCAGTGAGGAGTGTTTTGTCACACAGCCTGCGATATCGCTATCGATCAGGGAGCTTGAGAAGGCTTTCGGTGTCATTCTCTTCTACCGCAGGGGGAATAAGCTGATTCTTACACAGGAGGGTGAGAAGCTCTATGAAAAGGCAACGAAGGTACTCGATATCTACGATGAGCTTGAAAGCGAGATGACAGAATACAAGAATCACAGAATCCCGCTGCGTATCGGAATAGCCCCGCTTTTGAGCATCATCTACTTTCCCTTGATAATCAATGAAGTAAGAAAGATATATCCCGAAATCTCGATAAAACTCTTCGAGTACGGCTCCGACAGAGCACATTCTCTTATCTACAACGACGAATTGGATTTCGCCCTCGTGAACATGGAGTTCTATGACATAGACAGGTTCAAGTCGAAGGTTCTCACGGAGGACAGGCTCCTCTTCTATGTATCGAAGAATCACCCTCTCTCGGAAAGGAAAGTAGTTACAATCGAGGACATAAACGACACACCTCTATCGCTCTTCAATGTCGACAGCGTGCAGAATAAGCTTATAAAGAGCCGCTTTGATGCCGTTGGACTCAAGCCGAACATTGTTATGCATGTGTCACAGCTTCAAACGATAAAGAAGTTTCTCGATCAGAACAGCGTTGGAGCATTCCTATTCGACAGCCTTAGGCATGAGATGAAGGACTACACGGCCATTGAGCTTGATCCACCCATTCCTGTGAAGGTCGGCTTCATATGGAAAAAGGGAAAGTACATCACATCCGATATGAAGAAGTTCCTCACCTTCATCGACAGGTTCACTGCAAAGTGATTCTCCTGTATTCGACAGGCCGGCGTCAGTTTAAAGGTATGAAATCCTCCTCTTATGTGTTATGCTTGATAAAGGAGATGACAATGAAACTGAACAAGTATATTGACCACACTCAGCTTTCGGCTGATGCTACAAAAGATAAGATAAAGAAATTGTGTGATGAGGCAAAGGAATATGATTTTGCTTCTGTCTGTGTTAACTCATGCTGGGTTAAATACTGTAAAGAAGAACTTAAGGACAGCTCTGTTAATGTCTGTACAGTTGTCGGGTTCCCTCTCGGGGCGATGGTAACCAGGGCAAAGGCATATGAAGCAAAGTGTGCTGTCGAGGACGGCGCAGACGAAGTCGATATGGTAATCAACATCGGGGCGCTTAAGGACGGCGATTATGATACTGTCGAGAAAGATATAAACGAAGTGAAGAAGGCATGCGGCGATAAGCTTTTGAAAGTCATCATCGAGTGCTGTCTTCTCACTGACGAAGAAAAAGTCAAGGCATGTGAGCTTTCCCTCTCCGCCGGTGCCGACTATGTCAAAACATCCACAGGTTTCTCCAAGTGGGGGGCAAAGGAAGAGGATGTTGCTCTTATGAGAAAGACCGTCGGTGACAAGGCCGGCGTCAAGGCCGCAGGTGGAATAAGAGATAGAGAGACGGCAGAAAAGATGATTGCAGCAGGCGCATCAAGACTTGGATGCTCGGCCGGAATTGCAATTGTGAAGGGAAGTAATTGATGCCGAACACAGAGAATGCCCAGTCGAGTGCCGATTTTCTGAAATCCCTCGGTTTCCCGACGCTGACGGTTCACGATACATTCCAGCATTTCGATTTCACCCTTCCTGGAAGGAGAGTTCTTCTTATCGGGCCGATGGGCTCGGGAAAAACTGAATACGCTGCAAGAGTGTGGAGGGATGCGCAGGTTGCAAGGGGTAAGGGGGATGCTGTCAGCGCCTCGACATCCACAGGCCTCAGGGACAGAAGGAATGTTTTTTTTATCCGCACAGTCATAGACGGTGTGAGGTTTACCGATTATCCCGAGGATGCACTTGCCTACCGCAGCGGATATATAAGGTGTGGCGAAAATATTGCGCGTGTTCGTGATTCCTTCGACTTCGAGCAGGTTTTGAAAGATAACCCGACTGTCGGAACATTCATCATCGACGAGGCGTCGTTCTTTGACGAGAGACTTGCCTACGTTGCCCGCAACTGGGCTGTCGAGGAAGGGTGCATGTTCGTCTTCCCAACCCTTGTTCTCAACTTCAGGCGTGAATTCTTCAATTCAACTGCACGCCTTATGCTCGATATTGCATCTGATGTACTTCCTCTCACGGCATATTGCGAAGAGAAGAGCTGTCTCGGGAGTGCATTCTATACATATAGGTATTACCTCGTGGACGGAAAGGAGTGTCCGGCACTTTATTTCGACCCGCTAATCGTTGTTGGAGGCGATAAAGTTAAGGAAGGCGGGGACGAGCCCAATTATGCAGCCCGCTGTGACAGGCACCACTACCTTCCGGGAAAGGAGTACACATTCTTCACCCTCAAGCCACTTGGACTTGATGCGGGGAAAGGCAATGTCGAGCCTTTGATGAAAGAACTCTATGCTCTCAAGAATGATATTAAATCATCGCTTTTATGCGAGTCACTGAAAACACGCTACAGCGGCGACCCGAATTACGATATCTACCTCAATTCGCTTCTTCCCTCGCGTATTGCAGAGAAGGCACTCTGCTTCCTTTTCTCGGAGCAGAACCTCATAAGCGAAGTGCTGTTGCGCCGCATTGTCGAAGACCTTGCACTCGATAAGAAATATCTAGAAAAGACTCTTCAAGAAAACAGACGCCCTGTTTCCTTTGAAGAGCAGTATTTACTCTAGGAGATGTTTATGGATAAGGAAACTGAAAGCTTAAGAGAGAAAACAGTCAGCTCAGAGGAGGTCTTCTCCGGTCGCCTATTACACGTATTTAAGGATGAAATCATCCTCCCGAACGGAAAGAAGAGTACAAGGGAGCTCATCAAGCATAATGGTGCTGTAGCCGTAGTTCCTCTTCTTGATAACGGCAGCGTAATAGCCGAGCATCAATACAGGTATCCTTTCGATAAGGTTATTGTCGAAATACCTGCCGGGAAACTAGACTCCGCCGATGAGGACCACCTTGAAGCAGCAAAGAGGGAGCTGAGAGAAGAGACGGGGTATGAGGCTGACGAGTGGATTGAAATCGGGGCGCTATATCCTTCTGTTGCATATACAACAGAGACTATCTGGCTCTACATTGCGCGGGGCCTGAAAAAGGGCGAGAGACACCTCGACGAAGATGAATTTCTAAACGTCGTTGAAATACCTCTCACCACCTTTGTCGATATGGTAATGAACGGGGAAGTCGGGGACAGCAAAACCCAGACTGCAATACTCAAGACAGCTCGGATTATGGGACTCTGAGAATAGTATGTGAATACAGATAAGACCATCCATATAATCGGACTCAACTGTATATCTGATAAAAGACAGATAAACGAGTGGAGAGAGGAGATAATCGATAAGACGAAGGAGAAGAACTATCTGGGGTAACAGAATAAGGCAGGGGCTGTTTCTATGTTTGACTTCTGGTTTTTGCTGGAGATTTCAGAGTGGAGACTAAACGGAAGATAGAATATAATAAGAGTATGAAAAAAATAACTGTTAACGTACGTTCATTTGAAGATCTGAGAACCAAGGGTGATTATATCTATGTCGATAAGACAAAGTATATATATTCCCTTGTCAAGGAGAAATTAAACAATTATTACTTCATCTCGCGTCCCCGCCGCTACGGCAAGAGCCTTATGTGCTCGACACTGCACTCTCTTTTCGAGGGAAAGCGGGAACTCTTCAAGGGCCTATACATTGACAGTACAGATTATTCCTTTGAAAAGTATCCTGTGTTTCATTTCAATTTTGCAGATATAAATACTGAAAGCTATGAAGACTTTTTATATGCATTTCAGGACAGGATAAAAGAACAGGCTGGAAAAAACGGAGTTGATGTAGAAAGTAAAAAACCATCGGAGATGCTCTATTCTGCATTGAGAGAATTAGATGGGAATGCAGTCATTATAGTAGACGAGTACGATACCCCGATTATCCATACGTATAAGGATATAGAGCTGGCCGATAAAATCAGAGACACACTCAGCTCATTTTATTCTGTCATTAAGAACAGGGACGACAAAGTACGTTTTTTCTTTATTACCGGTATTACCAAGTTTTCCAATTTGTCCATATTCAGTCAGATGAATAATCTTACGGATTTAACGTTTGACGAGAGGTATGCTGCAGCATTCGGTTATACGGAGAAGGAACTTGAAGAGAACTTCTCCGAGTATATTGATGCTTATATGACCCGGAGTGACAGAGAGTATGATAAGCGTGAGGATTTTATAAGCGCGATAAGAGCTTATTATGACGGCTACAGATTCAGTTATGAGAGTGAGGAAAAGGTTTATAATCCAGTGTCTGTAGGCTCATTCTTTAATTGCGGATGCAGATTCAAGAATTACTGGATAGAGACAGGTGGTGCGAGTGGGTTGGCTGTAGAGCTTGCACGGGAATATAACCTTGAAACTATAATTCTTGACAATGCCAAACTTGACATGAATGCTGTCTCTGCTTTTGACTACCTTCTGCTGTCTCAGAAGAAACTGAAACAATCAGCTATTCTTGCGTTGATATACTTTACAGGTTACCTGACAATCAAAGAAGGAAACATGAATGTACTTACACTCACGTTTCCTAATACAGAAGTGAAGACAGCCTTCACACAATTTCTTGTAGAGAGATATTCGGGAATTGTGGCAGGAATCTTTGTAGACGAAGCTGAAAAAGCATTGAAGGCGCATGATCTGGAGCGGCTTGTGAAGGTATTGAACGCCTATTATATAGAGCATCCATATACCCTTCTGGAGAAGGAAAAGGGTTACCAATTGGCATTCTACTCCTTCTTCGTGATGATGGGGGCAAAGGCAATCAGGGCGGAGGAGACAACGCTTCTCGGCCGCAGTGATGTAGTCTTAGAGGAAAAGAACGACGTATATGTAATTGAGCTCAAGCGCGATAAGTCAGCCACAGAAGCCTTGGAGCAGGTGAAAGAGATGGGGTACCACGAGAAGTATGTGAATACAGATAAGACCATCCATATAATCGGACTCAACTGTATATCTGATAAAAGACAGATAAACGAGTGGAGAGAGGAGATAATCGATAAGACGAAGGAGAAGAACTATCTGGGAACAAAGCACAATTAAATTTGACTATCAGAAAAACATACCATACATCCCAGGGAGCATGTGGCCATTGAGGGATTTTCGGGGCAGCATAACCCGGATGGTAATACTGAAGACAGCTCAGATTAGGAGTGTGTAAAAAATGATAAGCATCAATTTTCTTCTCTCTTCTCCGGCTTGTGAGTGATTATTTCAAATATGAAGTCTTCAAGATTTGGTGGAAGGTGGAGGCTTTGAAGGTTTTTCAAGGCCTCAACTTCTTTTTTTAAGGTACCCGATTTCTTCAGCTTTCTTCATATGGCTGAAGTATTCTTCCTCTGAGAATCTCTTATACCTCATATGACACTTATGCCTTCTCCCACATTCTTTGGAGTCTATCGACGGTTTCTTTGAGAGTTTGAGGATTCATGTTTTCCAGTGACCATGGAATATCATATTGTCTTTTCTTCATTTGGGTCATGAATCCCTGCCAGTCGAAAACACCTGTGAGAGCGGGTAGGTCGCCGATTTTTGTGCCGTTCTCCGAAAGGACATAGTCCTTGCAGTGGATTGCAACAAGTCTATCACCGTAGACATCAAGAATGGGGGAGTAGAAAGCTTTCTGAGCCTCTGCCGTCGGCTTAATAAGTTCACTTCCGTCCTTCTCCTTTATTCCTGTGTAGGGAACAAGGTTTACAGGGTCTAAAAGGACTTTGAGATTCTTCGACGGGAACTTCTCAAGCATCCCGGCCATTCTTTCGAGGCTTGTCATCGTATGGTTGTGGTTAACAGCTTCTATTGTGCAATAGGCGCCCCATTTCTCTGCTTCTTCAACCATCTCTGAGAGGGAGGAGTAGAATACTTCAAGGTATTTGGGATCGCTTGTTAAAATCGAGTAGCCGCCGTTTGGGTTCTGTGTTCCCGTCTCCGTTGCGACGATTTTGGTGCCGAAGTATGAATGGAGACGAAGACTTGTCTTGAAGCGTTCGATTTCACTCTTTCTTTTCTCCTCATCAGGATGCACCGGGTTGATGTAGCACCCGACGATGGCAACTTTGACGCCGTGTGAGAGAAGAGTCGATGTGACGCCCTCTACATATTCCTCATCCCAATCCTTCCATGCCTTTGATGACGGCACTACTTTCTTCAGTGCCAGCTGGATAATCGAGCTGGGATAAAACGATTCGATATTCTTACCAAGTTCCTCAACCGAGGAGAATGAGCCGAAGTCATGGGCTCTGAAACCAAGATTCAACATATGAAAAGGGTAGCTTAATTTTTATTGAGGTAGAAGGTCTTTTCTTAGAAAAAAACGACAGATGACGGAAGTGAAATGTAAAGGAATGGAAACTGTTTGATGTGTCAGGGTTTCCACATTAACATGGAAACGTAAAGGTAAAGTTGGGTTTTTCCAAAAAGAAGGAAGAAGGATTATGAAGGATGACTTGAGAGATAAGGTACGTAGAGCGGCCGTTGAGCTCTTCAGAGAGCAGGGCCTGCACTTTACGATGCAGCAGGTTGCAGCCGGCCTTCATATAAGCAAAAAGACAATCTACACAGTTTATTCTTCCAAGGAGGAGTTACTTCTTTCTATGGTGGATAATGCTTTTGATGAAATTCATTCCTGCAAGGATAAGATTTTAAAAGGAGAGGGGACAGTGGAGGAGAAACTGAGTGCAGTCATCATAGCTATGCCTGAAGAATATGGCGCTCTGGATCTGCAGCAGATGAAGAGGCTGGATGAAAAATACCCCATTGTAGCTGAGAGGGTGCGCTATCAATTAGAGACAGGATGGGAGCCTACGATGACGCTATTGGAAAAAGCTATGGAGGAAGGGGTTATAAGAAAGGTATCGCTTGAGGTACTGAGGAGAATGATTATTGCTTCTATTGAAAGTTTCCTCTCTGACCGCAGCCTCTTTGAAAGCGGGGTGAAGTATACATCTGTACTTGAAGAGATGATATCTATATTAATGGAAGGAGTTTTGACGCGATGAAATACAGTTTTTGCGACGGCTGGGAATTTACCCCCCACTGGACGGAGGATTTTGCTGAGGGGCTCGATGTCGAGGGCCTGGAGAGTGTGCGTCTTCCACATACAGTCAAAGAAGTGAGCCTGCACTATGCCACCAGTGAGGACTATGAGATGCTTTCGGGCTATCGTAAGCGCTTCAATGTGCCACTAGAGGAGGATGCGCCGAGGCTCTTTCTTCGTTTTGACGGGGCAGCGCATCAGGCTGTAGTTTGGGTCAATGGAAAGAAGGCGGGAGAGCATAAGGGCGGTTATACAGCATTCGAAGTTGAGATTACAGATTTTGTCGATAGAGAGGGAGAGAACCTTGTTTCAGTCAAACTCGATTCCCGCGAAGACCCGTCCATTCCTCCCTTCGGCTTTGTTATCGACTACCTGACATACGGAGGACTATATAGAGAAGTGTGGCTGGAGGCATCCTCTTCCAGCCGTCTGACAGACCTCTTTATATATACTCCGACTCTGACAACTGCAAAAGTACAGTGGACGGCAGAGAATATAGAGAACATTACATCGATTCACATTGCGATTGAGACGGAAGACGATACTGTCGTTGCTGAAAAGACACTAGATGCAGTTGAAAAAGGAGAAGTAGAAATTTCCGTTCTCAATGCTCAGGTGTGGGATATAGATCATTCTGTAATGTATAAGGTGGGAGCAGAGCTCTTGAATAGAGAGGGAGATGTTGTTGACTCAAAGACATCTTCCTTTGCATTCCGTACTGCCACTTTTAAAGCTGACGGCTTTTATCTCAACGGCAAGAAGACATTCCTCAGAGGGCTTAACCGCCACCAGAGCTATCCTTATATAGGTTATGCTGCTCCCGAGAGCCTCGAGCGTGAGGATGCCCGGATATTGAAGAAAGAGCTGGGGTGTACAGCGGTAAGAACCAGCCACTACCCTCAGAGCCAGTATTTTATTGATGAGTGCGATAGACTGGGCCTATTGGTGTTTACCGAGCTTCCTGGGTGGCAGCATATAGGAAACGATAAATGGAAGGATGAGGCATGTGTAATCTTGAGGGAGATGATTCTCCAGTACCGTAACCATCCCTCTATCATACTCTGGGGAGTAAGAATCAACGAAAGTGTGGACGATGATGAGTTCTACTCCCGCACGAATGCAATTGCGCACAGCCTTGACCCGAGCCGCATGACATCGGGGGTAAGATACCTCGAAAAAAGTCATCTTCTAGAGGATGTGTATGCCTATAACGACTTTTCCCATAACGGAGTTACCCCGGGGGCAAAGAAGAAGAAAGATGTGACACCAGATACAAAAAAGGCCTTTTTAATATCTGAGTGCAACGGCCATATGTACCCCACAAAGCCGTTTGATGACTATCATCACCGTCAGGAACATGCCCTGAGGCACGTGAGGGTGCAGAATGCTGCACTCTCAAGCGGCGAACACGCGGGGTGCTTCGGATGGTGTATGTTCGACTATCAGACGCATAAGGATTTCGGCTCGGGGGACAGGATTTGCTATCACGGTGTGATGGACGCGTTCCGTAACCCGAAAACAGCGGCGGCGGTCTATTCAAGTCAGGGAGAGTCAGAGCCTGTTTTAGAAATCAGCTCTTCTATGAATATAGGGGACTACCCGGCGGGGCAGGTTGGGGAAATCTATGCATTCAGTAATGCTGAAGAGGTGAAGCTTTATAAAAACGGTGTATTCGTGACAAAGCTGGATAGGAGTGAGTGGACAAGTCTACCTCATCCGCCGTTTGTCGTTGATGACACAATTGGAGAGCTTCTGATTACTCAGGAGCATTTTTCCCTCTCCAAGGCGGCAATATTGAGGGATTGTCTTCTCGCTGCCGGTAAGTATGGCCTGGCAGGACTTCCTCTTTCCTACAAACTCAAACTGGGATGGTGCATGCTCCGCTATAAATTGAGTTTCTCCGACGGAGTGGCGCTTTACGGCAAATATGTCGGCAACTGGGGAGGCGAGGCTACAGTCTGGAGATTTGATGCTCTCGAGAAGGGAAAGGTTGTCAAAAGTGTCACACTCTCTCCGAGTGCCAGCCTCCACCTTGAAGTCAGAGTAAGTCATACACAAATGAAGGAAAAAGATACCTTCGATATGGCGGCCGTCAGAGTTCGTATTCTGGACGAGAACGATAATACTGCATCTTATGCTCTTCTACCCATACACTTCAGTATAGAGGGAGATGCCGCTCTTGTCGGTCCGGACACTGCGGTGGCAGAAGGTGGTATGACGGGAACATATATCCGTACAATAGGAAGAGAAGGAAAAGCGAAGTTGATTGTTAATGCTGCAGGGATGGAGAGTGCAGTATTGGAGTTCAATATAGAAAAGGAGGACAAAGTATGGAATTGACAATTAAACAGAAAGCCGCATTCGGCATCGGTGCCGTGGGCAAGGATATGGTATATGCCCTGTCGGCTTCGTATGTGATGTATTACTATCAGGATGTGCTGGGGCTCTCCGCCTCGTTTGTGGGCCTTATCCTTATGATAGCCCGCTTCTTTGACGCACTCAACGACCCGTTTATGGGTGTTGTGGTGGCAAAAACACGTACACGCTGGGGGCGGTTCCGCCCGTGGATTTTTTCCGGGACAGTGCTCAATGCACTCGTGCTCTATGCTCTCTTTGCTTCTCCTGTGATGAGTGAAGCGGCCATGATGGTTTATTTCAGCATCGTCTACATCCTCTGGGGTGTTACCTACACCATGATGGATATTCCCTATTGGTCAATGATTCCGGCTGTGACTGAGACACCGAAAGACCGTGAGAACCTTTCCATGGTCGGGCGTACATGCGCTGGTGTTGGATCTGCGATTATCGCAATGTTTACGATGCTTCTTGTCGGCATGCTCGGAGGAGAGAGCGAGAGAGTCGGCTTCAGATATGTGGCGTTGATAGTCTCAATAATATTTGTGGTGACTGAAGTAATCTGCTGTGCCTCTGTGCGTGAGAATACAAATAGCGAGATGAAGACAGCCACAGTACGAGAGATGTTCTCGGCACTTTTCCGTAATGACCAGGCCATGGTAGTTGTTGGCTCAATTGTCCTTATTAACTCAGCTTTGTACCTGACATCGAACTTCATCATCTATTTCTTCAAGTATGACTACGGCGGCACGGGATGGAAAGAAACTTACACGCTCTTCTCCACTGTGGGCGGGGCTGCCCAGATACTGGGCATGATGGTTCTTTATCCACTACTTAGAAAGAAACTCAGCAGTACACAGGTCTTCCGTCTGAGTCTCATTCTTGCTTTATGCGGCTACATAACTCTTCTTGTCCTCTGCCTTATAGGGCTTTCGCATAACCTGGTTCTCCTCTGTATTCCGGGTGTTGTAGTCTTTGCTTGTAACGGTATGTTGACTGTATTGACAACCCTCTTCTTATCCAACAGCGTTGACTACGGGGAGCTCAAAACCGGGCGCAGGGAAGAGAGCGTCATCTTCTCCATGCAGACCTTCGTTGTCAAGGCTGCTTCCGGTGTTGCGGTATTTCTTACGGGAATCGGACTCGACTTGATAGGACTAGTCGGAAATACAGATGAGACAGGTCCTGTTGCAGTACAGAGCGTGGGGACTCTCATGGGGCTGAGACTGATGATGACTGTTCTTCCGATGCTTGTATTGGTACTTGCTCTAGTGTTGTTCCGCCGTAAATTTGCCCTGACGGATGAAAGGGCAGGGGAAATCAGTCGTCTTCTTCATGAAAAGGAGAGCAATAATGGCTGAAAATATAGCTTGGCGGGCGGAAACGACGGGGGGAGTGAGGGAAGGTAACTCTCCTTTCCCGGAATGTGGAATAGTCCACTTATCTCAGGCTCTACCTCAAGGAAAGATAATAAGCATAAAGGCCCGGCTTTTGTGGAGAATAGCTGAGGACGAAGTGATTTTCATGAACGGCTATCAGACGTGGTCTTACAGCCCGGAACTCGGGAGGAACGGAAAACTGAGAGGAACAGATCACATCCCATCCTTTCTTTTGAAGAAATACTTCTTCGACAGATACGGTGATTATCATTTTGTGAACTACGGACACCAAAAAGGTCAGAGCCACGGCTTCTCATATTGTTATTTCCGCCAGGGGAATCACTTCAGGCTCGTTGCGTCTCTTGATGAGAAGGCTGCTGGCTACACCATCTTCCGCTACGACAGCCGTAAGGAAGTGTTGACAATCGATAGGGACTCGGAGGGCGTAGAACACTCTGGCGGTACTTTTCCTCTCTTTGACCTCTTTTTTGCCGAGGGCAGTGAGAAGGAAGTATTTGACAGCTGGTTCAAGGCCATGGATATAAAACCCCGAACTCAGAAGAAAATTGCGGGCTACTCGAGTTGGTACAACCGCTATCAAGATATTACCGAAGATACAATCAGAGATGACCTTGCGGGATGCAGAAGCCTCTTCAAGGCGGGGGACTTATTTCAAATCGATGACGGCTGGGAGACGAAAGTCGGCGATTGGCTTGTTCCTGATAAAAAGAAGTTTTCGCCCTCTCTTAAGGGAATGGTGAATGAAATCCACTCTTCAGGCTTCAAGGCCGGACTCTGGCTAGCACCGTTTGTCACGGAAAAGGAATCTACTATCTATAACGAGCACCCTTCCTGGCTTTTGAAAGTTGACGGTAAACCCTGGTGCTGCGGCTCAAACTGGAGCACATTCTACTCCCTCGACATCGATAATCCTGAGGTTTTAGATTACCTTAAAAAGGTCTTTGACCGAGTATTCAATGAATGGGAATTCGACCTCGTTAAGTTGGATTTTCTCTACGGAGCAGCGCCTTTCGGCAATAAAAAGGAGAGCAGAGCGGGAAGAATGTACCGTGCCATGAACCTCCTACGTTCCTGGTGTGGAGAAAAGGAGATTCTCGGATGCGGGGTACCTGTAATGCCGGCATTCGGAGTAGTGGACTATTGTCGTGTCAGCTGCGATGTGGGCCTTGACTGGGACGATGTGTGGTATATGCGCCTATTCCACAGAGAACGTGTCTCGACAAAGCAGGCTATAAACAACACCCTTTTCCGTCGTCAACTCAATAAACGCGCTTACTCCAGCGACCCCGATGTTTTCTTCCTCAGGGACGAGAACTGCAGTCTCACCTTAGAGCAGAAGAATGCCCTCGGAACAATCAATGCACTACTCGGGAACGTCTTCCTCACTTCAGATATGCCCTCCCACTATACGGAGAGCCAGAGAAAAGAATACATGCGTCTTCGTACATTGTTTGAAAAGGCTGAAGACGTGGAGGTGAAAACAGAAGAAGGGAAAATTGTAATCGGGTATACTCTGGAGGGAAAGAGAGAAGAAGTGAAGTTCAACTTTTCCCTCTGAAAGTGAAAAATGTTTTCTTTCTGCCTTATGATGAGACTTTCGGTGATGGACATTACTTTTTTTATTTGGTATAGTTTTCAGGATTCTTGAGCCTGCGGGCAGAGGAGGTGAGATACTATGGCATTCGTTAAAATTGAAGAAACAGAACCACTCGAGAAAGCAATCAAGCGTTTCAAGAGAATGGTCGAGAAGGAAGGCGTCATCAGAGACTACAAGATGCGCAGATACTTCGAGAAGCCATCCGCTATCCAGCACCGCAAGGACAAGGCAATGGCACGTAAACAGATGCTCAAGAATAAGAAGGCTCGTTCTTCTAAGGCTTATTAATCTTGACTTAATTTAAATGTGGGCTCTTCGGGGCTCATTTTTATTGACTTTTCCGGGGGGGCATTATCCTTCCTTTGTTTAAAAAGGAAGGATGGAAATGAAAAAACTATCATTATTTATCTTGATTGTTCTAATGCTCTTTGCATTTGTCGCTTGTAATCCCGACTCCTCTTCTTCAAGTAGCTCTCAAGAGGATGAGCCTCTCCCGAACGAAGTAACACCCCCTGCCGAGAGCGAGAGAAAGAGCATGTCTGATGCCGAAATAGTTGAGGGTGTTAAATATTATGAGCTTTTTTGCAGCAATAAAAGTAAAATTACTGAGGTAGTCAGAGATAGGGAAACGCTATATGACTATGGGGAAAATGGAACACTTTCAATAAAGTACGATGAAGACTGGAAAGACAGCTTGAAAGTGGGCGACAGTGTAGAAACTGTTACAGCAAATGGAAAGATGATGATCGAAAATGATTCATATGCTGTAGATAACCTTGTACTTGTAGGCAGAATCAAAGCTGACCCAAGTCATGGAGGTGATTACGACTATACTATTGAGAAGGGGAGCGTTACAAAAAACGAGACAAAAATGACCAAGGAGGAAGTATGTGATTTCCTTCTTAATAATACCAGTAAATTTAAAGATTCTAATCTGAAAGCGTATACAGATGAAGAGACGAAGAAGACCACGATGAAAGTAATTGACGAAAAAGGTATAACGATTGGAATTGGAACAGAGATAGAGAAAGATACGAGTATTAATGATGAAGAAAAGAGTGTATGGGTATATGATTTCACCGTCAACGGTTCCAGAATTCAATGTAAGATAAGATATTCTGAAAAAGAAGGGGGATCAATTGACTATTTTGCGCTCGATGGTGTCTTCTTTGATAAGGCATCGTGTGAGAAGCTGATGGATTTGATTTATTAAGGCTGAGGTGAATTTTTGATTGCGTCATAGATTTTCCGGACGGGTGATGAGCCCGTCCATTTTACGTGGCAAAACTGAACAATATGCTCATGAAAGTGTTAAAGATACCAGGATGTTGGCTCATAAAAGTGTATCATGATGATATAACTTACTATAATAGCATTAGTTGTCATGAGGCGGTGTGAAATGAAGCGGACTATCTATGAAAAATTACTTGAATGGAAGAACAGAGACAAGCGTAACCCCCTTATAGTTGATGGGGTCAGACAGTGTGGCAAGACCTGGATTCTGCAACAGTTCGGCCACTCTGAATTCGAAAATACGGCTTACATAAACCTGGATAAAAGTACTGACGCAAAAAACTATTCTACGACTATGATACATCGAGGCTTTTACGTGTATTCTCGGTTCTAGCATCTGTTCCCATAGTTGAAGGAAAAACACTGATTATTCTTGATGAGATCCAGGAGGTTCCTGCGGCTCTTACATCCCTGAAGTATTTTGCTGAAGACAAAAGTGGTTATCATATTGTAGCAGCAGGAAGTTTGTTGGGTCTCAGTATCCACGAGGATAGTGGTTTTCCCGTCGGAAAAGTTGAAAGACTTGATATGTATCCCATGACATTTTACGAATTCTTGAGTGCGCTGGGAAAGAAAGAGCTACTTGATTTGGTCTACTCTGCTCAATGGGAGGAGATATCATCGCTTTCGGCTACATTAACAGATCTTTTACGCCAGTATTACTATGTGGGTGGAATGCCTGAGGTTGTTCAATCCTATGCTGATGATAATGATATATTGAAAGTCAGGGAGATTCAGAAAAGGATTATCAGGGACTATGAGGATGACTTTGCAAAGCACATACCTCCATCTCTCTTAACGAAAGTCAGAATGGTTTGGTCATCAATTCCCTCTCAGCTGGCAAAGGAGAACAAGAAATTCATATATGGTGCATTGAAGAAAGGGGCTCGGGCAAAAGAATTCGAGGATGCAATTGAGTGGCTACGGAATGCAGGTTTGGTCCATAAGGTGACGAGAATAAGGAAGATAGAAAAGCCTGTGAAATTCTATGAGGATTTTGATGCTTTCAAGCTTTTCCTTTCTGACCTGGGACTTCTCGGCGCAATGGCGGGAGTATCGGCAAAGGAGGTTCTTGTAGATAGTAGTTTCTTTTCAGAATACAAGGGGGCATTCACAGAGCAGTATTGTGCACAGGAGTTGATAGCAGGTGGATTTGAACCTTATTACTATTCAAAGGAGAACTCAACACTTGAAGCTGATTTTATCCTACAGAAGGATGAGCTCTTTGTCATAGAGGTGAAGGCCGAGGAAAATGTGAAGTCAAAAAGACTGAGGACAATCTACGAATGTAAAGGCAGTGTAAAAGCCTGCAGGTTTTCGATGCTGAACTATAAAGAGCAGGATTGGATGACTAATTTCCCACTCTTTGGGGTTGGCAGATGGATATTCCAGGTACAAGGAGATAATCTAAAAAGTTGGAAAAATGGATAATATGAGAAAAAATAATGTTGGAAAAAAGTGAAATACTGTAGCTGATTGTGTTGGAAAAATGGAAAAGGGTGGTTAGAATAGGGTGGGGACTTGAATGATTAAAAGAAAAATCACGTCAAAGATAGAGAAGTTTTTCAATACATATGATAAAGAGGCTCTCTTGATAACCGGTGCGCGTCAGGTCGGAAAAACATTCATCATTCGCGAGTTCGGGAAAAGATGTTTCAAGAACTTCGCTGAGATTAACCTCTTTGAGAAAAAGGAAGCAGTAAAGACTCTTGAAGGTTTCAGAGATACTAAAGATCTGCTTACACGCCTTACTTCCCTCCTTGATGTTCCTCTTGAGATGGGCAATACCCTGATATTTATTGATGAAGTTCAGCTTCTTCCTGATATCATAACGGCGATTAAGTTCCTTGTTGACGACGGCCGCTACAGATATATTCTCAGCGGATCTTTGTTGGGTGTAGAACTTAAGGAAATCCGTTCTGTCCCCGTCGGATACCTTACAATAATGACGATGTATCCTCTTTCAATCGAGGAATTCTTCCTTGCTAATGGCCTGAATGAAAGTTTCATGACAGTGCTTAAGGATGCATATGATAACCTCCTCCCTATCGAGGGATATCTACATGAGAAGCTCATGAGTCTATTCAGGCTTTATCTTATAGTTGGAGGTATGCCAGCAGTTGTTCAGGTATATCTTGACACATTTGATCTGAATAAAGTCCTTGATTATCAGGAGTTCATACTCGGCACATACCGTAAGGACATTTCAAATCATGTCGGGGAGGATAATGTATTCATAAAGGATATTTTTGATATTATCCCCTCTGAACTCAATAATCCCAACAAGAGATTCATACTTAAGAATTTGAATGAAAATAAGAAATTCAAGAGTTATGAAGAGAGCTTTTTATGGCTTACGAAAGCAGGAATAGCTCTTCCTGTTTATAATATTGAGGAGCCTAAAGAGCCACTTGAATTGAATAAACTTCGTAACCTTTTCAAGTTTTTTTCAAATGACGTAGGCCTTCTTGCTTCTCAATACGCGCGAGGCATACAGGCCAGAATCCTCTCTGCTGACGACTCAGTCAATTATGGGTGCATCTATGAAAATGCAGTTGCCGAGGAACTTTGTACCAATGGTCTCAATCTCTACTATTTCAACAGCAAAAAGCAGGGGGAAATTGATTTTGTCGTAAGGATCAATGATTCGATACTCCCCATTGAAGTTAAGTCCGGAAAAGACTATCACCGTCATAACGCCTTGAAAAATGTTATGGAGAATGAGGCGTATGATTTGAAGAAAGCGATTGTCTTGACTAATGACAATGTTAAAGTCGACGGCAAGATTGTCTATCTCCCTGTATATATGGCCACATTCATAAGAAATGATGAGCTGGGGTCATTTATATATAGAGTTGACTTGACAGGTTTGACTGGAGATGCAAAGGGGAATTAGGTTATCCGGGAATTGTTGTATGAGGGAAATATGAAAGACGATAAAAACACTATTAGAGTAGGAACGACAGAAGGGCGTTTCCGTATGGTTATGCCACGCCTCATGAAGGAGTTTAAAGAACATTACCCCGATTTTGATATTCACGGAGTAATCGGGAATGCCGAAGAGCTGTGCTCCATGCTTGAAAGAGGCGAACTCGATGTGGCATTCAGCGGTCTTACATCCATTAGACCGGAAAAGATTGAGAGGGAATTTCTTTTTGCCGAGAAACTCTATCTTGTTGTGAGTGATGAGATGCTGAGGCATTATTTTCCGCATGAGTATCCGGGGTGTATCGAAGCCTTCGAGCACGGAGCAGATATTTCTCTCTTTTGTGATATGGACTTCTCTCTAAGTCTTCCGCCCCTTCACTGTATGAAGATACTCAATGAGCTATTAGAAAAAGAAGGAGTTGTTCTCAACTGTGTCCATTTGTCTCCTCACTTTGATCTTCATCAGGATATGGCGAGGGCGAATCTTCTAGCCTGTTTCAGCCTGTCGATGTACCTACCACATTTATATAGGATGAATGAACAAAGCAGTAATAAGCTCTATGCTTTCCCCATAAAAAATCTGAGAGAAACGAATCCTGTATATATACTTACGAATAGGGAAAGGAAGGCCCTTAACGGGATTGAAGAATTCAAAACGATGCTGAAAAGGGCCGTCAGAGAAATTGAAGAGTATGAGAAGTAGTTTCACTCAATCTCTTCATTCTTTTTCTTTGCCTCTATTGCTGAGGATTTTCTCAGCTTCCTTATACCTCTTTGTGATGGCCTTGATATAGTCCTTTTCCTTTACTTTTTCCAGGTGTTTGTTATCGTATTCGATAATAGCCTTGATAAATGGCCTGATGGAATTCTTTTGTCTTTCTTTCAGGTTTTTTTCGGCTTCCCTCTTTACTTTTAAAACAGAGAGTTTTGTCGGGAACGGGTACTCATCGAGGTTGCATCCAAGATATGTATTCCGGAAAAAATCATTTTCATCAAGTTTGTTGTAGAGTTCATTGATATAGGCTGTGGGGCATACATGTATCACGCCGCCTTCCTCGCCGCTGTTGTAGAGCATTGCACTGTTGAGCATGTCGATATCTTCTTTAGTAAGCTCTGCACTTCCATTCTCCTCTACTGGAGTATAAGTATCAGGATCGTAGATACATATTGCTTTCTCGGGAGAGAGTGGAAGAACAATTGTTGACCCATAGAAATCAAAAGCCTGGGAGTCGAGATATTTCTCATGCTCTAGCAAAGAAAAGTACGGGTTGATAAGCGTGATGGGAAAGGAGCCGAGGATAAAAGAGCTGTTCTCTTCTGCCTCCAGAATGACAGCCTCCATATCAAGCAGATTTATTCCAAATATCAACATCTGTGAAAGTGCTTCTTTTACATTCTCGGTTCTCGACCTCTCCTCCATTTCCTTTTTTGAAGGAGACTTATGAAATAAGCCTAATGAAGAAGCGACCATCAATAATAATTTATCTGGAGAAAAAGGGCCTTTGGCAGACTGCAGTATCTGGAAGAGCAGAACTTCTCTTGCCGAAATAAGAGTGTCAGATTTAAGCCACTCCGTTTCCCCGTTAAGAAAATTCCGTATGAGATTTTCAAAAAAGAGGTTGATTTTCAATAAAGTCTTTTTCTCGTCCTCTGATATGTTGATGAGATTAGAATGAAAGTATCTTCCGATTCCGCCGTTCGGGATGCTCTTTTGAGTCATAGGATCATACCACGATGCGTATTTTCCGTCTTTCGACCAGTTTTTTACAAGCGGTTGCGGTACAAAGTAGTGTTTGTATTTCTCTGCTATGGGAAAATGATAATGGATTAAGGAGAAGATTATCAACGTCAAAGTGAAATGTTTTTCAGCCCTTGTTGACGCCGTTGGCTCCATATACAATGTAGTGGTGGATATACTTTCTCTCATGATTTACCTTATAACTGTGTCCGGGACTCCCGGCCCGAATACAATTCTCAGCCTCCAGAATGCTTCGGAGAAGGGGATTAAAAGGGGAATTGCACTCAACTACGGAATGCTGACGGGAATAACACTAATAACGCTTGTTTCATACTTTGTCATAAGAGGGATTTCTTCTTTTATTTCCTCCATTAACATCGTTCTTCAGGCTTTGAGTGTTGTATATATCCTCTTTCTTGCATACAAAATCTACAGAAAAGGCGAGATAGACGAGTGCGAAGGGGAGAGTGACGGCTCATTTAAAAGGGGATTTCTACTCCAGATTGTCAATGTGAAGGTCCTCATGCTCTGTGTCACCGCCATATCTACATACACAGTTGGGTATGGAATGTGGAAAGGGCTTCTCCTCTCTCTTCTCATCCCCCTTACGTGTTTTTTGACAGGACTCGTGTGGGCTCTGGCGGGAGAAGTACTGAAAAGAGTATATAAGAGCCACCGTAAGACGATGAATACCATCTTTGCGCTCTCCCTTCTTATACTTGCATTGAAGAATACCTTAACTTTAATCTCGCTTCTTTAGGTTTAGTCAAAAGTATACAGGTTATCCTTTTTTTGTTGCCAGTTCTGATTTTATCAGTAAGAATTAAATCATAATAAATATAGGAGGATAATGATGACAGTTAATATTGACGCACTCATTATCGTAGTTGCTTACCTCTTAGGGATGCTCGTAATCGGGTTTGTTGTAGGTAAGCTGAAGATTAAAGACGCTGACGACTATATGCTCGCGGGAAGACGAATGGGCCTCTTTATGATAGCATTCTCCCTCAGTGCCAATAATATCGGCGGCGGAAGTACGACAGGACTTGCAGGAAAGGCATACACCACATGGGGTATGAGTGCCGTATGGTACGTCCTCGCAGCATCCATTGCAATGATTCCTCTTGCATATTTTGCACCGAAAATCAGAAAGACAATGGCTGTCACCATTCCTGAAGTCATCGGAAGAAGATTCGGTCGTTTCAGTGCTGGCTTCTCGGCAGTTTTGAACGTTCTCGCTCTCTTCTGTCTCACATCCAGCCAGGTTGCTGCATCGGGATCGGTTGTATCTGTCCTCACGGGAATCGACACAAGACTGTGTATGATTATTGCTGGAGCCGTTATCATCCTCTACACAACCTTCGGCGGTATGATAGCAGACCAGGTATCTGACCTTGTGCAGTTCATCATCATCCTCGTGGGCCTTGCAATAGCAACACCGTTTGTTATCAAGGGATGCGGCGGCTGGAGCACAATTGCTTCCAAGCTTCCCTCTGAACAGCTCGATATCACAAAGATAGGCTGGGTTGTTATCATCGGCTATATCTTCAACTATTTCTGTACATTCCTTTCGGGACCAGAAATGATCAGCCGCTTTGAGTCTGCAAAGGACGAGAAGACAGCAGTCAGGGCAAGTTTACTCAGTGCAGTATTGATGGCTGCGATGTCATTCTTCCCGACCCTTATGGGACTTGCGGCACTTTCAGTTAAGGATGCTCTCGGTAACCCTGCATCAGGTCAGGCAATGATGGCTGTAACTGAGGCATATGCTCCTACAATTATTACAGGACTTGTTTCTGCTGCAATCATCTCGGCAACGATGAGCTCTGCAGACTCCAACCTATTGTGTATGTCAACAATGATTATCAACGACCTTTATAAGCCATATGCTTCAAAGCAGCTTGACGGCATGAAGGAAGTCAGAGTTGTCAGATGGTGCAACGTCATATGCTGTGCTGTTGCTATGCTTATTTCACTTCTTGGAATCAACATTGTAACGATGAACACATTCGCATTCGCTATCCGCTGTGCAGGACCTTTTGCTGCATACGGACTGGGAATGGTAGTGCCGAGGGCAACTAAGCGCTCCGGTCAGATTTCCATCATTACCGGAACAATCGGTGTTGTATTCTGGCAGATACTCTCGGGCGGTGATTTCTATCTTGGAATTCTTCCTGTTGTATTCGGCTGTGCAGTAGGAACAATCACATTCTTCCTTGTCAACGCTATTGAGTGGAAGAAGGGCATTGAGGCTGCTCCAAGTGCATTTATCGAAGAGTGAGATTAATTCTTTCTCAAAGGGTGCTGCCGAAGCCATAGGCTCAAGTGGCACCTTTTCTTATTCTGGAAGCGTGTAGATTGTGCTTCTTCCCTTTCCGTTGCGGCTTAAGAGATTACATTCTGTCAGCCTCTTCAGGATTTTTGCCGCTTCAGATATCGTCACTCCGAGAGAACTGATTATCTCTGCTCTTGTTACAGAGCCGTTTGTCTTGGTGTATTCAAGTACTTTTTTATCCTTGTCACTTAATTGGCTCTGTGCTTTTGTTTTCTGTGGGGGAGTTGAATGCCGAGGAGAGCATTCGTTGGCATTCGGCAGAATTATCTTGAAGGCATTCTTTGTAATCTCGATTACAGGCTTATAGTCTATCTTTTCATACTCCTTCATGATTTTTATTATACCGGTGCCATATGCTTCAATTAAATGAAGATGATAGAACACATTCGCAAGATTCTGGTTTCGGCATACTGAAATTCCCAGCATGATATCTTCCTTTTCAATCCCGCCTACCAATCCGCCGACGGAAACAAATTCAATCCTGTCACTATAGATGCTTATAAGTGCACTCGCACTGAATGAGTAATCTCTATGTACAAGCAAGTTCAACAAGGCTTCCCTGAGTGCAGTTTCCGGATAATCTCTTGTGTCGATTCTCACCAGCTTATCAATCGTTGCGTAAGTACTGTTACAGAAATCCAGGAAATTATATACATCATTCATCTGTCTTATGAGAGAGCCGGTGAATTCTTTGCGGTCTCTGAATATCGTCTGATCTGTTCCCTGGAAAACGGCCACTTTTATAGTGTGCGTGCATTGATCGGAAAGAAGCAGTCCTAGATTGCTGTATAGGTTGTCCCTGTCAACTAGCTTAAGAGTTCTCATCTGCTCGGGGCCGAATGCAACCTTGCGTTTTTTGAATTCCTTTGTTGTATCTTCAAATGTGAGGTTCTGATCAAGAGCACGCATTTCTTCAAATCGGTCACCGTCGGTATCTTTAATCATCTGTCTGATTGCTGAACAAGAGGCAGGAACTGAGGAATAACCCTGCCTGACATATACCCCTTCTGGACGCATGCCCTTCTTAATTAGGTAGTAAGGCCGATCTGTTCCACGCTGTACATCAACCCGTATAACCTCTTTGCCATCGTCTTCAATAGTTTGATAATGTACAAACATGGATACATCAGGTTTTATGGAATCTCTTACCATGTTGCTGATTTGTAATGAGACATCATCAGGATTGTCGACTCCGGTTACAGTGCCGTCATCCTGTACTCCAACATATAATGCCCCTCCATTTGTGTTTGCAAAAGCAATAATCTCTTTCTTTATGTCGTCCACCACAATTGCTTTTAATTCTATATTCTCACTTTCCTTGAATATCATATACGTCTTCCTCTTTCTTATATTAAAGCAGATTGATTTAATCGATTCAAGTTTTTTAAATCGATTAAGAATCGATTAGCTGTAGTTCATTCGATTTAATTCGGTGAAGTACTTCTATGGTTTATAAAGAATTGGATGCCATGTTAAAGTGTGATTGTATTTTTCTGTGTGTGATTATCGATTCATATTTTGAATCGATTACGAATCGATTAACAAAAAAGAGAAGGCCGGTTATTCGCCGGTCTTTTCCTTGAGGAATCTCTTTAAGAATTCCTTTGTTCTTTCGTTTTCAGGATTGAGGAATACCTTATCCGGTGGTCCTTCCTCTTCGATTTTTCCGTCAGCCATAAAGAGCACACGGTTTGATACATCACGGGCAAAACCCATCTCGTGGGTGACGACAAGCATTGTCATACCGCTCTCTGCAAGGTTTCTCATTACATCCAGTACTTCTCCGACCATCTCCGGGTCGAGAGCACTCGTCGGCTCGTCGAAGAGAAGAATTTCGGGACTCATCGAGAGTGCGCGGGCGATTGCAACACGCTGCTTCTGTCCTCCTGAGAGCTGATGGGGCTTAGCATTTATATATCCGCTCATTCCTACCTTTGTCAGGTATTTGAGGGCAGTTTCCTCCGCTTCCTCTTTGTTTCTTTTAAGAACCTTGACTTGTCCTATCGTGCAGTTGTCGAGGACATTGTGGTTGTTGAAGAGGTTGAATGACTGGAAGACCATACCGACCTTAGTACGGTACTCGTTCTCGTCGATTTCTTTATCAAGGACATTCTTCCCATGATATAAAATCTCTCCGGCAGTCGAGTCCTCGAGCATGTTGATACATCTCAGGAGTGTCGATTTACCGCTTCCCGAGGAACCGATAATGCTTACGCAGTCTCCTCTATTGACCGAGAAGTCTATATCCTTAAGGACCTCGTTAGTTCCGAATGTCTTTACAAGGTGTTTTACTTCAAGAAGTGTGCTCAATGTGTTCCTCCTGTCGATGCATCGTAACGTGTGAGTCCGCTTGTGAAGGCAAGGGTATCTGTTGTAGCGAGATTGAAGTTTGCCGGGCCGTCCATCCTGTTCTCAAGCTTTCTGAGTATTCTTGATGAAAGGAATGTCAGGATGAAGTATATAATCATCGTCACCGTTGCAGCCTCGAAGTAAGTATACAGCGCGCCCGATATGCTCTTGAAAGTGAAGAAGAGCTCCACTGTCCCTATGATTGAAAGGACACATGTATCCTTGATGTTGATTATGAGGTTGTTGCCAATCTGCGGCATGACATTTCTCAAAGCCTGGGGAAGAACGACATAGAGCATTGTCTGGGTATGGTTCATTCCGATTGCCTTTGCGCCTTCCGTCTGACCTTTGTCGACACTGAGGATTCCTCCTCTCACGGTTTCCGCCATATAAGCACCGGTATTGATGGAGACAATGAGAATTGCCGCACTCCACATGCCGAGGTTTATATTAAATAGCTGCGCTGTGCCGTAGTAGATGAACGCAGCCTGAAGCATCATCGGGGTGCCCCTGAAGATTTCAACATAGGCATTGAGAATCCACTTTACAATTTTGAGCAGCACTTTTTTTGCCACACCCGCATTTTTTCCGGGCTCCGTGGTCTGCACAAGTCCCACTGCAAATCCTATCACGCACCCGAGGAGTGTACAGACTATGGCTATAACCATAGTTGTAGCTGCTCCGGAGAGCAGCGAAAGAGAGTATCTCTGGAGGATGTAAATCATCCTCTCCAGGAAATTCATCTGTGAAATAGTCATTATCTATCCTTAATTATAATGAGAGCGGCTGGACTGAGATTGCCTCATCCATCATTCTGTTGTAATCATCAACTGTGAGAGTTGAGAGTACTTCGTTAATTTGAGCTGTTAACTCAGAATTGCTCTTTGATACCGATATTCCGATATTAATTTCTTCCTGGCTTACAACAAAGTTGTCGTCGCTTGATGAGAAGTCGAGAAGCTTGAATGAGGGGTATGCAACAAGGGCAGCCTGTGCCGTCGGCATATCTGTGCAGATAAGGTCAACTCTTCCGGAAGAGAGTGCAACAAGCATTGCAGGTGCGCTTTCCTGGGCAGGAAGAATTTTTGCGTTCTCTATCTGCGGGAGACACACATCGTACCAGACTGTATTCTGCTGACTTGTGCAGCTGGCGCCCTTGAGGTCGCTTAAACCTTCGGCTGATGCATAGGAGCTTGATTTGTCGACAAGGCATACAATTGATGCGTAGTAGTAAGGTGTTGTGAAATCGACCATTTCGAGTCTCTCTGCAGTAATTGACTGGCCTGCAATTACGCAGTCAACGGTTCCTGAAAGAAGAGCCGGGATAAGAGACTCCCAGTCAAGTTTTACAATCTCGAGTTCCTTTCCGAGTGAAGATGCAATATATTTAGCCATCATGACGTCGTAGCCGTAAGCATAGTCCTTGCTGCCGGAAATCTGAACGGCGCCGTTATCTGATGTTGTCTGTGTCCAGTTGTACGGAGCATAGCCGCATTCCATTGCGACACGAAGCGTGTTGCTCTTGTCTGTTGTCTCCTGGCTTCCGCCTGCAAAGACAAATGAAAGAGTAAGTAATAATACAAAAAGAGTAAGTAGTCTTTTCATTTTTTCCATTCTCCCTTAAACGAATAACAAGTAGGTTGTGGAGAATATAGTAAACTGTTAAAAAATAGTCAAGATGTTAAAAATAAATATATAATGTTATTATTATAACAAAAGTAGGATTAGGACGGTAAAAAGGCCCGGGTTTGTGTTCCCGGGTCTTGAAAGGCTATTTCGCCACGAAATGGACGTTGAAGCCTCCGATTGGCTCGTTGATGTAGAAGAACTTGACTTTGCCCTTTGCATCATAAGTAAAGCTCTTCTCGTCGATTGTGTAGCCGAGCTTCTTAACATAAGCCATTGTGCGTGCGATGTTGTTGACCTTGTAGCCGATGTGGCCGTGAACTCCGGGACCGCCGTTAGCCATGATTTCGATTGACTTATCCATGAAGAAGCCCTTACTTGTCTCGCTTGTGACCATACCGAACTTGGAGAACTTATCAGCCATCTTGACTGCATCTTCCTGTCCGTTTGCATTGATTCCGAAGTGCGCAAGTTCGAAGCCCTGCATTTTTGTGACAGCGTCACGGCAGAGTGCCTCGATTTCATCCCACTTGTCGTTGTTGATGAGGTCAGCCTTGACCATCCATGATCCGCCGACAGCAAGGACGTTTGAAGCTCTGGCATAGTCAGCAAGATTATCCGGGTTGATTCCACCTGTTGTCATGAACTTCATCTGAGGGAACGGGCCGCCCAGGTCCTTGAGCATCTTGACGCCGCCAGAAGACTCTGCGGGGAAGAACTTCAAAACTTTGAGGCCGAGGTTGACGCCTTTCTGTACTTCACTAGCGGTACATACGCCGGGAGTTACCGGAACATCATGCTTGAGACACCACTTGACTGTCTCTTCATCGAGGCCCGGAGATACGATGAATGCAGCACCTGCCTTGACAGCTCTTTCAGCTGTTTCAGGGTTAAGGACTGTTCCAGCGCCTACTACCATTTCCGGATAAGCCTTGACCATTCTTCTTATTGCTTCTTCTGCAGCATCGGTGCGGAATGTCACCTCAGCGCAGTTGATGCCGCCGCGGCACATAGCGCCTGCAAGCTTCTCTGCTTTTTCGGCATCGTCGATCTTTACAACCGGGACGATTCCCAGTGCATGGAAAAATTCAAACAATTCAGACTCTTTCATATTGTTTCCTCCACTATTATTATAGTATCAATTAAAACGACTTAATAACGTACAATTCAGACATGTTGTTGACTATTAAAAAACATGGCAGGAAAATTGACAAAAAAATAAAAAGGGAGACCATTATGTCAGATAAGAAATACGTAACATTTGGTGAAATTATGCTCCGCTTGAGAAGCCCAGAGCATGAAAGACTCTTCCAGAGCCCTGTTCTTGAAGCAACATTCGGTGGCGGTGAAGCAAACGTTGCCGTCTCGCTTTCAATTCTTGGTGAGAATGCCAAGTTCGTTTCAGCTCTTCCGGACAACGCAGTCGGAGAAGCTTGTAAGCGTGAAGTTATGAAGTACGGTGTTGACACATCTTCCATCAACATGGTCAAGGACGGCAGACTCGGTATCTACTACCTCGAAACAGGTGCAGTACAGAGACCAAGCCTTGTTGTATATGATAGAGCAGAAAGTGCAATTGCTAAGGCAAAGCCGGAAGATTTCAACTGGGATGAGATAATGAAGGGTGCAACATGGTTCCACACAACAGGAATCACACCTGCAGTAAGTAAGGAAGCAGCAGATTGTGCACTTGTTGCAATGAAGAAGGCAAAAGACGCTGGAGCAACAGTATCCATCGACCTCAACTACCGCAAGAAGCTCTGGAAGTGGGGTAAGAGTGCTCCGGAAGTCATGAGAGAGCTCGTCAAGTATGCTGACTGTGTCATCGCAAACGAGGAAGATATCCAGAAGTGTCTGGGAATCGAAGCTGCCAGTGACGTTACAAGCGGTAAGCTCGATACAGATGTCTACAAGGAACTTGCAGCTAAGGTCAAGAAAGAGTTCCCGAATGTAAAGTATGTGGCAATCACACTCAGAGAAAGCAAGAGCGCTGACCACAACGGATGGAGTGCAGCACTCTCAGGAAAGACAGGTTTCTATCTTTCACGCCACTACGAGATTACAGATATCGTAGACCGTGTCGGTGGTGGTGACAGCTTTGCAGCAGGAATCATCTACGGCCTCAGCCACTATGAGAATGAGGAGTATGCAATCAACTTTGCTGTTGCAGCTTCCTGTCTCAAGCACACCATCAACGGTGACTTCAACCTTTCCAGACTCAGTGAAGTTGAAGCTCTCTGCAAGGGTGACGGCTCGGGAAGAGTTCAGAGATAATAATCCTAAACGGAAGGATGTGGGGTAGTGAAAACTACCTCATTTTTTGATAGACTATACTCATGAATAAACTGTTTTTACTTGGTGATTCAACTTGTGCAATAAAAGAGCGTGAAGCCCGTCCTGAGACAGGGTGGGGAGAGAAGTTCTTTCCTTATATTAAAAATGACTGGAGCCTTTTGAACTTTGCAAAGAACGGACGATCGACGAAATCTGCACTTAAGGAAGGCATTATAAGCGCTGCCCTCTTTGAAGCGGAGGAAGGAGACAGTGTTATTGTCGAATACGGACACAATGACGAGAAAACCGACGAGAGGGGAACCGATGCGTTTACTAGCTTTGTTGCTGATTTGAAATACATAGCATCCTCCTTCCTCGCAAAGGGATGTAAAGTCTACTTCATTACCCCTGTTCCTCGTCATAAGTTTGACGGCCCGAGACCTGTAGATACCCATAAGGACTATTGTGCTGCAATGAAACTTGCCGCCCATCAACTTAATATCCCTTTGTTGGATATCACAATACCGCTCATGATGGACCTCAGTATTCTCGGTGAAGAGGAAAGTCGCAAGTACTACATGCATTTCGGCTCCGGTATATATGAAAACTTCCCCGAAGGAAAAGAAGATGACACCCATCTCAGACCCGAAGGTGCAGAGTGGGTTGCCCGTGAGATAGCCCAGGGGTTAAAGAAAATCGGTGCGGACTTTATGAGAGAAGGGGAGTAGTTGCTTCACTTTTTAACAATACCCTTACAGCTGACGGCCGCACATAATTTCTATAAAACTAAAGATTAAACTTTCCGCTTTCTCCTCGTGATGTAACCCATGTGCATTCATCCATGTTGAAAATGGTTATCTCTCCATCTTCTCTGACTCCGTATTTCCTCTTGTCGACGAAGGAGCCTGTATCTATGAGAATGAAATTCAGTTCATTGTCATAGACGGGGACAGGTCTTAGGTTGAAGCCTAGAGTTGGGGAGTGGCCTATGATGAGGGGTTTTGTGGTTAATTCTTTCTTTCTCTCTTCAGGAATACTCCTTCTGTATTCTCCCCTTATTGCCGTGGATGATGAGAGCATATCTCTATCCCAGAATTTACTGTCATAGTCTCGCCTCAGGAGATTTCTTTCAAAGAGGTCCTTCATTGTCAGTGAGTAATCGTTACCCGGGAAAGAGCGGGAGTATGTATGGCGGAGAATATATTTGTCGGTCTCAATACTGTACGGCATTTTCTCAAGCCAATTTTTTATATTGCCTAGTTCTTCCTCTGTCGATATTGAAAGACTCTTTATCGTCTCACCTCCTCCATTATTGAGCCAGCAGTTGAGTATATCTTCTGAGAAGAGACTCTCGTCCCATACTGCTTTTATTTCTTCATTAACAATGTAGGAAAGGCCACCTTCATCACTGTTCTCTATGAATCTTGCCCCGGCATTCAAGAATTGATAGAGCCAATAGTCGTGGTTACCGTATACTGCTTTGAATCTTTCCCCGAGTCCCATAAGATACCTGATTACCGGGAGGCCTTCGCTTCCTCTGTCGGAAAAATCACCTACTGAATATAGAGTGTCTTTTTCTCTGTCAAAGCCGGCATTCTCCAGTGCTTTGAGCATCTTAGCATACATTCCGTGAATATCACCTATGGCGTATCTCATATTTTTCCTCCTGTATTTAACATCATTCATGAGGCTAGAGGATGAGATTTTCTCTGTCAATTGATTGTCCCGATTCGATACTATTTTGACCCGGAAAACTATATTTCAGAAGGAAATCCTTGAGAAAAAGGGGAAATACTCGAAGAAGAGAACTCCCAGGAGATAGTCCAAATCTTCTACAAGCCACTATTATCCCAAAGGATAATCTTTCTTATTGCCGACGAAGTAATATCTCTCTATTTTTTTTGATGGCTTTTATTTTTCCCATGTTTCTGCTTAAAATTGCATTCATATTTTCGCTTGAGGAAGAACTATATGAAGAGGAGTTATTTTAATGTAGTTTTGTCTATGTTGATTTTCGGCACAATCGGCATATTCAGGCGCTACATTCCTCTCTCTTCCGGAATTCTTGCTCTGAGCCGTGGACTCCTCGGAGGGCTCTTTCTATTAGTTTTCTTGAAAATAAGAAAGAAGAAAAATGTGAATGTGACAAGGCCTTCTCTTATTATGACGATGGTTACCGGGGCGGTTATCGGGGTAAACTGGGTTCTTCTTTTTGAGAGTTATAATTACACAACAGTCCAGGTTGCCACTCTCTCGTATTACATGGAGCCGGCGATTGTTATTCTGCTCTCTCCCATTTTCCTAGGCGAAAAGCTCACACCTAAAAGGCTCTTATGTGCGCTCTCATCCGTCGTGGGGATGGTACTGGTATCGGGAATAACGGGGGGCTCATCCCTCTCGTCGGGAGATTTCAAGGGTATATTATACGGCCTGAGCGCCGCAGCGCTTTATGCCACTGTTATTATCCTCAATAAAAGAAACATCGGCATGGATGCGCAATATAAGACAATGATTGAGCTTTTCTCGGCATCGATTGTAATCGTTCCATATATTCTCCTGAGAGAGAATATTACGGCTATCACATTCACGCCGCTTTCTATTCTGATGCTTCTCCTCGTCGGTATATTCCACACCGGCTTTGCCTATTCGCTTTATTTCGGGGCCATGGAGATGCTGAGTGCTCACACAATAGCTGTCGTCAGCTACATAGATCCCGTCTTTGCGTTGATTCTATCATTCCTGGTGCTGGGGGAGTCGCTAACCCTAGAGGGTCTTGTCGGGGCGGTCTTGATTATTATCTCATCCCTTATAAGTGAGCTATGACGAATAAAATGCCCCGGCCTTTATATAGTCGGGGCAGCGTTGACTAAAGCGAAACATCGACGAATTTAAACTCTGTCACATCAAATAGTCCGCAGTCCGTAACCTTATATGACGGGATTACAGGGAGGGCCATGAAGCACAGAGTCATGAACGGGTCTATTTCCGGGTTCATGCCTTCCATGTTGTGCTCGACTGCATCATGGAGCTCGTCAAGGCACTTCACAACTTCATCAACCGGCAGGTCTGTCATAAGGCCTCCGATTTCAAGAGGATGGGAGGCCAGTTCCTTACCGTCCTTGAATACTGTGATTCCACCTCCCATCTTTATAAGCTGCTCTACAGCCTTGAGCATATCCTCGTCATTGTCACCGACAACGATAATGTTGTGGGAGTCGTGGGCAATTGTATCTGCAATAGCACCGTGCTTTATGCCGTATCCTCTGATAAGTGCAGATGCGTGATATCCTGTGCCGTTATGGCGTTCGATAACTGTGACTTTGAGAATATCTTCGTTCGGGTCATGTACCCATTCGCCTCTATCGTCTCTCTTGACGACGGCTTCGCCCTTACCGGTAACAACACCTCCGGGGAGAATGTCGATAACTCTGACCTTGTCGCTCTTGAGGGGGAGTGAGAAAGTCTTGAGAGATAGGTCTTTGACCTTTACGGAGCCTTTGACGCCGAATGGTTCGACATGTGGGCTTCTCTTTATAATCTTTCCGTTCTCGGCAACCTCTTCGCCTTTAACGAATACCTTCAGAGGCTTAATTTCCTCAATTGTATCTGTAAGGAAGAAATCTGCTCTTTTACCGGGGGCAATCATTCCCCTGTCATAGAGGCGGTAGCACTCGGATGCGTTGATAGTTGCACATGCAATTGCCTTCAGCGGGTCGAGGCCGTGGCTGATTGCAAGGTTCACGCCGTAGTTTATATGACCTTCTCTTGTAATCGACTGAGGCTGCCTGTCATCTGTGCAGAAGAGACAGCGGCGGTAATTGGTATCTGTGACGCCGGGAAGAAGCTGAATGACGTTGCGGCATACTGTTCCCTGCCTGAGTAGTACATACATCCCCTTTCTTACCTTCTCCTGAAGCTCTTCAGGTGTTTCGCACTCATGGTCTGTCTGAATTCCTGCTGAGAGGTATGCGTCTAAGCCCTGGCCCTGGATTGACGGGATGTGGCCGTCTATAATCTTCTTACGGGAGTAACATGTTTCAAGCTTATCGAGAATTGTCTCGTCAGCGCCTACTACTCCTACGTAGTTCATCATCTCTCCCAGCCCCAGAATTCTATCGTTGTCGATAAGCTGTTCAATTTCCTTTGCATTTAGTATTGCTCCGGAGTGCTCGAAGAATGTGCATGGAACGCAGGACGGGAACATATAGTAGATGTCGAGTACTGCATCCTTTGCAGAAGAAAGCATATATTCCATTGCGTTGAGGCCTGCAACGTTTGCTATCTCGTGCGGATCGGCGATAACTGTTGTAGTGCCGCATGGAAGAATGGCATTGGAAAACTCACTCGGCGAGAGGTGGGAGCTTTCAATGTGGCAGTGGCTGTCGATAAAGCCCGGCACAAGATACCTTCCTCCTGCATCGATTTCCTTATCTGCCTTCCTGTTCTGGTCAAAACCTACGATGTAACCGTCCTTTACATAGACATCAGCCTTATAAACGGTAGAACCACAAACATCAACAACCTTTGCGTTTCTGATGACGAGGTCACAATTCTCCCGTCCCATCGACGCATTGATAAGGTCCTTTGCTGTCATTTTGTTCATCTTTCTTTCTCCTTTTTTTGTATTCTTATGATAACCCTGTTTCTCCAAAAAGCTAGAAATTTTGTTGCTTTTTGTTGCGAAAACCACACAACACACAAATATTGTCTGTTTTTGGTGAAAAAAAACCGCAGGCGTTAAACCTGCGGATAAATGCGTCTTTTCTTTTAGATTGTGTTGACGACAATCTTAGCAACGAAGAGAGCGAAGAGAATCCATGTCGGAGCATTGATTTCTTTTGCCTTTCCTGTGAATGCCTTGAGGATGACATAGAAGAGGACGCCGAACATGATACCGTTACTGATGGAGTATGTAACAACCATCATGAGGATACACATAAATGCCGGGATGCCTTCTGTGAAATCGTCGAAGTCGATTGTCTTGACAGGAGTAATCATCATGACACCGACGATGATAAGAGCTGGAGCTGTTGCTGCACTTGGAATTGATCCGAAGAGCGGCTCGAGGAAGAGAGAGAGGAGGAACAGAACAGCGACTGTCAAAGATGTGAGTCCTGTTCTTCCGCCTTCTGCAATACCGGATGCGCTTTCTACGAATGTTGTGATTGTAGATGTACCGAAGATAGCACCAGCTGTTGTTCCGACAGCGTCAGCAAGGAGAGCTTCCTTACAATTCGGAATAGTTCCGTCTTCACGGACCATGCCTGACTTACCTGCACAACCGATGAGTGTTCCGACTGTATCGAACATATCGACAAAGAGGAATGTGAACATGACGATGATGAAGTCGAATACTGTCTTTCCGTTCTGGAAGATTGTGCCGAACTCAAAGTCGAAGAAGTATGGAGCTGCCGGGAGATAAGATCCACCTGCATACTTTGTAACGCCGAACGGGATACCGATGATTGTTGTCACGAGGATACCGATAAGGAGAGCGCCCTTGACTCCTCTTGCAACAAGGATACCTGTGAGAACGAGGCCGATGACTGTGAGAATACAAGCCGGGGATGTAATCCATGCCGGGTTGAGTGCACAGATTGTGCTCTGGTCAACGATTACGATACCTGCATTCTGGAGACCGATGAAAGCGATGAAGAGGCCGATAGCTGCTCCGATTGCTTTCTTGAGGTTCTCAGGAATACTGTTGACGATTGCTTCTCTGAGGTTGCAGAGTGTGAGAAGAATGAAGATGATACCTTCTACGAATACTGCTGTGAGAGCGAACTTCCAGCTGTAACCCATACCGATACATACTGTGTAAGCAAAGAATGCGTTGATTCCCATTCCCGCTGAGAGTGCGAACGGCAGATTTGCAACTAAGCTCATTACGAGACAAGCAATAGCTGATGAGATAGCTGTAGCCGAGAATACCTTCGAGAATTCCATGCCACATGCAGAGAGGATGCCAGGGTTGACAGCAAGAATATAAACCATTGTCATGAACGTTGTAATACCGGCCATGATTTCAGTCTTGACATCAGTCTTGTGCTCCTTCAGCTTGAATAATTTTTCCATACCTTTCTCCTTTTATACTTGCACTATGAGGATATGAGTCTCAATAGTGAAAATCCGTATACGATTTAAGCATATTATCGTGATAGTGAGCTGTCAACAAAAATTTTTCTCAACTTTATTTTGGGAAATTTAGGTTTACGTTTGTTTTTTCTGAAAACTCTTCATTTTACATAACAAAAGAAGATGGAAATTTAATTATATCAAAGAGGAAAGAAATACGGCCCACCGGAAGGAGGGCCGTAAGTCCGTATATACTATAAATTATGATTAGCCTTCGAAGTAGTTCTTTGCGTTATCGAAGGAGATTGCTCTTACTATGCGTCCGAGGTTCTCTTCATCATACGGTACCTCACCGTTTTCAACCCATGTGCCGATGAGATTGCACATTATACGTCTGAAGTATTCGTGTCTCGAGTAGGAGAGGAACGAACGTGAGTCCGTGAGCATTCCGATAAATGCCGGGAGTGAGCCGAGGTTTGCAAGTACCTTCATCTGCTCCTCCATGCCGTCCTTATGATCACAGAACCACCATCCTGAACCGAGCTGAATCTTTCCCTTTCTTCCACCGCCCTGGTAGCATCCCATGAGTGTTCCGAGTGGATAGTAGTCCTTCGGGTTAAGGGTGTAGAGGATAGTCTTCGGTACTTCATCGGTTTCTGAGAGGTTTCCCAGGAATGCACTGACGCCGTAAGCGAGTGTTTCGTCGTAGGATGCATCGTATCCTGTGTCGGGTCCGAGCTTATTGAACATAATTTTGTTGTTGTCTCTGATTGATGCAAAATGGAGCTGCATTGCGATGTTCTTCTTGTTGTAGAGTTTAGCAAGTGCCGTAAGAACATATGTGCGGTAAGCATCTGCTTCTTCTTTGCCTACTTCCTTTCCGCTAAGTGCTGAAGTGAATACACCGTTTACCTTGTCCTTACTCCAGAATGTGTGCGGGCATGTCATGAGGGCATGGTCTGATGCCTTACATCCCATCTCAACAAAGAAGTCGAGCCTCTTCTCGAGAGCGGCAATAACATCGTCGACGCTCTTGATTTCCATTTCAGCAGCCTTAGCAAGCTTTTTGATATAATCGGCAAAGTCCTTTTTGTCGATGTTGAGGGCCTTGTCGGGTCTGTATGAAGGAATAACCTTAGCCGGGCACTTTCCGTCCTTCTTGATTTTTATGTGCCACTCGAGAGTGTCAGCCGGGTCATCTGTCGTACCGACTGCGTAGACATTGAACTTCTTCATGATTCCCCATACCGAGAGGTCGGGGTCTGAAGCGAGTTTCTCGTTGGTCTCTTTGTAGATTTTCTCTGCGTTCTTTCTGTTCAGGATGTCCTTGATTCCGAAGTAGCGCTGGAGTTCGAGGTGTGTCCAGTGATAGAGAGGGTTACCGATGAGGTTTTCCATTGTCTCTGCCCATGCGAGGAACTTATCGTACGGATCAGCGCTGCCTGTGATGAGATTTTCATCAAAACCGCATGTCCTCATCTGTCTCCACTTGTAGTGGTCACCGCCGAGCCATGCATCGGTGATTGTAGTAAAGCGTGCATTCTGGGCAATCTGCTGGGGTATAAGGTGACAGTGGTAGTCGAAAATAGGAGCATCTTCTGCATATTTGTGGAAGAGTGTCTTTGCTGTTTCGGTTTCCAGAAGGAAATCTTTATCCATGAATTCTTTCATTATCTAAGCCTCCAAATGAGCGGATTTTCTAAGAATAGAATATTGTCGACTGAAATACATTACCGATTGATTTTTGTTAAATTCAGATAATTTGGCCCAAATAGCTATAAATAGCTAAACTTTTTGAACTTTCCGAGTCATTTCCTTTTGTCAAAGAGTGCTTTTAACGGTTACAATTTAACCTGATAGGGGAAGAGACGCATGGCTAAAAGGACAGGATATCTTGGCGCAAATCTGCATCAGGGAACAGGGCTCAGACTATGGGAGGCCATAAATGAAGAGTCCCGTCTCTACACAGATCATACCGTATTCGTTTTCCCGGGAGGGAGACTGAACTATAAGAAGGCGGATGAACATCTGAGAAATTCAATCTTCAGGTATGCAAATTCTCTCAATCTTGACGGAGCTGTAGTCTGGGGAAGTACCCTTGCCGGCGAAGTGAAGTGGAACGAAGTGGGGGAATGGACCAAAGAACTGAGCGAAAAAATCCCCGTCGTCTCTCTCGGCATAAACGTCGATGGTGTCCCCTCAATCAGCTACGATGCATACACCGGCGTATACAGAATGGTGGAGCACTTCATTAAGGAGCACAACTACCGCCGCATAGCATTTTTGTCGGGACCGAAGAATCATGACTCGGCATATTCGAGGTTCGAGGCTTATCGTGACTGCCTGAAGGACAACAACATTCCCTATGATGAGGCTCTTGTTTCCTCATCCTACGCCTGGGGCGATGGCGAGGAGGCGATAAGGGAGATTGTCGAGAAGAACCATAAACTCCCGAAAAGGGATTTTGATGCGCTCATTGCGTCCTCCGACCTCATGGCTTTTCTTGCAAGCCGATATCTAGAGGAGCACGGCTACTTCATCCCCGACGATGTTGCACTGGCAGGGTTCAACGACTCCCCCGAGGCATTTCTCTCCACAACGGAACTCACGACTGTACGTCTTCCTGTAAGGGAGATGGTTGAACAGAGTTTCAGGACAATCCGGGACATGGAGACGAAGAGCAATGACTTATACCCATCCATTTCTCTCCCGACTGTCGGAATATACCGCCGCTCGTGTGGCTGTATGGAGTCATACGGCAATGAGAGCATGGCTGAGGATATAAAGAGCTTCTCGGACTACGAAAAGTGGGTGAACATGCGTCTCAGCCGCGGGGAGAACGCATCGGTATTTCTGAATATCGCGCGCTCGATATTCCCTTGTGGCGAGAAGGTTGACAAGAGTAACAGGCGTAAATACGAAGAGCTCTGCTGGAGGTACATGAATCACGGCGGGACGATGAAGTTCTTCTTCTCGGCGCTCAAGCTATGCCGTAAGCTATTTCCAGAGCGTGAACTCGAAGTTGACGAACTGGATCTACTTCATGAAATCATGATGGAGACCTCGGTCAAGGTCAGTGCAACAAAGAGTTACCGCAACAGGGAGATAAACAACGCACACAACCTCTTTACCAATGCACTGTTACAGACACATTCATTCCCCGAACTCGGAGAAGCTTTGAAGAATTATTGTCCGGCAATGGGAATCGACAAGGCTTTCCTCTTCAAATACACAGAGGACGGTGCGTCAAGGCTTGAATGCGGTTTTTCCAAGGACAGGCTCTTTACGCGCGGTATTGAATTCCCGGATGAACTGCTATTCCCCGAAGAGATAAGCTACGAAATACAGCGTGGCCTTTTTGTCGTCGAGCCATTGTACTACGACAACAATGTCGACGGCTATGTCATACTTAAGAACCGTGACTGCCCTGCAAGCATGATTGAGAATATAAGGATTGACCTATCGTCCTCTCTTCAGGCTATCGACCTCTATACTCTTGCCTGTGAAAAGAGCCAGAAGGCCGAGGAAGCCGAGAAGGAATCGAACGAGTTCTATTCCCACATAAAGGAAGAATTAAAGGAGCCGCTTGAGAAAATAAAGAAGGTCCTCAGTGAGAAGAAGAGCCACGACAGCGACGAATTGTTGTCAAAAATCGTGAAGACGGAGCACCTTTTGGAGCTGAGTGCAGTCGAGCGCGACGGTGTTGCCCTCGAGACGACATACCTTCCACTTTCAAAGATATTGAGCGTAATGGGCGATAAGGGGATTAAGATATCGGCCCCGGCACGCCTTCCGTCTGTTGTTTTCGATAAGAGCACCCTCGATGAGATTGCCTCGTGTCTCGTCACATACTACGGCGCGGACATAACGCTGACGGTTACACTCGAGCCGAGAAAGGTATTGCTGCGCTTCCAGAGTCTGACTCTATCGCATCCACTGGAGATAACTCCAACAATGCAATATGTCGAGAAGCTTCTTTTCCTGCAGCGTGCATCGTTCAACTTTACGAAGAATTCCCTCGATGTTTACCTTTCCTATCCTTCCCTTTCCGGAGAAGACGATGTGGAGAGCGGAGAAGGCGGTGTTCTTTTCATCACCGAGGATGGAAAGGGGGATAACCTTCCGATTGAGGGAGACGTAAGCACCATCAGCTTTGAAGAAGTAGTAGGGCAGATAAACAGCCTCTCATCATATTCCTCCCTCGCCTGGGATGCATCTCTAAGAAGCCGTCAGAGCGGAATAGCGATGAACCTTTTACGCAATCACAAGGAAGCGCGGAGGATGCCTTTCATCTGTTTCGGCCTCGATGAGGAGCACCTTTCCGTAGCTGCAGCAGTAGAGGGGACAATCCCGACCGACGGCAAGGGATGTATCTACTCCTTCGGCCCGTTCATGGAAAGCCTTTCGATTCTTTCCGAGTTCGCACCTGTGAAGGAGGTGAGTTCCCTCGGCGAGATTACATCGCGCTATCCGTCGCCTCTCTTTGTCTTCTATTCTGTCGATATGGAGAAGATAGAGGCTCTCAGAAAGGACCGCAATTTCACCAAAACTCCGATTTTGATTGTCAAGGACCGTTTTGACGCTGACGACATAGATGCATTGAGTTCAACTCCCAATGTGCTTATATGTAACACATCGATTACCGAGGCCGAAGGCTTCATCAACAGGATTGTTGCAGTATTCGGAGGCGAGGAGTTATTGCCACCCCTTACATCCATTCTCGTCAAGAGGGCTATATGCTACCTCAACGACAATGCAACCTATTCGATATCACGCTGGCAGATAGCGGGCTCGGTGAATATAAGCGAGGATTATCTTACCAGAATATTCAGAAAGGAAATAGGAATAAGCCCGTGGGACTATCTCAATAGATACCGCATTCAGATAGCGTCCCGTCTGCTACTAGAGACAGGAAGCTCGATAAGTGAGATAGCTTCCCTTACAGGTTTTCAGGATCAGGCATATTTCTGTCGAGTCTTCAGGAAGGTTAAGGGATTCCCGCCGGGAAACATCCGCACCCGATAGTCTGAATAATGCAAAGGGGCGTAAGCAAAATGAGAGCGCCTGTTGTGATACTTATTCCGTACACTGGAGGAAAAAAGGATGACACATCTATCAGAAGAAATAGTCAGAAGTGTAGAGAAAAGATATCACAGCGGGATGATGAAATGGCACTATGAGCACGGCCTTGTGCTTTTTGCTTCCCTTCTTGTTGCAGAACAATATGGAGTTGATTCGATAGTCGACTGGGTCTATTCATTATACGACCCGATGATTGAGAAAGACGGCACAATAAAAACATACAGAAAGGGCGAATACAACCTTGACCAGATTAATGCCGGACGTGCCCTCTTCATTCTTTACGACAAGACAAAGGAAGAAAGATTCAAAAAGGCCCAGGATATTCTCCGCGATCAGCTTGTAACCCAGCCGAGGTGTCATAACGGCGTCTATTGGCATAAGGAAATCTATCCATGGCAGATCTGGCTTGACGGTCTCTATATGGAAGGACCGTTCAATGCTGAATACGGCACACGCTACAACATAAAGGAAGAAGTCGAGGACGTCATCAGTCAGCTTCTTACAACATACTCCGTTCTTAAGGATGGGAAGACAGGACTCTTGTATCATGCATTCGATGAGTCACGCGGTCAGCGCTGGAGCAATGAAGTGACAGGATGCAGCCCCCACTTCTGGTCACGTTCCATCGGATGGTATCTTATGGCGGTAATCGATGTTCTGGACTTTGTCGAGGAGGACAATGAGAGAAGGGGAGACCTTATAAACATTGTTAAGGCTCTATCATCATCAATTCTTCCTTTCCAGGACAGAAGCGGAATGTGGTATCAGGTACCGGATTTACCCGAGAGAGAAGGTAACTACCTTGAAACAAGTGCAACAAGCATGTTTGCATATGCTTTCTATAAGGGTGTAAGGAAAGGTTATCTTGCCCCTGTCTACACAGAGTACGGCAGGAAGGCAATCGAAGGAATCGAGAAAAAGTACCTCACGAAGGCAGGGGACGAATATCACCTGGGTGGAATATGCTCCGTTGCAGGACTCGGCGGTAACCCGTACCGTGACGGTTCTTTCAAGTACTATATCCAGGAAAAGATAGCAACTGACGACTTCAAGGGTGTCGGGCCTTTCATACTGGCTCTTCTTGAAAGCGAGAAATAACATAAACGGGGTGCTACAATTAAACAGCACCCCATTTTTTAACCTAACAGAATCTCTTCCCGGCCGTATATAACAACAGGAGTGGAATTATGGACCTTTTATCACAGATAAAGAAAGCAGAAAGCGTCGAAGAGCTTACTTCTTTCTTGAAAAAAAATCATATTGATATTACTCCCGAGGAAGCATCGGCCTATTTCGATAAACTTAATCCGAAGAGCGGCGAAATGGACGAAGACGAGCTCGATAGTGTTTCGGGTGGAGGATGCTCGAAGAGTAATCCTCTTGAGTCTCCAACGGAGGAGAAGGGATTTTCTGTGGGAGAAGTTGTCTGGCTGAAAAACGATGGCCACTGTTTTGGCGCTTCTGCCGATTATAAGCCTTCCACTTATTGTGTAAACCGCAATTGTGCAGGCCGTGTTTTCCGTATTGTCAAACCCATTGATGACCAAAGGTATCTTATTGCATGTAATAAATGTGGGTGGACATATTGGGCAGAGAAGAGAAATATAACGGGTTGACTGGACGACTCAAATAAACAAATTAAGGCTGTTATCCGGCCGATACAGTAGAGGGGGGAGTGAAAAACTCCCCTCAAGCATTTTTATATATACTTTTTTACACACTACTCGATAGTTGGTTTAAACTGATTCTGTGAAAAAGGAGACGCTATGGATAATAGGCTTGATGCATTGTTCACACCCTGGAGAATAGGGTCGTGTGAGATAAAGAACAGAATAGTTTTGACGAGTATGGGAGGAACCGACCTATTCGGGTGGATGGAGAAGAACCATTTCGATAAGGACGGTGCAGAGTTCATCATGCGTGTTGCCTCCAATAACTGCGGTCTTGTACTCCCCGGATGTCAGCCTGTATATAACCCGATGTTCGGGCAGTGGCTCCATAAGAACAAAGGCATGTATAAAAAACTTGCAAAATGGATGCCCGAGTTCCATAAGACGGGCGCAAAGCTCTTTGTCCAGCTTACAGCAGGATTCGGGCGCTCTTTCACTATATCTGAGATGATGGAGAAGCTTTATACAAATCCAGTTCTGAATGTGTTGAGTAAGCCGTTCATGAATCTCGATAAAATCACAGCTAGTGCTTCTCCTTCTCCCAACCGCTGGTCTGATAAGGTGCCCTCTAGGGAGATGACGAAGAAGGAAATCGAGTACATGATCCACTCCTTCGCCGAGAGTTCGAGATTACTCAAAGAGGCTGGTGTTGACGGCGTGGAAGTACATGCCGTCCATGAAGGATACCTTCTTGATCAGTTTACCCTCGGTTACGTGAATAAGAGAACGGACGAGTACGGCGGAAGTTTTGAAAACAGATATCGTTTTGCCGTTGAAATTGTGAAAGCTATAAAGAAAGCGTGCGGAGATGATTTTCCCGTCTCCCTCAGATACAGTGTCGTCAGTAAGACAAAGGGCTTCAGGGAGGGTGCACTTCCGGGGGAGGAGTACATTGAAGTCGGACGTGATATGGCGGAAAGCGAAAAGGCCGCAAAATACCTTGAAGAAGCAGGCTACGATGCACTCAACTGCGACAACGGTACATACGATGCGTGGTACTGGGCTCATCCTCCAATTTACATGCCCGAGAACTGCAACCTCAAGGATGTCGAGCACATCAGGAAGTTTGTGAATATTCCTGTTATCGCAGCGGGTAGGCTCGACCCTGTTGTTGCAGCCGAATCCATCAGGGAGGGACGCCTTGACGGGGCAGGTTTTGCCCGTTCCTTCTTAAGTGACCAGGAATGGGTTACAAAACTCATGGAGGGACGCGAAGAGGATATAAGGCCGTGTATTCTCTGCCACAACGGATGCTTCAACATGTGTCACTACAAAGGTGTTCCGAACGACCAGGATTTAAGCGACTCACTTCATCTTGCGCGCTGTGCGGTAAATGCCGAGACAATGCAGTGGAAGAAGCACAGAATCATAAAGACGAAGAGAAGTAAAACCGTTGCAATAATCGGAGGCGGAATCGGAGGAATGGAGAGTGCGCTTGTCTTAGCGCAGCGCGGTCATAATCCTGTTATATATGAAAAGGATGACCACCTTGGAGGGACATTCGTTCCTGCATCTGCAGAGTCTTATAAAGGTAAGCTGCGAGACCTTCTCAAGTGGTATATAAGGGAGATAGAGAAAAACTCAATAGAGGTACATCTATCAACTGAAGTGAAGGATATTCATGCAATAAGGGCTGATGAGTACATCATTGCAACGGGAAGTAGGCCGCGCGTGTTGAAAAATGTACCGGGCTTTGAAAAGACTGTGGAGGCATGCGAGTTCTTATCAGGTACACCGGTGGGAGAAAGAGTTGCGGTAATCGGCGGAGGACTCACGGGGTGCGAAATAGCATATGAACTTGCACTATGTGGCAAAAAGCCGATAATAGTCGAGATGCTCGACGACCTGATTAAGCAGAAGGGAGTGTGCCTTGCAAACAGCTCATACCTCAGGGAATGGTTTACCCTCCACAATGTTCCTGTCTATCTTGAGACAACTCTTATGGAAGTCAAAGACGGCTCGATACTCTGCAAGAAGAAGGACGGAAGCAAAATCGTTATCGATTGCGACAGTGTAATATCTTCCGCAGGATATATCCCGTCCCCGTTGACGAGGGAGAAGGGTGTTCACCTTGTCGGAGACTGCCTAAAGGTCGGCAACCTGAGGTCGGTAATCTGGAGAGCATACGAAGTCGCAATGGAAATATAAAGAAAGAGGGAGCCGGGCTCCCTCTTCTTCTCATCTTTCAACTTCAACCGTGCCGTCTTCGTGAACTGTTATCCTGTCCCCTGTCTCTACGAATGAGAGAAACTCATCCCCGAGCATGTCGATAGTCGGCATCTTCTCGTCAGTCCATACATCGGATAGTATTGCTCCCGCTGCAGCGAGGGAGTCAATCGGCTTACTGAATAATAGGCACTTCGGCTGACGTTTCATACTCGATGCACAGAAGAGTACAAGGCCTCCTGTAGTCGAGCCTATTGTCTGTGGCAGGCATAGTGCGCTTCCCGCCATGGGTTTGTTATATAAGTCGGGATTGTTCTGGTCAGAACACTTACCTTTCTTGTCTCCGAACATCAATGAATGCTGATAGGATGCGAGTGTATTGAAGCCGCCTTTTGATACGAGCGCCACAGCCTCGACTTCGCCCTTTACGACTACTCTACCTTTGAATACCTTTTTCATCTTCTGCCTCCCGTTATTATCGATAAGAGCTCGTCCTCTTTGTAGAACCGTGACGAAGTATATGTTCTGAGTTTATTAGAGCACGTTATTACCGGCATCGTACCGCACTTGGGGTTATTCATGTACATGAGCGGACAGATATGTGAGAGGATAACGCCTTCTCTTTCGAGCCTCTTCCCGTCTTCGGTTTGTTTGAACGCATCCATTACTGCAGGTGCTGCAGTCATGACGGTGGGGATATAAACTTTATCGAGTTTGTTCTTCTTGAGCTCGTCGTCGATTCTCCTACTCCACGAATGAAGCTGCTCCCTCGAGAGGTGCGGGCATCCGATGAATGCAAGCTTCGGCTTGGCGTTCTTATCCTTCCAGATAACGGGATATGATTTTTCAACCCTTTCGAGTTCCTCGTCATCTATTACGTATGTCTTATAACCTTCAGAGAGGAGAGCTCTCTTCATCCTCACAGCCTCCGGCGTGAGATTCTCTATATGATAGAGACCTACGGCCCCGTTGGAAGCAGTGGCGGCACCGAAGTCCTTGAGGTAGGCCTTTGCATCGTCGTCAAGAGACGAGAAGTATTTGTCGAGTCCCACTACATACGGCACCTCTTCCATAACCTTCATGCCGATTGCAGAGCCGAGAAGCTGAGCTTCAGGTTTTTTCGTCGTCTTTACTTCGACTAGCCACGTTGCCTTTCTTCCTTCATCGGTCAGGAGCCCGAAGTACGGAACACAGCCTGTAATCGAGCCGAAGAGATCGAGGATGCCGCTGTTACGGTTGCACCTTGCGCCGAGGACACTGTTGGCATATACGACGGCGGAGCTTTCAGCCCAGGAGAGGATATCACCCTCATTGGGGATGTTTCCCACTTCGTCCATATAGCATGTACATGTATATGATGAAGGTGATAAAAGGCCGAGCTTTTTCAGCTGTTCATCATACTCCTTCTGTTTTGAATACATTACCTTGAAAAATACATCCTGCAGAAAATTGCGAGGCACGCAACTCTCGAGAGGCATCGGATCTACTGTAAACTTCTCTTTAGATATCGCACCTCCCTCTATGAGCGTATCCATAAGGGAATACACCGGTTTCATTACAGAGAGGCCGAAAGATGTCACGAGGTGTCCGTATTTTCCTGTAATATCTTTCATCTCCTCCGCCCCGAACGTCTCTCCATACATCACGAGGGTCTTCATGACCTTCGCCTTTACTTCTCCTTCTTTTCCGTCGAGAATACTTTGTTGTCTTTCAGTTAACCTCATAGTCTTTCTCCTTCTGTTAAACTCATTATTATTCTTTTTTATCGATAAGTGTTATTTTTCTTCTGAGTTTTTATCTTCATTCATGAGGCTCGGCCTTGAAATGGCTGATTTATCTCTGTTTTTCCTCTTTTTCACCGAAAAGGCTGACAATTGAGCCATTTAGTGTGCTTTATATGCATAAGGAGACAAAGAGAATGAAAAATGAAAGCATAAGATACAATCTCAAGGATTCACTTTTTACCTC
>CAVIUT010000002.1:0-51438 GCA_963646155.1 Eggerthellaceae bacterium | reverse complement strand
GGCTTTACAGAAGCAGTACGGGTGTGGAAATCAATGCCGACCTCAATGGAGCCGCGAACATCCTGAGAAAGGCTTTTCCGGATGCATTTGACAAGGTAGAGGATTTCGGGTACCTCGAGAAACCCCGGACGCTACGGTTCAGCGATATAAAAGCAAAAGTATACCCGATGAGGGAGTAGTGGTCGCGTGAGCAGGCCATAACGGTACGGACAGCCGAGAGGTTGGAAACAGGTAACTGTCACGACTGTTTAGATACCATTTCCATAGGACGACGAAGTCACCGCATGGGAGTGGTAGTTCATTTCAAATATCTCAACAAACGTGGGTCTGATGCTCATCAATGGATGAACTCCTTAGATTCTCCTTCCAAGAGAGCCTGGTCGGGTTATGCCTTTGAGTCTCTTGTAAGAGATCACATCCAGCAAGTAAAACAGAAACTCGGAATCTCGGGAGTACTCAGCGAGGAATATTCATGGTTTAAAATCGGTGATGATACAGTAAGAGGAGCACAGATAGACTTAGTAATCGACAGGCGCGACAACACCGTCAACCTATGTGAAATAAAGTACTCTACAGGGGAATACGTCATCGAGAAGGATTATGACTTAGTCCTTAGAAACAAGATTGAAGCTTTCCGCACGTCGGTGGCAAAGTCAAAATCAATACTCCTGACTGCAATCACCACCTTCGGAGTAAAGAAAAACATGTATAGCGGTATAATTCAGAACGAAGTTGTGCTGGACGACCTCTTTATAGCAAAAACATAAGCCGGCACCACTTAAGAGTACCGGCCAGGCTTTATTTCTTTTTGTACCTGACGTGTAAGAGTTCGTGTCCTCTCCCGTCAAGAAGTCTTTCGTATAGAGCCTTCACACTCGGGTTCTCCTCCGAGTGCCTTATGCTCAGCATCCTGTCTGTATCATAAAGGCCCTTTCCTCTTTCATTTCTTACATCGAGGTGCACAAATGGCTGGCCACCGCCTGAAACACATCCTCCCGGACACGCCATAATCTCGATTACGTCGAACTTTTCGCCGCCTTCAAGTCTCTCGATAAGACTCTCGGCATTCTTCAAGCCTGATGCGACACCCACACGGACGTTGACTCCATCCTCTGTGCTGAGCTCGAAAGTCTTTATCCCGTCAAGTCCTCTTTCTCCGACATCAGCTATCTTCATGAGTGATGAACGTGACTTATCAGATATTACTGCCCTCAATACCGCTTCCGTTACACCTCCCGTTACACCGAAGATAACACCAGCGCCAGAGGAATAGTCATATGGATGGTCTACAGGTTCAGGGTCTACCTCTGATAGCAGTATTCCTGCTTCCCTGAGCATATGCGTAAGTTCTTCGGTTGTAATTATTGCGTCGACATTGGGCTCTCCGTTCTTGTTTCTGAATTCCACTCTCTCTGCCTCCACCTTCTTGGCAGTACAGGGCATGATGGCAACAGAGAAGAGCTTCTTACCCTCTTCCCGCCTCTCTTCCTTGATGACGGATGCCAGCATCTGCATAGGGGAGCGGCATGTGGAGAGGTTATCCAGAAGTTCCGGGTGCCTTTTTTCGCAATATTGAATCCATCCAGGACAGCATGATGTAATTATAGGAAGGTTTTTGCCGTCCTTGAGCCGTTCTAAAAGCTCTCGGCTCTCTTCAATTACTGTAATGTCGGCACCGAAGGATGTGTCGTAAACCTCATCAAATCCCATCTTCCTAAGTGCGGAAAAGATAAGAGGCGAAACATCCTTACCTTCTTTAATATCTGTCATATTGCCGAGTGCGACACGGACAGCCGGTGCAACCTGGACAACTGTCTTTGTATTCTTGTCCTCAATTGCATCCCACACGCGGGAAATATCACTCCGGGTCATTATTGCGCCGGTCGGGCATGCAACGGCACACTGTCCGCAACCGACACAGTCAGTATCGGAAAGCGGCTTGCCAAAAGATGTAGATATTACCATTTTACTTCCGCGGTACGCAAAGTCTATCGCACCCACATTCTGTACTTCGTGGCATGTCCTGACGCAGTCGCCGCAGAGTATGCATTTACCCGAATCGAAAACGATTGCCGATGAGGAATTTGTGGTCCTCTCGCTTTCGGCGCGGTTGGGGAATCTCACACCGTCAATGTTAAATCTGACGGCAAGGTCCTGAAGCTTACACTGCTTGTTGTTGACACATGTCGTGCAGTCCCTGCAGTGATTGGCCAGTAAAAGCTCGAGAATGTTCTTTCTATACTTTCTCAGCCTCTGTGTATTGGTTTTAATACTCATCCCCGCCCTGGGAGGGGTAGAACATGCTGTATACAAAGCTCCCTTCTCATCCTCAACCATACACATTCTGCATGCGCCGTATATCGAAAGATCGCTGTGGTAGCAGAAGGTCGGAAGCTTGACACCTGTCTTCCTGATTACCTGAAGCATATTCTTCTCGCCGTTTATGGCTACCGGCACACCGTCTATATACATATATCCTGATTCAGTCATCTTCAAGCCTCCTTTACTGCGCCGAACTTACATGTTTCGATACATGTTCCGCACCTTATGCATTTTTTCAAATCGAGGACGAAAGGCTGTTTAGTAATTCCGCTTATAGCGCCGACAGGGCACTTGCGGGCACAGGCCGAACACCCCTTACACATAAGCGGGTCGATATATATTCTCTTGAGCTTCTGGCACTGCCCAGCCGGGCATCTTTTATCTCGAACATGCGCAATATATTCATCCCTGAAGTTCTTGATTGTACTTACTACAGGATTGGGGGCACTCTTTCCCAGTCCGCATAGAGCTGTATTCGAGATTGTATCGCTCAGCTCCTCCAAAAGCTCTACATCTCCTTCATTGCCGTTGCCGTCGACAATACGCTCGAGAATCTCAAGCATCCTCTTTGTACCTTCACGGCATGGCACACACTTACCACAGCTCTCTGATTGGGTAAAGTGCATGAAGAAGCGTGCAACTTCAACCATGCATGTGTGGCTGTCCATGACAACAAGGCCTCCAGATCCTATCATCGCTCCGATTTTCTTGAGGTTGTCGAAGTCCAGAGGCAAATCCAGATGATCTTTTGTAAGACATGCACCCGAGGGTCCTCCAATCTGGACGGCCTTGAACTCTGCGCCGCCTCTCATACCACCGCCTATATCAAAGATAATCTTTCTCAGCGTTGTTCCCATCGGCACTTCAATGAGTCCTGTGTTTGTAATATTACCTGTAAGCGCAAAAGCCTTTGTACCCGGGCTTGTTGCGGTACCTATTGTCAGATACCACTCCGCCCCCTTCTGGATTATCTGGGACACAGTTGCAAATGTCTCTACGTTATTGAGTACGGTAGGCGAATTGAAGAGTCCGTGCTCTGTCGTACGAGGTGGCTTTACACGTGGAAAGCCTCTCTTACCTTCAATGGATGCCGTCAATGCAGAGCCCTCCCCGCATACGAATGCCCCCGCGCCCTTTGCAATGTGAATAACAAAATTGAATCCCGAGCCGAGTATATTCTCACCGAGTATTCCTATCTCCATGGCCTCGCTAATAGCCCTCTCAAGCCTCTTTACCGCCAGTGGATATTCAGCCCTGACATAGATATATCCCTCTTCGGCTCCAACTGCACGACCTGCAATCATCATGCCTTCAAGCATTCTGTGGGGGTCGCCCTCCATAATCGAGCGGTCCATGAATGCACCGGGGTCTCCTTCGTCTCCGTTACAGACAACGTATTTCTTCGCGCCTTCTGCTCTTTTCACCTGTTCCCACTTCTTTCCTGTAGGAAAACCTCCGCCTCCTCGACCGCGAAGAATGGAAGTGGAGATTTCATTTACTATTTCATCTCCCGTCATATCGAAAAGAGCCTTCTCCAATGCCTCGTAGCCGCCGATTGCTATGTACTCGTAGATACTGTCTGCGTCTATTCTTCCACAGTGTTCGAGCACGACTCTGCTCTGCTGGTGGTAGAAGGGAATCTCCTCCTGCTTACGGTAAATCTGACCACCGGTCTTATAACTCAGGCGCTCGACACATTCGCCCTTGACGATTGTCTTTTCAACAATCTCCCGACAGTCCTCGACCTTCACCTTCGTGTAGAGATAACCTTCAGGCTCGATTCTCACAAGGGGCCCCATCTCGCAGAAACCGTGGCAGCCACTCTTCTTGAGACCTACCTCGTTGTCGTGTGGTTCCTTCTCCAAGGCAAGCGCAACATAAAGGCCGTTCTCCTCGAGAATTGATTTAAACTCGTCATAGATTCTGAGTGAGCCACCTGCGACACATCCCGTTCCTCCGCATACGATTATCTTTCTTGTCTGGTTTATATACCCGCTCTTGAGGTCTTCCCTGAGTTTTATCAGGGCTTTTCTGTTCTTGAGTGTATTCATTTACTTCCCTCCTTGACCTTAAGAGAATAGATAATCTCCATGGCTTTATCCGGCGTCATCGCAGGATGTACTTCATCGTTGAGCGTCATTACAGGCGCGAGTCCGCACGCTCCCAAACACGATACCGTTTCAATCGTAAACAACTGGTCATCCGTCGTCTTCTTTTTCTCACTCACTCCGAGTTCGCTTCTTACGCGCTCAAGAATGGGAATGGAGCCCCTGACATGACATGCCGTCCCGTCACAGAACTTGATGACATACTTTCCCTTCTTCTCGAGGGAGAAGTTCTCATAGAATGTTGCAACGGAGAATATTCTCGCTTCGCTCATCTTCAGCCTTTTAGCCAGGTATGGAAAAACCTCGGCTGGTAGATAATGATAATGTTCCTGGATTAACTGCAATACAGCGATTATCGAGCTCTCTTTTTCTCCGCACTTCTCGAGAGCAGAGTCAACAACACTGTAATCAAATGAATCTGACATGTTTTCCTCTCTTTTTTTGAACCTTCTAAGAGTGTACCAAGAAAAAGAGGAAAAAAGATAGAAAAAAAATAATTCTATATCTAAATATTCCAGAAGTTTTATCTTCTCATTGTAAAAACACCATGCAATCTCTCATTTGCACTTCCACAAAGCCATCGGATTATTTCGAATACGATTAATCCAACATAGAAATACCAAGTACGACAATATATTATGCAGCATCAAATCGTACTTATCTTAACAAATTCATTCTATAGGGAGATTATCAAGTTAATCAGGTTGAAAAAAGATTAAATACCCCTCTCAGGTGTATATAGGTATCTACTAGACAGCGTACCGGTTCCATAAGACGATAAAGTCAACGCATGAAAGTGGTAATTCATCTGAATATCCTCTTGAGCTCCATGTTGGGTTCGCTCCAGCCACTGTCCTGGGCTTCTTTAATTATGGTGTCCCGCATCGGGGAATGGAGGAGCATGATGAACTGGTAATATGACATCTCGTCAAAACAGAAAAGGTCATATCCTTTCTTACATATGCAGTCGGCTCTCATCTCGCGTGTGACAAAGGAAATGGAGTCGAGGTAGCTCTCGAGGGAGACAAAGCCGTCGTTGAAGAGTGACGATATGTCCTTCGGCCTCTCGACCTCGAATACAAAGGAGTCCTCATCTTCGAAGAATGTGCAGAGATATAGTTTATGTGCAAAGGGGTATCCCCTGCGCTTTCCGGTGAGGCTTGTGAGTCGCTGCCCTGTAAAACGCTTACTGAAGCGGGGTCGACTAGAGCCCTCGGGGACGAGGACATCCTTCACCTCGATGAACTTACAGAGTTCATCACACCAGTCGAAGTCCTTATCCTTCGTCTTTTCGTATAAAATGGACGGAGAGCCTTCAAGCTCGGCAAAAGGAACTTTTTTCCCGTCGATTTCAAGGCCGTTCTTTCTTACATCCTTAACTTCTTCCCTGACTTTCTTCCTCGCCGTCTCATAACTGATGGACGGAAGAGAGAGCATGCTTGATGTAACGGACGGAACAAAGTCCTTGTCGACCGATGCCAGCATCTGCAGTTCCTCGAAATAATCGTAGTCGAAGGGATTATCGAAGATGGAGCCTGATGCCTGGAGGGCATCCTCAAGTGTCGGGAAAAGGACCTTCTGCTCCTCCGGGGGAAGAAGAAATGACGGGGTGAATGCAAATGGGGTGAGGCCGAACGCACGCTGGATTGTGAAGCCCAGTACCCCCAGCGACATACAGTCGGGAACAAGAAGCCAGCGCTCGATTGTCCCGTTCTCGATATTCGCAAACTCCTCAAGGTCCTTCAACTCATTCGAGTCGAGGTCCTTGAAGTGGTATGTAGCCTTAATGGGAACAACATTGAAAAGCGGGTTGTTCTTAAGGCAGTATTTGTCAATGAGATCAAGACTGAGACTCTGGCTCTCGTTTTTCATCATTTCACCCCTATAGGTTAGTTCTTCATGCTGCTGGGCTGTCTTGTATTCTCAAGTACGTCTCTCCAGAGAGCACCCTCTGTATTGACGTGGTTGCGCTTTGCAACTGCAGCCTTAATCGGGATATAAACGAAGCGGTTGTTTACAGAAGAAGCTATACACTTCGTCTTTCCTGCCATTGCCGCATGGACGGCGTGTGCACCAAGACGCGCACAGTATATCGAGTCATAGCTGTTTGCAGGTGTACTTCTTATGATATATGACGGATCGATGTACTTTACAGATACCGGCATACCCTCGGCTTTAAAGTATTGCTTGATCTTCTCCTTGAGGAATGTTCCTATATCCTGATAGAGCAGATTTCCGCCTGCGTCTCTCTCGCCGGTCGGAGGAATAAGGTCTGTTCCTGCGCCCTCTGCAACAAGGATGACTGCGTGGCCGCGGTCAATCATTCTCTTCTTGAGGTGTGCCAGAAGTCCGTTCGGGCCGTCAAGGTCGAACGGGTTCTCGGGAATGAGACAGAAGTTGACGTCACTCTGTGCCAGCGATGTGTGTGCCGCGATGAAGCCGCTCTCACGTCCCATGACCTTTACAAGTCCTATTCCGTTATATGCACTCTTTGCTTCTACGTGTGCGCCTCTTACAGCAGGAACTGCACTTGCGACTGCTGTGTCGAAACCGAATGATGTGTCGATAAACGAAAGGTCGTTATCGATTGTCTTCGGGACTCCTACAACGGCAATCTTCAAGTCACGCTTACCTATCTCCTCGGCAATTGCTGCGGCTCCCTTGAGAGTACCATCCCCGCCGATTGTTATGAGGATGTTTATGTTCTCGCGCTCTAAGGTATCTACAATCTGCTCGACTTCCTTTCCGCCTCCGCGTGCAGAGCCGAGAATCGTACCGCCCTTTTCCTGTATTTCATCAACTACATCGGGGTTGAGATCAATCATCGGCCATGGGGAATCTGCAAGAAGCCCGAGGTAGCCGAAAGGAATACCGCTGATTCTTCTGACACCGTAGCGGTACCAGAAACATCGTACGACACTTCTTATGACGTTATTTAGGCCGGGGCATATACCTCCGCATGTACATATAGCGGCATGAACGCGCTTGGGGTTGAAGTAGATTGTCTTTCTCGGGCCTGCAAGCTCGAGTAGGTCAACTTCTCCCTCTCCCTTATCCGGACTGTGGTCGATATCTAAAAAAATCTTGTCCGTGTCCTCGACATAGTCAGCCATTCCATCTCCCGGATGTACCGACATCTGGATAGGAGACGGGATTTTTGCCGTTCCTATTGTCTCAATTCTGAAATCATGTTCTGTCATCATTTACCTCCCCTAACAATAGTGCTAGCTTTTCCTTGTATATTTCAAATTCCCCCCAGGCAGCCTTTTTGGCCTTTTCCTGGAATTCCTTGTACAGAGCCATATATGAATGAGCAAACGGAGTAAGAACAAGGCCTTCTCTTCTGGCCCCGCCCCTCTTTCTCTCGACAAAGGGTCTTCCGACCTCCTTTTCAAGATTCGAAAGCATGTTGTAGGCCTTGGAGTAGGAAAGATTCATCTTCCCGCTTGCCTTTCTGAGAGACTGCTCTTCGGCAATGTTTTCAAGGAGCCACAGGACTCCTATGCCCATGAACTTTTCTCCGTCATCACCTCTCAAATACAGCTTTGTATCTAATTCCACAGCTCCTCGGCTCCTTTATAGACCATGTCGACAAGATTACTGATCTTATCCTTCTCAACAGAGCAGTAAGCAAGACGGAGAGTCCTTCCCATAATATTGATGGCCCCTATCTCATACTTCTCCAAAAGGTGAAGCCTGATTTTCTCGGCATCCACTCCATTGGTATCGAAAGCCATGAAGTAACCCGAGTTGAACGGATATGCTTTGAGGGCCCGGCTAGAACTGTGTCTCTCTACTGCTTCTTTCATTGTAACGTATCTTTCGCTCATTGTGTCGAAAAGATATTTTTTATTCTCGTCGTAGTGACTGCCGTCCTTCATTGCGTGCAAAAGAAGTGACTGGCCCGGCCTGTCGCAGTTGGAAACTGTGCATCTTACAGCGCCGAGCGTCTTCTTCTCGAGTGCGTCGATTCCCGCCTGTGAGAGTGCCTTCCCGCCGTATGTCAAGAATCCTATTCTGAAGCCCCATACCATCTCTTCCTTCGTTGCTGCGTCCCCTTTGACTGCAAGGATGTTTTCATGTGCGTCACATAGGAATGAGAAGAGAGACTCCTTCTCCGTCTCGTTCTCGTAGAAAAGACCGTAGTAAGCGTCGTCAGATATGACAAGTATCTTCTTTCCGCTCTCTGCAACCTCTTTGACAGCCTCGACTATGGCCCTTGCCTCTTCTTTCGACGGTGAATAGCCTGTAGGGTTATTCGGGAAGTTGAGAATAAGGCGTGCTGTATTTCCCTTAGTTTCTAGAAGAGCTTTCTTCATGCCTTCCACATTGAAGCGTCCGTTTTCGAATGTCTGGAACTTCTTGAGGACTCCGCCGGCGTAGTTTTCGAATATGAGTTCGTAGTTATCCCAGAAAAGGTCGGGCGTCACAACTTCGTCGCCGGGGTTGATGAACATAAAGCCCAGGAGTGATATCGAATGGGTAAGGCCTCCCGTGACAATCGGAGTACTTATTCTCTTTCCCTTTAAAGTGGGATTCTTCTCGAGCATTCTCTCCTTCCAGAGAGCCCTTAATTCCTTGTCGCCGCCACCGGGGGCATAGGAGAAAATCTCCTTCTTCTTCAATGAGCCCGGAACAAACGTATTATAGATATCCTCGAGGCAGAACGGCTCACCGTTTGTAGTCGCGAGTCCCACCGTTGCGTTGTAGCGTTTAGCTTTGTCCGCAGCTTCTGCTGACTGTGCAACGATTCCCTTCGGGAAGTAAATTCCCTTTCCGCGCTCTGAAAGCAGATCAAAGGCTGCAGTGCCATTAAGTGCTTCATTCAATTCTTTTGCAATCTCATTCATTTCTGTCCTCCAGGAAATAATTTGAACTAAGGATAGTGAATTGGTTTTCCCTTGTCTTTACTTTTCAGAAAAGAAATCCCTGTTTATTTTCATTTATCTCACTTTCCTCTTCTCGTCCGATGAGCGAAAGGAACTCTTTTTCGTCCACTATCTTCACGCCGAGTCTTTCAGCATCAGCCCTCTTGCTTCCGCCGCCGGTCCCGGCTAAGAGATGCGTTGTCTTTCCAGTCACACCCGATACTGTCCGCCCGCCCCTCTTTTCTATCTCTTCCAGTGCCTTGCTCCTCGGGTTGAATGAGGCAAAAGAGCCCGTCACGCACCAGACTTCGCCGGAGAAAATCTTCTCCTTCTCCTCTTCCTTTTTATCCATATCGAGAGAGAAATGGAGGCCGCTTTCTCTCAAGGCATTGACCATCCTCATGAAGTTCTCGTTTCTGAATGTCTTTATGATGTTCGAGGCTGTCTCTTCGCCCATACCCTTAATTGCCGTAAAGGCGCTGATATCATCTGTCGAGGCTGCTGCGATTATCTTATCGATATTGTCAAAACCTCCATTGATAAGAATCTCGGCACTCTTCTTTGCTATCTCTGGAATACCGAGGGATGCAAGAACTGTTTTAAAAGGCTGCTCCTTACTCTTCTTAACGCTTTCGATTATCGAAGTAACCGTCTTTTCTCCTATTCCCGGGAGTCCCACGGCCTTTGTGTAGTCGGCTGAATATATATCTTCGGTATTCTTCAAGATTCCCTGAGAAAAGAGGATATCGATTGTCCTGGGGCCGAGGGTATCTATATCCATCTGGTCACGGGAGGCAAAATAGCTGAGTCTTCCCTTTGCCTGATCGGGGCAGTTGAAGTTCGGGCAGTATGTATGTGCGCCCCGCTTCTCTAACGCAGTCGAGCAGCATGGACATAAGGACGGAAGCTTATATGTAGTATTCCCCTCTTCGTTCTTCTCGATTACCTCTTCGACTGCAGGAATGACATCTCCTCGCTTTGTTATGGAGACAGTATCGCCGACAGCAAGTTCCAATTCGTCAATATACTCCTGATTATGAAGGGTTGCACGCCTTATCGTGGAGCCCCCGAGTGCAACAGGCTCTATTTCGGCAACAGGGGTTATACGCCCTGTGCGTCCGACCTGGCATGTAACGGAGAGGAGCTTCGACCGGCTGTGGGGGGACTCAAACTTATATGCAACCGCCCACCTCGGGTGATGGACTGTGTAGCCGAACTTTTCCCTGACATCGAGCTCGTTAATCTTGAAGACAAGGCCGTCAATCTCATGGTCGAGAGCAGGCCTCTTCTCAGTCATTCTCTCTATGTATGAAGACAGCGACGAGAAACTGTATGCCGAGCCTCCGAGATTAACCCTCTCAAGGGCTTTCTTCGCTTCCTCTTCACTCTCGGCAATATATGCAAAGTCGGGATTAATTCTGAAACCCAGCTCTTTAAGTTTTGAAAGTATATGTAAGTGGTCCTCGGGAGTCTGACTTTTATCGCTCCAGAAGCCTTCGTAACAGTACATATCCAACGGAACACGGGCACAGTCACTGCTCTTCTGGCGCCTTACGGTTCCCGCTGCAAGGTTACGTGCGTTTGCCGCCTTCTCGTCCTCCGGAAGGGATGCGTTGACCTTCTCGAAGTCAGCCTTCGGCAGATAGACTTCTCCCCTTACTGCTATATCGACCTTCTCCCTCAGTTCAAGGGGGACGGATTTGATTGTGACGATGTTGGGGGTGACATCGTTACCGACACTGCCGTTACCGCGTGTGACAGCACGCGTGAGGATTCCGCCCTCGTAATAAAGCACCATCGATATGCCGTCAATTTTCTCCTCGGCGACAAAACTCAGCGCCCCGCCTTCCTTTTCTATCGAGCGGGAGAAGAAGGAAAGAACTTCATCCTTCGAATAGGCCTTATCCAGAGAGAGGACGGGGATTGTATGTTCGACCTCGGGAAAATCTGATGTGAGGTCCGAGCCTACACGACGCGTCGGGGACGTGGGAAGGGCATACTCAGGGTACTCCTTCTCGAGTTCTATAAGTCTATCTGTAAGCCTGTCGTATTCACTGTCCGAGACAAGTGAAACGCCCTCTTTGTAATATGTGTCCTGATAGGAAATCAACTTCTCGGTCAGGCTCTGTATCTCTTCTTTTGCGTTCATGGGAAAAGTATAACATAAAAAAGAGGAAAACAAGAAAGGCGGAGAAAGAAAAGAAGTGTTTTATTGCACATGGTTCTAAAGAAGTGATATCCTCATAGCATGGCAGAACGCAAGAATTTCTCTAGATACAATATGCGCTGCGGGCTGGTCCTGAGGGCAGATAAGGCCTGCGTCCGTCTCGACGGTTTCGATATGGCCGAATTGGATGCAAGATTTCTCCTCATCACGGCGAAAGACATTCCCGGCGAAAACACTATCGAGGTCATGGGAACGAAGATTCCTCTCCTCGCAGACGGCTATATATCTTATATAGGGCAGCCCCTCCTGGTGCTTTTCGGCCCCGACTACGAGAGCACCGAACTTGCACTCGAGAAAATCAAGCCGATTACCTCAGCCGTTGAAGAGAATCATCAAGCCCAGGAGCCTGCTCTCCCTTCCCACCTTGTATTCTCCTGGGGAAAGGAAAACGAAGAGGAATTAACACGTCAGAAACAGACCATGAAAAAGATCGAGTCTACGCTGAGGGTACTGCCTTCCACACTCAAAAGCCACGTCCGCTATGATGTATTAAGCTGGGTCGAGACAAATGGAACAATCCACATACAGACTCCGACACAGTGGCTGGAACTCGTCAAAAAAACAGTTGCAGGAGCAACGCTTTTAAACAGTGATTCTATTTTCGTACATAATGAAGAGTACCTGGCACGCTATGACGAAATGCTCCTTACCCCCGCTCTTTATGCTGCTTTCACGGCAGTTGCGACGATGAAGACAAAGCTTCCATGCGAGATGAGGGATGAGAGAACAAGCCGTCTTACAGGACTGGAATTCTCATTCACAAGCTGGCTTGACGAAGAGAATAAGCCCCGCCACGAAGAAGTTGATGTCATCGTCAACCAGGGAGCCTATGCAATAAACGGAGAGGAAATACAGCGCCAGATTATGGCGGCGATAGTTCCGAAGTACAATCTCGACTCATACAGCGTAAATATAAGTTCGGCAGCATTTCCAACCATGCCCTCTCTCTTCTCCGGGTCCAGCATATATTCATTCAGCGTGGCAGCAGTTGCACTCCATAACACACATCTGTCTCAACACGCAGAGAGTAATCCTTTATGTTATCCTCTTCTTGTCAACATGGATTCCACCAGATTTACACAATGGACGCCGAAACACGACCTATCTGCATTAAGCGAAAAGGTTAAGAACCTTGCAAAGAGGTCCGACTACGAAAGAAAGTGGAGCGCGGCATCTCTACACTCGGGAATACTTGGTCTCCAGGGCTATCTATACGGCATAGGGCTATCCTCAGGTCTTGCGATATCCGGCCTCTCGACGACATATGCAAAGGAGCACTCATTCCTTTCACAGATTTCCTACACTGCAAAAAAGTACATCACAATCAACGGGTCTGTTCCACTTTCCATCAGCCAGGATAAAACCCTCAAGGATCTGATTTCACAGTATTTCAACAAAGGGGATAACACTCAGGATACCGTCCTCTTCCTCGAGAACGGCAGAAGAAGTCCCGATACCGGTCCCGATATTCTTTCATCCTATAACACAGCCTTTTTAACACAGCTTATGAAGGCTGCAAATAAGCTCTCCTCCCTCATTGACGGAAACAACGGGCCTGTGGACCTCAATTTCAATGCCCAGAATCTCTCGCTCCCCTGCGACTACGAGTATTCGGGCTACGGCGCTGCCGTATGTGAAATCACAATACCCAAGGTTTCCCTCAATCCGATAGCACAGAAGCTCTGGCTAGACATGTCCCTTGCTCTCCCGTCGACGCGTGGTGTTGTGAGAAAAATCAAATCGATTGCAATCGAGACGCTCTCCTCGCTGGGCGCAAAGATCAGCGAAAAATTCTCGATAGATGTATCGTTTACACCGGATAAGAAGGATGCCTCTCTTTATTCATCCATAGAAAATACAACGAAGATGCTTGTCACCGGCGCATACACAACCGCGCTCTGGCAGGTTCTGGGAGAAAAATCATCCCTCACGATTCCGACCCTTGCCGCAGATGTCGACAAAATTATAGGAGGAAAAGACAGGTGAAGATAGAATGTACCATTGACGGAAAAGCGCTGACTCTTTCCCTCAATTCGAATAAGCCCTTGTCCCTCATACTTGAGGAGAACCTCGACATAGAGTCGCTCTCCTCACACTGCAGGGGAAAAATGTGTGGACTATGTGCCGTACTTATCGATGGAAAGGCAGAACTCTCGTGCATGGTTCCCGCTTTCGAGATAAGAAATAAAACAATAGTCACCTTCGACCAGTTCCAGAAATCAAGAGAGATGAGAGATATAAGCCGTGCCTATGATGCCGTCGGTGTCGAACCCTGCCCCGACTGCTATGCCTCCAGAAGCATAATCTATGAGTCCATAATCTCCTCCGGCGAAACGAAGAGGGACGAAATAAAGAGAATACTCAGTGCCGTCAGGTGCTCATGCATGGAGAGTGACGACGAAGTGCAAATAGTCACGAAGGCCGTAGAAATAAGGAGAAAGAGAAATGTTCGAAGGTCTTAATTCCCCCTCAATACATACACCTCCGACCCTTCAGGAGTTCAGCCAGACAGTCCAGAGATACCCGAATGCAAAGATCTGGGCAGGCGGGACTGCGCTCATGAGCAGGGACAAGAGTTATCCGTCTCGAGAAAACAACCCTGAAATCATCTGTCTCAGTGAAATCGAGAGTCTGAAGAAGATGGCCCGCAACGACAGGATGATTGAAATCGGTGCCATGGTTACACTCAATGAGATACTCAAAAGCCACCGCGCATCTATTCCCCAGATATTGAGAGAGAACATCGAGGCTGTCGGGAGTCCCCTTTTGACAGGACGCGCAACCCTCGGCGGCGCAATTGCAACAAATTCCCCGCTCTCAACTCTTCCCGGGACTCTCATAGTTCTGGGGGGCAACGTTGAAATGAGGACAGTCAACAAGCATAGCACGCACTCGAAGTGGACACCACTTTCGCTTTTACTGAACACCCTCAAGAACGCACAGATTTCGCTTCCCCAGAATGCTCTCATCACAAGAGCAAGGGTGTCGCTTCAGGGGTATGACTGCTCGTATTTCAGGGAGGAAGGAAGCTACATAGACGATGTGGAGAACACAGTGGCCGTAGCATTTACGGCGAATATGGGACAGGAGAATCTTCTCTCTCCTCATATTGCGCTCACATTCCCCCGTCAGGGCCTCTTGTACTCCAAAGACCTGGACAACATCCTAATGCAGCTGCAGTTCCCGCTGGGGCGCAGTGAATTCAAGCAGTTTCTCCAGATTACCTACACATTCATCAATGCAGTCATGAGCATCACGAAGCTGCAGAAATCGAGATTGAACTACATTCTCGAGGACCTGATGAATACCATAAACGCAAAGATGCTCGCACCGAGTGCTCTCGAGCAGGGCCTGATATAGGAAAGAAAATTGAGTAACTTCGTTCATCTTCACAACCACACAGATTTCTCACTCCTCGACGGAGCGGCATCCATCCCGAGATACATTGCTAAATGCAAAGAAGTCGGAATGGACGCACTGGCAATAACCGACCACGGCAATATGTACGGGGCTGTCACATTCTACAAAGAATGTAAAGCCAACGGCATAAACCCACTTGTCGGGTGCGAGTTCTACTACACGCACGACAGGCACGTGAAGGACGCTTCGAGTAAGTATTATCATCTGATTCTCATCGCTATGTCGGACAAGGGCTACCACAATCTTATGGAGCTCAACAGCATTGCCTGGAAGGACGGCTATTACTATAAGCCGCGTATCGACGACGAAGCTCTCACCACCCACAGCGAAGACCTCATCTGCCTCTCGGCGTGTCTTGCGGGCGAAATACCACGCCTGATTGTCGCGAACAACCTCGACGGCGCAAGGGAAAGGATAAAGTGGTTCAAGAATCTCTTCGGCGACAGATACTATCTCGAGCTCCAGGACCATGGGCTGGATGAAGACAAGATTGTCCTTTCCGCTCTTCCGAAGCTTGCTGCAGAGCTTGATGTACCCCTTGTATGCACAAACGACATCCACTACATAGAAAAGGATGACTCCAATGCACACGACACACTCATCTGCATAGGAACCCAGTCGAAAAAGGGCGACAAGGAGAGGATGAGATATAAGGAGGGTGAGTTCTACTTCCGCACCCCCGAAGAGATGGAAGAGCTCTTTTCATGGTGCCCCGAGGCAATCGAGAACACAAAAAAGGTCGCCGACAGGTGTCACCTTGAGATACGCTTCCCCGGGCCGATACTGCCAAAGTGCCAGATACCCGAAGAGTATAAGAGCGACGCCGAATACCTTACGGCACTCTCATACGAAGGGTTGAAGAAAAGATATCCAGACGCAGAGGGAGAAGAACTTGGAAATCTGAAAGCTCGTCTTCAGCATGAACTGGATATCATCATAAAGATGGACTTCCCTGCATACTTTCTCATCGTCCGCGACTACATACACTGGGCGAAGGTTCACGATATTCCGGTAGGACCGGGAAGAGGATCGGGAGCGGGAAGCCTTGTTGCCTACACAACGGAAATTACCGATGTCGACCCTATACAGTACAATCTCCTCTTTGAAAGGTTTTTAAACCCTGAAAGAGTCTCGCTTCCAGACTTCGACGTCGACTTCTGCTTCGAGAGACGAGGAGAAGTCATCGACTATGTAACAGAGCACTACGGACACGATTCTGTGGGACAGATTGTAACTTTCGGAACTCTCAAACCAAAGGCTGTACTGAAGGACGTAGCACGTGTTCTTGATATTCCCTTCGAGGAATCGAACAAGATTACATCCCTTGTCCCGGACGAGATTCCCGGCGTCAAGCATATGCATGTAACCGATGCCCTCAAAGCCGAGCCGAAGCTCCAGGAAATAAGAGACCGCGGTGGAATATATGAAGAGCTTTTCGATACAGCAATAAGACTCGACGGCCTGAATCGTCACACATCCCTTCATGCAGCGGGTGTTGTAATCGGTCGTGAGCCCCTCGACAGATACGTTCCTCTCTGCGTCCCCGACCAGAAGAGCGGAGGACTTGCCAGCCAATATACAATGCTCCAGATTGAGGAATGCGGACTTGTAAAGATGGACTTCCTGGGCCTCAAAACCCTGACGCTCCTGAAGCATGCTGTGGACCTCATTCATAAAAGGGAGCCTGACTTTGATTTAAACAAGATTTCAACTTCAGACAAAAACACCTTCGACATGCTCTGCCGCGGTGACAGTGCATATGTCTTCCAGTTCGAGTCATCAGGCATGCAGGAGATATTGAAGAGGGCAAAACCGGGATCGATAGAAGATCTTGTCGCCCTCAATGCACTCTACAGGCCCGGTCCGATGCAGTTCATCGATAAATACATCAACTCTAAGCTTGGAATAGAGCCCATCACCTACGCCGACCCTGCACTCGAGCCTATTTTAAAGACAACCTACGGTGTCATCGTCTATCAGGAACAGGTAATGCAGACGGCGCAGATTATCGCGGGATACACTCTTGGTGAAGCCGATATACTCCGTCGTATCATGGGAAAGAAGAAAGTCGAGGCACTAGCAAAGGAGCTCGACAAATTCATTGAAAAGGCAATGGCCAAAGGACACACGCGGGAACACGCAATCGAAATTTTCAAGTACCTCGAACCTTTTGCCGGATACGGCTTCAACAAGTCCCATGCCGTCGCCTATTCGATAATCGCCTACCAGACGGCATATCTCAAGGCCAACTACAACACTGAGTTCCTTGCGGCGAACCTTACAAACGAAATGAACAGCCCCGACAAGTTCAAGGAGTATCTGAATCTTGCCCCGAAATACAACATAAGGGTCGTTCCTCCGTCAATCAACCGTTCTGAGACACAGTTCAGTGTCGACAACGGCGAAATTATTTACGGCCTGGCAGCGATAAAGAATGTCGGTGCAAATATCGTTGATTCGATAATCAGCGAGAGGCGCAAAAACGGACCGTATAAATCTTTCATGGACTTTTTATCAAGGCAGGGTGAAAACACACTCAATTCAAGGCTTCTTGAATGCCTTATAAAGGCAGGGTGCTTCGACGAACTGGGAGTTGACAGGGCAGTGCTGTTGGCTAACCTCGACGAAGCATTGAAGTTCGATAAAGCCCAGAAGAGCCAGTCGGCATTCGGACAGCTCAGTCTCTTCGGGGAGGAAGAGAGCACAATGAACACCTTCGAGATGCGTTCTGTCGAGCCCTTCCCCAATATGGAAAAGTTGAAGATGGAGAAGGAGCTTCTCGGCTTCTATATCTCCGGTCACCCACTCGACGGCTACAAGAAGGAAATAGAGGAATGCGTGACTGTCAATCTCAGCGATAAAGATACCATCCCCTACGGCTCGGAGACTCAGATTATAGCTCAGGTGATTGCCGAGAGGACCGTGATATCTAAAAAAGGAAACGGCAGCAAGCTATCGTTCCTGACACTACAAAGTGACAGTGGCGACACAGAGGCTGTAATCTTCCCGAAGACCTATGAAACGCTCGGAGGAAAGACGGAGATGGACGGCATCTACGGCTTCAAGGGCAAATTCGAGATCAAAGACGGCAAGGTGTCATTCATCATCAGCGACATAGTATCCCCTAAGGACCTCAAGCCGATAGCAGTCGAAAAGGTCCATATAAGGCTCAAAAAGAATGCACCTGTCACGAAAGAGGGCCTCGATGAGATTCGTCACGTTTTAGCGGATAACGAAGGAAAGACTCCTGTGCTGCTTTCAATCGACGGTATAAGAGGCGAGGAGTTACTCCTCAGGGGTACAGATAATGTTGAATATTCACACAATCTCTACACATCCCTTACATCTCTCGATGTTGTCTTAAAGGTCTGGGTTAATTAATTTAAAGGATGGAGGCCTTATGCTTTATAATGATATTCTGATGAGAATCTCGCTCTATGTGGCAAGAGTACTCAATGCCTACTCTATCCTGATCTGGATAAGAATTCTCCTCTCCTGGATTTTCCCCTATCCACAGCGTAATAATTTCGTCTACTGGATGGGAAAACTTGTCGACCCGTTTCTCGGTGTTTTCAAGAGTAAGAAATCCACAGTCGGAAGACTCGATTTCTCCCCGATTTTTGCTATCGGTGTTATTTACGTCTTTCAGGGAATCTTCGAGTTCTACGGGCGCTATGGGACGCTGACTCTCTCGAGCGTACTCTACTTCTTCCTCTCCGCCCTCTGGTCATACGGCCTCTCCATCTATTTCTGGGTGCTCTTCTTCGCCCTCGTCTTCAGGACGATTGGAGCGTTTTCCCGTAATCCCGGTGGCCGCTATGCCTACTCTCAGGTAGGTTCCGCTTCTGAGCCCGTGACGAACTTTGTCCGTCAGATGGCGGGAAGGCATTACCTCTCGGAGAAGAGTGTATGCGTAATATCACTCATACTCGTAATCGTTTTCTATTTCATGACACAATACCTTGTGTCGTGGCTCTGTACCCTGGTATTGAGAATACCTCTATAGCGATGGCAGATATTCCTTTAACCTCCCTTCCACGCATAGGTCGGAAAAAAGCAGAAGAATTCAAAAAACTTGGCCTCAACACAGTCGAGGACCTCGTGCTCTATGCCCCGCGCTCCTATGACGATAGACGAGAGGAAAGGACTATAAGAAAGGCAGATATTGATGACCCATCCGTCAACTGCCGCATCACAATCCTTTCACACGCTGCATTCTCTTCGAAGAAAGGGCGCACAATCAAAGTGAGAGCGGAGGACGACGAGGGAGTAAGGGTCGATTTACTCTGCTTCAACAGGCCGTACCTCGAACAGATGCTCAAAGTCGGCACAAGCTGGTACCTCAACGGAACAGCCGGCAAGAACTACGGCGTTTATCAATGTTCGTCGTTTGAAATAAAGAAAACAAAAGAAGAAAGCGGAATAGGAAAAATACTTCCTCTCTACCCTCTATCGGGTTCTCTTACCCAGAAGGACTTCCGCATCCCGATGGAAACGGCACTCTCGCTCCTCTCTCCTATGGAGGAAATTCTCCCTCCATCCATCAGGGAGAAATATAATCTATACACACGGGATAAGGCTTTGAGAGAGTTGCACTTCCCGACAGACGAGACAACACTCAAGAAAGCAAGGGAAACACTTGCCTTTACGGAGCTTTTATTAATGGAGATAAAGGTTATGAGGGAGAAGCCGAAATCTTCATTTACAAAGATAAGACCTTCCGAACTCGAGAAAAAACTTATATCGTCACTCCCATTCGAATTGACAGACGATCAGAATAAGGTACTCGAGGAAATAAGGAGTGACCTCTCTAAAAAGACTCCAATGCAGCGGCTCCTGCAGGGTGATGTCGGAAGCGGAAAGACTCTTGTTGCATGGCTGAGTGCACTCTTCATCATATCGAAGGGGGGACAGGTTGCATTCATGGCCCCGACGGAACTTCTTGCGCGTCAGCATGCGGAAAACGCCTTCTCTCTCCTCGCTCCTCTCGGAATCAGGATTTCTTATATCACAGGAGACGTCAAAGGTAAGAGCAGACGGCTGTTGCTGGAGGCCCTCAAAAAAGGAGAAGTGGACCTTGCAATCGGTACCCACTCGCTCTTCAGCGAAGATGTCACATTCCGTGACCTCGAGTATGTCATAATCGACGAGCAGCACCGCTTCGGGGTCAACCAGCGTGAGGCACTGAAAACAAAGGGAAAAGAGCCCCATATGCTGAGTATGACGGCAACACCAATTCCCCGTACCCTCGCCCTCACTCTCTTTGCAGATATGTCCGTTTCTACCATAAGGACCATGCCGAAGGGACGGAAAAGCATAATCACATACACCGTAGGCCCGTCAAGCAGAGATAAGATGTACGCCGCAATCGCCGTTGAATTCGAGCGCGGCCACCAGGCTTATTTCGTCTACCCCCGTATAGACGACGAGGGGGAGAGTGATTTAAGAGATGTCATGACGATGTATTCTTTCCTTCAGGAAAAATACCCCTCAGTCCCGTCTGCCTTCATACATTCCAAACTTCCCGAAGAGGATAAGATGGAAATACTCGAGAAGTTCAGAAAAGGGGAAATCAAATACCTTGTCGCAACAAGCGTAGTGGAGGTTGGCATCGACATACCCTCTGCAACGTGCATGGTCATAGAACATGCCGACAGATTCGGACTGGCTGCCCTCCATCAGCTGAGGGGAAGAGTCGGACGCTCGTCTCTCCAGTCATATTGCTTCTTAGTCTTCGAAAGCGGACTCAGCGCCGAGGCAAAGGAAAGGCTCAACGTTATGAAGATGACGAACGACGGCTTTGTAATTGCGGAAAAAGACCTTTCGATAAGGGGCCCGGGGGAGATAGCGGGAAATAGACAATCAGGCTTTTTGAAGCTGAAGTTTGCCTCCCTCACAGAGGATACCGCCCTTGTAGCAGACGCAAAGAAGGAAGCTGAGGAGATACTTTCGTCCGACCCCGGCCTCATCAGCGGCAGTAATGCGCCGCTACGCAAGGCATTGAAGAGCTGAAGCAAAATAAATAATATTATTCCTCGAGGTAAATATATGTTCACACGCGACGAAGCAGTTGCCCTATGGCATAAATATAATTCAAGCGAAAGCCTCTTTCATCATGCACTCTCCGTCGAGGCAGTAATGAGAGAAGGGGCCGTCAAATACGGTGAGGATCCCGAATACTGGGGCCTTGTCGGATTCCTTCATGACATCGACTATGGTATGTTCCCAAACGAGCACTGTAAGAAAGCACCCGGGCTTTTGAGGGAAATCGGGGCCGATGATGATTTCATCCATGCCGTATGTTCCCACGGCTGGTCAATATGCACGGATGTCAAACCTGAAAAGACTATGGAGAAGCTTTTATTCGCCATCGATGAACTCACGGGACTCGTAAACGCAACGGCACTCATGAGACCTGAGAAGATGAAGGGAATCAGCGTGAAGTCGGTCAAGAAGAAGTGGTCGAGTAACGGTTTTGCCCAGGGTGTCAACAGAGACATAATCCTCAAGGGTGCTGATATGCTCGGCTTAACAAAGGAAGATCTGATAGAACTTACAATAGCAGGGATGACGAAGGTGGCGCCCTCTATCAATCTATGGCCGGAGGAATAAGGTGAGAATAACCGGCGGCAAATATGTCAGGCGCAACATCGTCTGTCCTCCCGGCGTAATCAGACCCGCGATGGACAGGATGAGGGAATCGCTGTTTTCAATCCTGGGAGATCTTACGGGGTGTTCATTTCTCGACCTTTTCTCGGGCTCGGGATGTGTTGCAATCGAAGCGGCATCACGAGGCGCAAGTCCCATACACCTAGTAGAGATGGACAGGGGGAAGAAGGCGACAATCGAGAAGAATCTCTCCTTTGTAGAGGAAGAGAAGAAGCTCTTTGTAATGGATGCATACCGCTACATACTATCAACTCTCTCTAAATACAACATCGTCTATGCCGACCCACCATTTCCCATGGAGGAGAAAGTTAAGCTCCTTGAGACTGTCGCAAAGGCTGGAATAGTAAAGGAGAGAGGGCTCTTCATCATACACTATCCCGTTGAGGAGGAGTCCCAGTGGCCGGAGAGCGTGGACGGCTTTACTCTCATAGACAAAAGAAAGTATGGGCGGAGTATGCTCCGCTTCTACCGTAAGGAAGAGACGAAATGATGACGATAGATGAGTTCAATATAGGACACGACAGCGGGTACTTCCAGGCAACAGATACAGACAACGAATACGTTGTAAAGCCCGTGAAGTACTTCGGACTATCACAGGAAGAAGGCGGCGTACACGCAACTCTCAGGGGCGCTAATCTCAAGAAGATGATGGACACTGAACACCGCACCTGGATGATTCTCCGCACCCGCATGAAAATCGAGCGCTATGCAGAGTGGATGGAGGAATATGATGCCGAAACATGGTGTCAGAGGGGCTTCAAGCTCTTCTGTCCGCGATGTGTGAGAGCATTCAATAAAAAAGGAGAGCTCCTTTTCAATGCAGAGAGCCTCTGGATTGTAATGAATATGGAGCGGATGCGGCCAGAAAAGCCGGAATACATCGAGGCCAGACTTCCCGAGTGCGGCGACAAGTCACGCCTCTTCAACCCCGACTTCCCGAAGTTTGATAGCGTTGAAGATTATAAGGGCGACGTTTTCTCCGACGAAAGGATCAGCATCAACTACTACGACTATGACTACAACAGGCACGTCAACAACATCAGCTACATAAACTGGATGATGCTCTCCTTCCCGCCGGAATTCTTGGACAGGAAAAGACCTTCCTTTATAGACTGCGAATGGAGAAAGCAGTGCCACTTTGAAGATGAGCTCTATGCACGTAGTATAAGTAGGGAAAAAGGAAGCAATGCTTTCTTTACAACAATCTATAGAAAAACCCGGGATGGCGGAGAGGAAGTAGTATTCCACGCTGTCTCGAATTGGAAGGACAAAAAATGAATGACGGTATTTTGATTCTCGACTGCCCGCGCTGCAACGGCCCGGCATGTGTTGAATACGAAAACGGCTGGTGCCTTTATATAACATGCCTCGACTGCGGCTGCCACACAGTTGAAGCCGAATACAAGAGCGAAGTCGACAAGAAGAGCGCACTCCAGAAGTGTGCAACCCTCTGGAACTGCGGCCGCGTCATAAAGATGGAGCCCGGGGAGTAATCAATAGTGAGGGGGACGTCTGTTCTCCCTCTCCTCACCTTCATTGCCCATTAAATCCTTAACTTTCTTCTTCAGCTCTTCAAACTGTGCTGAAAGTACTCCCACCCTTTTGTTGAGGTCCGTTACGATATCGTTAAGGACGGCATTCTCCCTCTCGAGATAGCTTATCTTGATTTCCAGTTTTTCCGTTTCTTTACTCATCCTTCTATTATTGCCTCAAAAGAGGAAAAGTTGAATCTAAAAGACCACTTTTATCAAAGTTGCAACAAATTGTTTCTTTTTTTGTTGCCTTTTGTTGTTTTTCTTCTTCAACTGTAGCATTTTTGTTGCTACAATCGGGAAGGAGGGAAAAATGAAAGGAGAAAGAGTTGCGCAGCTTGAACTATTGCTGCGTTCCCATCCGGAAGGATTAAGAAGAGCCGAGATTGCACGACGCCTCGGCGTACACCGTTCGACGATAAGCAGGTATGTAGAGGACCTCTCTGAACATATTGAAATATATGAAGACAATAATCTCATAAAGATAAAGGAAGCGGAGGCTTCATCTCCCTTAGAGCTCTCGGTATATGAAACACTTGCCTTCAACATGTCCGTTGAGGCACTTGCCAACAGCACGATTGTGCAGAACCCGCACCTTGCATCGGGATTAAGAAAGATTGCGATGAACATGCGTTCCTACGCGCCGAATGTATCTGACAACATCCTGACGGTTGCAGAAAACATTGAAAAGAAATTCGATTCGACGATGGTCGAGAAGAGTCAATACAACACGGTAATCGAAGTTCTCATCGACTGCTGGGTTTCGGGGCACCTGGCAAAGATATCTTCCACGACCCCGGGAAGCGAGGAAATCGAGATGGCACCGTACTTCATAGGCTTCACCGAAGACAATAACGGCCGAAAACCTATGACCGTCACGGGAAGACTGAGACACACTAAGGACATAATAACACTCAACATAACAACGATAGTCTCCGTCCAGATGCTCAATGAAACATACACTATTCCTGATAACCTCAAGCCCTTCACTAAAAGGGACTCGGAGAGCTATGACGCCATCGATATGATTCCCCTTGTTCTAAGGGTGAAGGAGAAGAGCGCGCTCAACTCCTTCTCAACGCTGAACCATGAAAAAGTATCTGTTGTTGAAAACGAAAGCGGCGATTACACATGCTCGATGAGAATCGAGAACTCGATTGAACTTTTTCTGCGCTTGGTGCAGTGTGGAACAAGTGTCGAGGTTATCTCACCCGAAACGATACGCGGGAAGTATGTAACACTACTCGAGAGCATACTCAAAGTTTATAGGAAGTAGTTTATTTCAAAAGGTCAAAGAACCCGAGAAGCTTGAAGCCGAGCAATATCGAAAAGAAGACGAATACGGCGCCGCCGAGGATAATGAGCTTCCTTACGAGGGCCTCACCCTCGTCTTCTTTCTTCTTTTTCTTCTCTTCATCAGTCATGGCTTAAGAATACCATCTTCTTAAAATGAAAGGAACCGCCCGGGGGCTCCGGACGGCAGCTTGTTTATTCTATTTATGGAGGTATGGTATGGTGGATTAATATCCCTGCTGGCACATTGCATCAGCAACTTTCTTGAAGCCTGCAATGTTTGCACCCTTTACGTAGTCGATATAACCATCGCTGCACCTGCCTTCGCGGACACAGGATGCGTGGATGTTCTTCATGATTCCATGAAGCTTCTCATCAACTTCTTCACTGCTCCAGTTATAGTGCATAGCGTTCTGGCTCATCTCAAGGCCGGAAACTGCAACGCCGCCTGCGTTTGCAGCTTTGCCAGGTGCGAACGGAATTCTTGCCTTCTGGAATGCTGCGATTGCCTCTGGTGTACAACCCATATTACTTGTCTCAACGACATACTTGACGCCGTTAGCGATAAGAGTTGCAGCATCGTCACCGTTGAGCTCATTCTGAAGAGCACACGGGAATGCCATGTCAACCTTGACTTCCCAAGGCTTCTTTCCAGGTACGAACTTAGCTCCGAATTTCTCTGCATAAGGTGCAACAACATCGTTGTTGGATGCTCTGAGTTCAAGCATATAAGCTATCTTTTCAGGCGTGTTGATTCCGTCTTCATCAAGAACATAGCCGTCAGGTCCTGAGATTGTGACAACCTTAGCGCCGAGCTGGGATGCCTTTGTGACTGCGCCCCATGCGACATTGCCGAAGCCCGAGACTGCGATTCTCTTGCCCTCGAAGCTGTCTCCGTGCTCTTTAAGCATTTCAGAAGCAAAATACATAGTTCCGAAGCCTGTTGCCTCAGGTCTGATTAAGGATCCGCCCCATCCCCAGCCCTTACCTGTGAGGACACCGGTGTTCTCGTCTCTCAGTCTCTTGTACTGGCCGTACATGAATCCGATTTCCCTTCCGCCGACTCCGAGGTCTCCTGCCGGGACATCTGTGTCGGGTCCGATATACTTCTGAAGCTCTGTCATGAACGAGCGGCAGAATCTCATGATTTCAGCGTCACTCTTTCCCTTCGGTGAGAAATCGGAGCCGCCCTTTGCGCCACCCATCGGAAGTGTTGTGAGTGAGTTCTTGAAGATCTGCTCGAAACCGAGGAACTTAAGAGTACCCAGTGTAACGTTGGCGTGGAATCTCAGTCCGCCCTTATAAGGACCAATTGCATTGTTGAACTGTACTCTGTAGCCACGGTTGACCTGAAGTTCATGATTGTCATCCTCCCATTCAACCTTGAACGTAATAATCCTGTCCGGCTCGATAATCCTGTCGAGAATCTTATTCTTCAAATAAAGCGGATTAGAGTTGACTGTGTCGATAACAGATTCGATAACCTCTCTTGCCGCCTGGATGAACTCCGGCTGAGCGGGGTTCTTTCTCTCGAGCTCTGCCATGAATGTATTAATTTCGTACATTGTAATCTCCTTTTATGCAATAAGCGTAAATCCACTTTTATAATCCGTCAATTATTATTTCTACTTTAATTTTTCTCTTCAATTTTAATCATATCTTTAATTTTTTTCTTATTTTTTGATGATATCACAAGGATTTTAAAAAACACCTAAAACCACGGACACTTTTTTACACACTATGTAATTCATTTTGTTATAGCGCTGATAATTAAAAAGCTATAAATTGGCCTCCTATATTTTCCCCATCCTTATGTAAAACAGAATGGAAGTATTTCCGTGATAATTCCTCAAAGCCTTACTCTTGACTCCTCCCTTCAATGCACTTTTCTAAAATCCATTTGAATTGGGGGTATTGAAATTAATTGCGACTATAATGACTGGTATAAGGAGACAACATATGTCTATTTGTTTACTGAATGAAGGTGAAAAAATTATTTCTGATGCTCTTGTAAAGGAAACCGAAGATTTCCTCTTATCGCAAGAAAGAGAAGCGTGGAATGCAAAAAAGAGGGGGCAAGAAAAAATGGAAACGTCTACACATGATAATAAGCCCCAAGTATCACAGGATGCCTTACCAGAGAAAATGAGCCCCCATATTCCGAACCTTCCTTCCAACAATCCAATGGAAGCTTTTTCCTCCCATAGTGTCATGGTTGATCAAAATAAGAAAACAAACAGAAGAAATGAAGAACTTCTCGATTTTGACATCATAAATACAGCTCGAAGACATGGGCTCTCTAAGGCTGCTCTATTTGTCTATGATACGATAAAATCACCACCTACTGTTGATTCCAACTTCTGTCTTATAAAGGGCTTCCAATATCTCGATTATTTTCATTTTGACACATTCAGATATGGACTAAAGGAGCTTCAGCTTATGGGGTATATCTACAGCTACAGGGAAGGCTGGGACTCATATCTCCTGTATTTCACGCGTCTAGGAATTGATGCTTTCTCTAACAGGTATCTTCTCGAGACAAGGACCTGCAATAAGCCAGTAATATTGGATGTGGAGGGAAGATATGATAAGACAAAACTGAATTCTGCAGTTCTTTACCTCATGAGAGAATGCTCATGTCTTGAAGAGAAGCTTCCTTCTCTAATCAAAGCGGGTTATGTAGAGATTCAGGACAACTTCTTATGTTGGAAGAAGAGCAAGCAGTCTCTAGCACAGTTTTTCGGAGATGTCTTGTCTTACACAAGATGGTCAGATATCGAGAAGGCATTCAGGACAAGCAGGCTCAAGGGTTCTTACCATCATGCCACATCAAACTCTCAAGAGATTAACAATCTGAAGAAAATATGTCGTCTCGAGTGAAATCACCCGTACGGGTGTAGAAATTCACCTCCAAGAGTGCATTCAAATACGAAACATCTCAGAGTAAGGTTATCTCCAGTTAAAAGGAGATGATTCAATGAAGAAAAAAATAATTAATGACGGCTTCAATGCAGAACTCGTTGAGAATGCAGTCTTTGACGGGGTATTCGAAATGCCCTTAATCAGGCGCAACAAAGAGACAATAATTCCCACCGGACTCATACCTTATAGTCAGTGCAATACTCCGGGACACGAAAAAGACATTCTGATGTTCTATGAGCATGATGTGCGTTTTAAGGACATCTTCATCGAGCCCTGGAAAGCATTAGCAAAGGCAAGGCGATTCAGAGGAGCCATATCTCCCGACTGCTCGCTCTATTATGACATGCCACTTGCTCTTCAGATTTTCAACACATACAGAAATCGACAATTTGGACATTTCCTTCAAGAGAACGGAGTATATACGATACCAAACATTAGGTGGGGAGACGAAAGGTCGTATGAAGAGATTATCGCCGGAGATACTCCTTTTGCCTTTCAGGGAATCGAGAAGCATTCTACAGTTGCAATAGGAACATACGGATGTTCAAAGACAAGAATAGAGAAACTTCATCTTCGTAAAGGCTTAAAAGCTATGCTTGATATTATTGAGCCGGCGAGTGTTATTGTTTACGGAGCAATGCCGACAGAAGTCTTCTCTGGCTTTGAGGTTCGAACCAACTTTATCCAGTTCCCGAACTGGATAAAGAGAAAGCATGAGGAGGCAAGAAATGGGAACAGGTGTTAGTGGCAAATATTATACCTCAAAAGGGAGCAACATTATTCATCATGAGGCAATCATTCATTCTCTCGAAGGAGAATATATAAAAGAACATAAGACAGGAAAACCATATAGACTCAATAGTGGCGGGCATGGTCAGGAGGCTATAGAATATATGACAAAGCAGAACATCGAGTTTAACATCGTCCATACTTATGATAATGGAGTAAGAGTTGGGAATGTGCCAAATCATAAAAATAATCTCAAAAAAAGTGGTACAGCGCAGTCATGGTTCCCAGCCAGCTGGGATGAGAAGGTTATTGTCAAGGCTGCAGAATATGTCTCAAAATTGAAACGTAATGTAAATCAGCCGGACGGGAACAAGATGTGGGGGAAATACAAGGGCGTTTGGGTTGGAGTGATAAAAACTAAAGGTAAAACAGCCACGGTATTTCCGGACAGGGACCAATCAAATGAAAAGAAGAGGAGTTAGATATGAATAGAGAAGAACTTTTAAGTACATTGAAAGAGCGAGAACGACTCTGGAATGAAAATGATGGAAGTGATTACGGTGAGGAGAGGTGTTGGGAGGCATTTCTTAAAATAGCACTTGATGACTGGAAGGGATTCTGCAAATTCCTAACAGAGGAAGCTACAGCCATGGAGTTCGTCTATCTCTCGGAGATTATAATCGACCTCGCTATAAAACTCGACAATGAAAAGGTGGTAATCCCTTTTAGGAAGGTGTCTGAAAAATATCCAGAGAAAGCTAAGGAATATAACATCCTCAAAGATATTCGTGCTATCGAGCTTGATGATTATTGAGTAAGCCTAAGAAAGAAGATAAATAACAGTGGTTTGAGTACCTCAGAGGTCTACAGTAAGTCCCAAAGTCTAATCTTAAGATTTGGTCGATAAATTCAGCCCATAACGACAGCAATCACGATAACTTTTACGTCCAGGAACGAACTCACAGCTGAATTTGAGATAAATGGATTGAAATGAACCCCCGTGGGAACCACACATATGGAAATTAGTGGCAGTTTTTGCTATCCCCAAGAGGCGGAACAGAGGCATTGAAGGCATGTTCTACAGACTGAATATGCCACTGTATACAGAAAAAGGCAATAGAACCCCCTTATCCACAGAGTTGTCAGAGGAAGAAAAGGTTCCCACAAAGTGGGTTCAGTTTAATGTGTTTCCGCAATAACAGCCAATGGTGAGGTTCGGTAGCTGTGTAACAAACATATTTGATGCTATAGTCCATCAGTGGAGTTATCAGATATTTCGGCAGTAATTGCACTTTACTGCCGAAATATCGATCCAGGTTTTATCGAGTTGAAGTTCACCCAGAATTTAAAACTCCATCTTACTATTCTGTAGATAACCTTCCCCTCATTATTTATAATGCAAAAAGAGGTTGCCATGTTGAATATCCTTTATAAAATATCTCTCTGGGCATTGGGAGCACTGCTTCTTACCCTGATTGTCCTTATATCTGTAGTGGGAGTCAGCGAAAACACACTATTTGTTCTCGGCTTGATTACACTTTTTTTCATGCTCTCGAGCATTGTCTTATTTCTTGTTAATAAATTTAAAAAGTAATGTACTACCAGCTTGATGAAACATGGATACCCTTCTCTTCTTTGATGCTGAAGCACATCTACAGTGTACTTCTCATCTGCTCCGACTACGACAGATTCATGCTCGAAGAGGATGGAAGGGTCGAAGAGGAACTTTATAAGGAGTATACGTCGCTGGGGCTGAGTAACCCTCCGAAGATAACCCATACAAATACGGAAGAAGAAGCCCTCGAGAGGCTTAAGAGCGAGCGCTTTGACCTTGTTATATCGATGCTTGATCTGGGCTCGGGAAGAGTTGAGGTACTGGCAGAGGAAGTCAAGAAATATGACCCGTCACTTCCTTTTGTTGTCCTCTCACCATCCCCCGACCACAGGAAAGCAAAGGTCTTAAAAGGCGAAAACTGTCCTTATATCGACGCACTATTCTATTGGATGGGCGACCCATCGCTGTTTCTGGCTATGATTAAGCTCATTGAGGACGCGATAAACATCGACCACGACACCAATGAAGCAGATGTAGAAGTTATCCTCTTTGTCGAGGACTCCGTCAGATTCATCTCAACATACCTTCCTGAGATATATACACTCCTCATAAAGCAGAACAGGGCGTCAATCCTTGAGGCCCTCAATGACTGGGGAATGAAACTCAGAATGCGGGGTCGTCCCAAAATCGTACTTGCCCGCACCTGGGATGAAGCGATGAATCTCTATCAGAAATACAGAGAGAACATACTCGGTGTCATTACCGATCTCTCGTTTCCGTCTCCGTACGGAAAGGATAACAGCGGCGAGTACCTGACAAGGGAAATCAAAAAGGACAATCCCGAACTTCCTGTTCTCATTCAGTCCACCGACCCCCAGGGCTGGGAGACGGCAAAGAGAACGGGAGCAGATTTCATATGGAAACTATCCCCCGACAGGTACCTTGAGCTCGGCGACTACTTTAGAGACAAATATAACTTCGGGCCATTCAGATTCATCAATCCTGATAACGGCGAAACAATAGCCCGTGCATGCAGCATGAAGGAGCTCCAGGAGACGATGATGAAGGTCCCCCTCTCCGTCTTCAGCTACCATGTAAAACGCAATGATTTCTCGCGCTGGCTGAGGGGACAGTCGCTTTTCTCCCTTGCCACAACACTTAAACCCATTACGACAAAGCGTGACGGCTCGGACATAGAGAAGACAAGGGAACTTATCTACCAGACGATAAAGAAATTCAGGAAGGATAGAACAAGGGGAAGTATTGCAACCTTCAAGAGGGAGAACTACGACGAGACCTATCTCTTCTCGAGGCTCGGAAAAGGGTCGCTTGGAGGAAAGGGACGCGGCCTGGCATTCCTGGCGACAGAGATGAAGGCGTCACGCATAAGTGAGAAATACAGTGACGTGTATCTTTCAATTCCGAAGACAATTGCCATATCTACCGAAATATTCGACCGTTTTCTTTCGCTCAACAACTTCTGGCCGAGTGATATCACCAAAATAGAGAGCGACAGGGAAGTTCTTGAGCTCTTCCTGAATGCTGAAGTTCCGTCAGACTTCCTTCTCGATATGAAGAGGGTATTGGAAGTAATACATGTTCCGATGTCTGTCAGGTCTTCATCCCTTCTCGAGGACAGCCATTTCTATCCCTTTGCAGGTGTATATGAGACATGCATGATTCCAAATACAGGAGATGACGAAAAAAGGCTTGATGATTTAATCAAAGCAATCAAAACAGTCTGGGCATCAACTTACTTCATGCGTGCACGCGAGTACCTCAAGAGCACGGGACATGCAGTTGAAGAGGAGAAGATGGCAGTCGTTCTCCAGCAGATTACCGGCTCCTGGCACGAGAATTACTGGTTCCCGAATATCTCGGGAGTGGCGAGAAGTCTCGATTACTACCCGGCCGGAAACAGAACTCAAGAGGACGGCATCGGAATGCTTGCCTACGGAATGGGAAAGACTGTTGTCGACGAAGGCTCTGCTTTCCGTTTCTGTCCCGCAAAACCCCAGATTCCTATTACTTCTATAAACGGTAGCTCCTCGCGTCAGAAAAAGTTCTATGCACTCGATAAAAACACTCCCTTCGACCCTTATTCAGATATAGACAACCTGACGCTTCTAGATTTATCGCTCTCGTCTAAGTGGCCCGATTCAATAAAAGGCATAATGAGCACAATCCGCAGCGACGGATATACATCAGAAGATCCGAGAGAGAGTGGCTTCAAGAGTCTGACATTCAACGGAGTAGTAAAATACGGCATGCTGCATCTTAGCGAGATTATCCACGACATTCTTGTTCTGGGCTCGAAGACGATGTCAGAGCCTGTGGAGATTGAGTTTGCCGTCAACATAGAGCATCCGGACCGTCCTGACTTCTCCATACTGCAGCTCAGGCCAATATCATCAACGGACCGCTTCGAGGATGTAACTGTTACAGAAAAGGAAGAAGAGAGCGCCCTGATCTTTGCGCCACGCGTGATGGGAAACGGAAAGATAGATAACATTTCAGATATAGTCATCTTCAAGAAGGATGCTTTCGCCCGCAGCGAAATGGTAAGAATGGCGGGAGAACTCGAGAAAATAAACGCATCATCAGACTCGGAATACGTTCTTGTGGCAGCAGGACGACTCGGAAGCAGCGATAACTGGCTGGGAATTCCTGTGTCATGGTCTCAGATATCGAAAGCTCATGTCATAGTGGAGACTGGAGTTGAGGGCCTCTATGCAGAGCCCAGCGAGGGGACCCACTTCTTCCAGAATGTTACCAGCCTCGGGTGTTTATATCTCACGGTCAATCCTCTTCAGAACAAAGGAGTGATCGACTACGATAGAATTTATTCTCTTCCCGTCGTCCTAGAAACAGAACACTTCGTGCGTCTCAGAAATGAGTATCCTTTTGTCATAAAGGCAGACGGAAGAGAAAAGAGAGCGGTGGTTGTACTTGAAAAAAAGGAAGGAAAACAATGACGGAACTTGCACTTCCTGCAGGAAATCTAGAAACTGCACTTGTTGCTTTCAAGGAGGGAGCTGATGCCGTTTATTTCGGCCTCAGGGAATTCTCGGCGAGAAAAGGCGCAGTCAATTTCTCCCTCGAGGATTTATCGAAAATCAGAAGGTATGCCCTCGACAACGGGAAGAAAATCTATGTGACGGTCAACACGCTCCTATCTGACAGCGATATAGAGCGCGTGCTACCTCTTCTTGATGCGCTCGCCTTCTACGGAAATGATGGTGTAATCGTTCAGGACTTAGGACTCGTCGAGATAATAAGAAAATATTACCCCACCCTCAAACTTCACGGCTCAACACAGATGGCGGTACATACAGTCGAGGGGGTAAAGGAGCTCCAGAGGCTCGGATTTGAAAGAGTAGTGCTCTCAAGAGAGCTTACTTTCGATGAGATAAAAGCTATCCGTAAAGCATGCCCCGATATCGAGCTCAAGGTATTCATTCACGGCGCCCTGTGCTACGGTTTCTCCGGTCTCTGCTTTGCTTCCTACAACAAATGCGGACGCTCGGCCAATAGAGGGGAATGCGCGCAGATATGCCGCTCATGGTTCATAAACGAAAAAACAAAAGAGAAGGGATACTTCTTCAGCATGGAAGACCTCTGCATAAAAGAGGAACTGAAAGCACTTAGAGATATTTCCATCGACAGCGTGAAGGTCGAAGGAAGACTCAAGAGCCCGGAATATACTGCAGCCTGTGCCCGCTACTACAGAGCTGTTCTTGATGATAAGGAAATAAAGGAAGAAGACGAAGAGAGACTTTATTCGACGTTCCTGCGTAAAAGTGGTGACGGGTATCTCAGATACAGAAAGAACAGAGAAAGCCTCCTCTCAGCCGATTACCCGGGTCATATGGGACTCAGGCTCGGAAAGGTCGTCGAAGAAAGAGGCTCGAGCTGTTTTCTCGAGACAGACAAAACTCTCGAGAGTCACGATGGCATACAGTACTTTATAAAGGACAATTCTAATCTTACCACTCCCGTAAAGTCATCGGCAGTGGTAAAGGCCAAAACCCCGGGAGGCTACATTCTTTTAAAGGAAAGTAAACAAAGTCTTTTAGGAAAGGAAATATACAAAATATCAGACTCTACAAGGCGTGAGAAGACACCGTCTGTAAATATCCCCCCCTACCGTAAAGGTGTTGAAATAAGCGTCAATCTGTATGATGACAGGCTTGAAGGAACTATCCTCAACAAGAAAACAGTGGTGGCTGTTAAAATAGAGGAGTCAAATAAGAAGAATGACATCAGACCACTTCTAGAAAAGACACTCTTTGAGAGCGGTGACTCACCATATACGCTTTCTTCTCTCGACTATCATAATTATTCCTCTCTCTCATTCCCGTTCATTCCACCCTCAGCACTCAAGAGTTTCAGAAGGGCGCTCTACTCGAGTGTTCAAAACATTGAATTTAAGACGCCCACTATTAATGAGCCTGTTCAGAGGGACGTAAGTTTCATCCTCCCCGAGAGGAAAGAACTCGACGGGGATTTGCCATGGTCGCTTGAGGGAAAAAGAACAGGAGAGAGAACTTACTTTACATTCCCTCCCGTCACATTCAATGAAGAAAAGCTCTGGCGCGATATGCTCGATGCCGTAAAAGGATGTGAAAGACCCACAATCGGGTTAAACAATATAAGCCAGGTTCGTTTTGCGGTTTTACACCCTGAGTACGATTACTTTGTCGATGTCTTTCTATATCTTTCGAACAGATTCGCCCTATCACTTCTTCTAGAGGAGTGCCCCTCCATAAAGGCCGGATACCTCTGGATTGAAAGAGAACGGGGAGATATAGCGTGGCCGTTTGAACCGACTGTTACACATTACGAAATGCCGCACTTTATTTCCCGTACATGTTTCAGGCATGACGCATTGAAGGAGCCGTGTACAGGATGCAGGGGAAAGGACGACTACTCAGTCAGCCAGAACGGCGAAAAGTACAGCGTTCTTGTCCGCGGCTGCATGACAGTAATGAGACGGGAGAGAGAAGAAGGGTAAAGGCACTTTGATGGCTGTTTTGGCCTTGTTTTTCTTCTTTTTGTGGCTTTCGGCTCTCTCCTAGTGATAAACTACTAGATATCTTTACTACCTCATGAGGTTCTGGTTGTTGACAGTTTATCCTTTCCGTGGTTAGATTGATTAAGATTGAATTCGGGTATTCTATCCCTGTCCGTATATACAGTGAGCTGGTTGGTGTCAACCGGCTCTCTTGTTTTTTAAAAGCTCTGCTGTGATAATTTTTGTTTTTGTTCTAAAGAATTAAGTCGCTTATTCTCCATGAAACTGCTCTTCTTTCTTCTTCTCGATATCGCTGAGGAAGAAGGACCATAGTGCATCGTCCGGTGGAGGAGCCGTAACTGTAATCTCTTCCTTCTTTACAGGGTGGACAAAACTTATTTTCCTTGCATGAAGCGATATTCCCCCGTCGCGGTTACTTCTCTCGGCGCCGTACTTCAAATCTCCCTTTATATGTAGCCCCACAGCCTTGAGCTGTGCCCTTATCTGGTGATGGCGTCCGGTATGGAGAAGTATCTCTAAAAGGTGGTATCTCTCTGATGACGAAAGGAGAGTATAGGACAGTTTTGCAATCTTCGACCCCTTCACTTCCCTCGGGTAGGCGACACTCTTATTGTTCCTGCTGTCACGAACGATGTAGTGGACAAGTTCTCCACTTTCCTTATTAGGTTTATTGTCGACTATGGCCCAATAGGTTTTCTTCACGCCCGAACCTCTGAACATATCGCATAGTCTCACGAGGGCCTTCTCCGTCTTTGCATAGACGACAATCCCGCTTGTCGGACGGTCAAGCCTATGAGGAATTCCCAGGTAGACATTGCCTTTCTTATCATATGTTACTTTTAAATATTCCTTCACATCGTCGGCAAGAGTCCTGTCGCCGCTTTCATCACCCTGCACGAGTTCTCCCACCCTTTTGTTGATGATTATAAGGTGGTTATCTTCATAAAGTATTCTGTCCTTACTAAGCATTGTTGTCCCCGTCAGGATTGAAGAGCATCGGCTCGTTCTCCGCACTCGTCTTCGTGTCCTTTGTTTCCTTTATTGTAAGTTTCTCGAGCTCCTTTGTCGTCAGCCTGTTACCGCCGCCTGACGAATTCTTGAGAACCCTGAAATCTGCAAAGCGGAAGGTCTCCTCGGTTATCCTGTACTTACCTTTGTACTTGACGGCAATGATTGCACTCTTGTAGCGGCATATCTTCTTTATCTTTGCCGTCTCAGGAACTGTCTGGTAGGTCTTATCAAGGATGAAGGACGGAATCTGGAAGCGCTTGATCATCCATATCTTTCCATCTCCCACTGCCTTGTCGCGGTAGATAATCGTGAAGATTTCACTTGAAACAAGATCCTTTTCTCCATACGTAATAAACGATATCCCCTCTTTACCGATAAACATCTTGTCTGTTACTGAGACAACACGATACTCCCCGTTGTTCTTGAGGTAGAAGATTTTATCGAACGGACTGACCTTCAAAAGGCTCTCTCCGGCCTTGACGGAGGTTCCAAGGTAACCTGTGTCACTGTCGTATCTGACATCGAGATTCCTAACGGCAACATCCTTTGCTGTCTTTTTCTCGATTGTACCGACTTCCGTCTTACGTTTATATTCATCGGAGGAGAACATTCCTTCAAGCTCTGTCAAATAGTCTTCAGCGTACTCAACTATATGTTCCTTCTTGTAGTTGCAGTCATCAATCGATGCATTGATTGTTCTGATTTCTTCCTTGTTCTTTTCGATGTCGAAGAGGGAGATGCGCCTGATTGGTATCTTTAGGAGGGTCTCTATATCCTCGTCTGTAACGCCCTTACCTCCGAGCTCTGCTATAAAGTCCTTGAAGCCGTCCCTGACTGCCTTATAAACCTTATCCTGGGTATCTTTATTCTCTATCTTCTTGTAGATTCTCTCTTCGATGAAGATTCTCTCAAGTGTACGGGCCCTGAGCTTTTCCTCTAAGTGGGATATCTCGATATCGAGTTCGGCATTGAGCACAGTAATGAGATGAGACGCGTGATATTTTATCATCTCGCTTATTCCCATACACTTGGGCAGCCCGTCTACGATTACAAGCGGGTTGAGGGATATCTTCTTCTGACAGTCCGTCGTTGCATATAACACATCAACCATATCTTCCGAGTAGACGCCCCGCTGCCAGTTTATCTCGATATTGGCCTTCTCTGCCGTATAATCGGTTATTGATGATATCTTCAACTGGCCCTTGCTGTCGGCCTTCTTTATTGACTCAATAAGCTGAGATGATGTCACTTCATGTGGAAGCTCTTCGATTATAACCTTCTTCGGGTCGGAGGCATTTATTTTCGCCCTCACTGTGACAGAGCCCCTGCCGTCGTCATATTGGCTGACATCGACTATTCCCCCCGTAGGAAAATCGGGGTAGATTTCAAAGTCTTCGCCCCTCAGAGCCTTTTTCTGGCACTCAAGAACCTCGATGATATTATGCGGCAGAATCTTTGTCGCCATACCTACGGCAATACCGCTTGTGCCGGTGATTGCAACAACAGGAACCTTCGCCTGGAAGACTACAGGCTCCTTGTTTCTTCCGTCATATGTATCGACGTACTCTGTTATTTCGGGTGAGTACAAAACCTTCTTTGCAAAGGGCTTGAGACGGCACTCTATGTATCGTCCCGCAGCTGCACTGTCGCCTGTCAGAATATTGCCGAAGTTACCCTGGCCCTCGATGAAGAGACCGTCGTTCTCGATATGAACGAGAGCATCTGATATGGAAGCATCCCCGTGAGGATGATATTTCATTGTCTCTCCGACTACCGTTGCAACTTTGTTGAAGCGTCCGTCATCTATCTTCAAAAGTGTGTGTATGATACGCCTCTGGACAGGTTTGAAGCCGTCATTGAGATCGGGGATGGCCCTGTCTCTTATAACGTAAGAGGCATACTCAAGATAATAATCCTTATATAATTTTTCCGCTTTGGCCATCAGATCAAGTTCTCCATTATAAAGTCACGCCTTGTGGGGGTGTTGTCGCCCATGTAGAAAGTAAGATCCTTCTTTATCTCGGCAATGTTTTCGTAGGTCACGGGAAGGAGCTTGATGTTATCGCCGATAAAGTCCTTGAACTCCGAAGGGCTAATCTCACCAAGTCCCTTGAACCTTGTCACCTCGGCGCCTTTTATCTTCTTCAAGGCTTCATCCCTCTCCTTCTCGGAGTAACAATAGACATTCTCCTTCTTGTTCCTGACTCTGAAGAGCGGGGTTTCAAGTATATAGAGCCTGCCCTGGTTGATAACGTCCTCGAAGTATGTGAAGAAGTAGGTCATGATGAGTATTCTTATATGAAAGCCGTCGACATCGGCATCGGTTGCGATTACGACCTTGCCGTAACGGAGGTTATCCACGCTCTCTTCAATGCCGAGTGCAACCATCATGTTGTATAGCTCTTCGTTATTGTAGATTTCCGTTTTCTTCTTGCCGTAAACGTTGACGATTTTTCCCCTGAGTGCAAAGACTGCCTGGGTATCTGCATTTCTGCTCTTCGTGATTGTTCCGGCAGCACTGTCCCCCTCTGTCAGGAAGATCATAGAGTTCTCGCCGTCCTCCTTGTGGGAAGCGGGAGCGGAGTTCAGATGATAGCGGCATTCTTTGAGCTTGGGGATGTTGATTGCGACCCTCTTGGATTTTTCCTTCGCCCCGTTCTTTATGGCCGCCTCTTCCTTATGAACGCGCTCGTTGTTGACAATCTTCTCCTCAAGGCTCTTTGCCGTTTCCTTGTTCTTCATCAAGGCATCGACGACAGCCTCCTTGACCTCACTCACTATCCAGCCCTTTACATCTGTATTTCCCAGCTTGTTCTTCGTCTGGCTCTCGAAGACGGGGTTCATGATTTTGATTGCAACAGTTGCAACAATGCCGTCCCTTATCTCGGGAGCCGCCCAGGACTTATGGTAGTATTCGTTGATTCCCTTCAACACCCCTTCCTTGAATGCGGCCTCATGGGTTCCTCCGTCGGATGTGTACTGTCCGTTTACATAGGAGTGGTACTTCTCCCCGTAGCCGTCTGTATGTGTGAATGCAAATTCAAGGTGCTGGTTTTTAAAGCTGATGAGAGGATAGAGTCCGCTGTCACCGAGAGTCTTTTTAACAAGGTCCATAAGACCGTTCTGTGACCGTATTACCTTCTTGTTGAAGTCGAGAGTAAGGCCTTTGTTGAGGTAGGCATAGTTCCAGAGCCTCTCTGTTATGAACTCCTCGTTGTATGTGTATTCACCGAAGACGGAAGGGTCGTTGTCGGGAATGAAGGAGACGAGGGTTCCGTTCGGCTCGTCTGTCTTTCCCTTGTTCTTCTTCTCCAGCACTCCGCGCTTGAAACGGGCATACATATACTCCCCGTCCCTGTATGATGTGATTTCAAAGAATGACGAAAGTGCGTTGACGGCCTTGGTTCCGACGCCGTTGAGACCGACGGAGTACTGAAAGGCCTCGTTATCATATTTTGCTCCCGTGTTGATTACCGAGACACACTCGACAACCTTGTTGAGAGGAATACCGCGCCCGTAGTCACGGACGGTGCACATACTTCCCTCGAGGCGCACGGATATACGGCTGCCGTGTCCTTCCATGAATTCATCGATGGAGTTGTCGATTACCTCCTTCAGGAGTATGTAGATTCCGTCGTCGGGGTGAGAGCCGTTGCCCAGCCTTCCTATATACATTCCCGGACGCTGTCTTATGTGCTCTATGCTAGACAGTGTCCTTATATTACTTTCATCATATGGCATATGGATGTATTATAGCCGAAATCGTCCGGCTTTCAAACATAGATGTAAAAAATAATTAGAGCTCTCCATCATGGCTGAGGTACTTTGATTTGTTGTTTCCCGTTCCTCTCTGATTATGGTATTTTCTCATCCAACTTGGTATACTCACGCTATGAGCAAGTATCCATTTGATAAAATAGAGCCTAAGTGGCAGAAGTATTGGGAAGAAAACAAGACCTTCAAGACAGTTGAAGACGAAAAGTACAGCAAAGATAAAAGAGCATACGTACTCGATATGTTCCCATATCCATCGGGTGCAGGACTTCACGTAGGTCACCCCGAAGGCTATACGGCAACAGATATATATTCCCGCTATCTGAGGATGAACGGCTACAACGTACTCCATCCAATGGGATTCGATTCATTCGGCCTTCCTGCTGAAAACTATGCAATAAAGACAGGAACACACCCCTATGTCACGACACAGCGCAACATAGAGAACTTCCGCCGTCAGATCAAGTCTCTCGGCTTCTCCTATGACTGGGACAGAGAGATAAGTACCTGTGACGAGGACTATTACCGCTGGACACAGTGGATTTTCCTCCAGCTCTATAAGAAGGGCCTTGCCTACGAGGCATTCACTCCCATCAACTGGTGCCCCAGCTGCAAAACGGGACTTGCCAACGAAGAAGTAAAGGAAGGAAGGTGTGAGCGCTGCGGCACAAAGGTTGAGAAGAAGAATATAAGGCAGTGGATGCTTAAGATTACGGCCTATGCAGATAAGCTTCTCGAGGGTCTTGACGACCTGGACTGGAGCGAATCGGTCAAGGCAATGCAGCGCAACTGGATCGGGCGCAGTGAAGGCGCGAGCGTCTTTTTCAAGCTCGAGAAGAGCGACGATTACCTCGAAGTCTATACAACACGCTGCGACACACTCTTCGGCGCAACATATATGGTTATAGCACCTGAGCATCCGATGAGGGAGAAGCTCACAACAGAAGAGCAGAAAGAAGCAGTCGAGAAGTACCTTGACGAAGTAAAGCACAAGTCTGACCTCGAAAGAACGGATCTGGCAAAGGAAAAGACAGGTGTCTTCTCCGGATCCTATGCAATCAACCCGATCAACGGCAAACTCCTTCCGATATGGATTGCAGACTACGTGCTCATTTCCTACGGCACCGGCGCCATAATGGCAGTTCCCGCACATGACGAGAGAGACTGGGAATTTGCAAAGAAGTTCAATCTTCCGATTATCGAGGTTCTCAAGAGCGACGTCGATGTTCAGCAACAGGCCTGGACTGAGGACGGGATCCACGTCAACTCAGGCTTCCTCGACGGCCTGGATAAAAAGGATGCTATTGCTAAAGCACTTGAATACCTCGAGGAGCATAAGTGCGGCCATAAGGCTGTCAACTATAAGCTGCGTGACTGGGTCTTCTCCCGCCAGAGATACTGGGGAGAGCCGATTCCTCTTGTACACTGCCCCAGGTGCGGCATAGTTCCAGTAAAGGAAGAGGATCTGCCGCTGACACTTCCCCAGGTGAGTAAGTATGAACCCAGTGGAACGGGAGACAGCCCGCTGAGCAAAGTCGAGAGCTGGGTAAACTGCAAGTGCCCGGAGTGCGGAGGGGATGCAAAGAGAGAGACCAACACAATGCCGCAATGGGCAGGCTCCTGCTGGTATTACCTGAGGTACATCGATTCGAAGAACACAGAGCGATTTGTCTCAGAAGAGAAAGAAAAGTACTGGATGCCTGTCTCCCTCTATGTAGGAGGAGCAGAACACGCGGTACTCCACCTTCTCTATGCACGTTTCTGGCACCATGTCCTCTACGACCTTGGGCTTGTCAGCACACCCGAGCCTTTCCAGCGTCTTGTAAACCAGGGCATGATTACATCCTTTGCCTACCAGAGAAAGAACAAGAGCCTTGTTCCGGCAGATATGGTTGTCGAGAAGGACGGAAAGTACTATGCCCAGGACGATAACGAGGAGCTTACACAGGTAATCGCAAAGATGAGTAAGTCTCTCAAGAACGTCATCAACCCTGACGACTACATCCGCTCCTACGGTGCAGACAGTGTCAGAATGTATGAGATGTTCATGGGGCCGCTCACCGAAAGTAAGCCGTGGGCTACTCAGGGCTTCATCGGAGTTTACCGCTTCATAGAGAAGGTCTGGAAGCTTGTGACGGAAAAGGATATAAAGGAAGTAGAGCCTGAAAAGGAACTCGATAAACTTATGCATAAGACCATCAAGAAGGTCAGCGAGGATACAGCAGGACTCCAGTTCAATACTGCGATATCACAAATGATGGTGTATGTAAACGAGCTCTCGCGTCAGACGGTTCTTCCGAAGGTCTGTATCGAAAACCTCACACTTCTCCTCTCACCTTATACTCCACACCTTGCAGAAGAGCTCTGGGAGATGCTCGGACACACTCCGAGTGTTGCACTTGCTCCGTGGCCGAAGTGGGACGAGGAGAAGACAAAAGACGACACACTTACAATCGTTGTACAGATCAACGGCAAGGTGAGAAGTAAGCTCAATATGCCGGCTTCCGCATCAAAGGACGAACTCCTCAATGGGGCAAAGGCGGACGAGACAGTCAAGAAGTGGATTGACGGCAGGGAAATTGTCAAGGAAATCGTAGTTCCGGGAAAACTCGTCAACATCGTTGTCAAATAAAGGATTGTATGTCAGACAATCTTGAGAACTATAAAAGAGGAATGGTAGACGGCATCAGCGTGGCACTCGGCTATGCAGCCGTCTCCTTCACCCTTGGGCTCAGAGCTTCCAGCATCGGAATCAAATGGTACCAGAGCGCCCTGATGAGCGCGCTCAACTACACCTCAGCAGGTCAGGCCGCCGCACTCGATATCATGTCGGAGCACGGCTCGGTGTGGGTTCTTATACTCTCGACGATAGTCATAAACCTCAGGTATCTCTTGATGAGTGCAGCTCTCGCGGTGAGGCTCTCCCCCGAAACGGGAACAGGAAAGAGAATGCTCATGGCAATGGGAGTTACGGACGAAATCTTCGGCCTTGCTGCCGGAAGAAAATACCCGCTCAACCCTATGTACAATGTCGGGGCCATGACTCTTGCCTGCCCGGGTTGGATAATCGGGACGGCACTGGGTGGCGTGATGGGGGAAATCCTACCGCAGGCAATAACAAATGCACTCTCTCTTGCGCTCTATGCAATGTTCATCGCAATCATAATTCCACAGGCGAAGGAGAACAGAACAATAGCCTTGTCAGTATTCCTTGCTATGGCTATGAGCTTTATCTTTGAAAAAACTCCAGCCTTAAAAAAAATATCCTCAGGAATGAAAGTTATCATCATTACTGTGGTTATAGCGTCTCTTGCGGCCCTTCTTTTCCCTGTAAAGGAAAATACAATCGAGGAGAATTACAATGAGTGATGCTTATATCTACATATCAATTGTGGCTATTGCCGTCACAACATACCTCATAAGGGTTATACCTCTTCTCCTCTTGAAGAAGCCAATCAAGAACACGTTCTTCCGTTCTTTTCTTTATTACGCGCCGTATGTAACGCTTGCTTCCCTTACCTTCCCCGCAATACTCAATTCAACGGGCTCATTCACATCATCCCTTGTCGGGCTGATTGTTGCCGTCATTGTCTCCTTCTTCAACCTGGGTCTTCCGTTGACTGCATCCCTCAGCTGCATAAGCGCCCTAATAATGATTCTGATTACCGGATAAATTTCATTGATTGTTACAGAAAGGAAGAAGCTCCGGAAAGATACACTTTCCGAAGCTTTTTATCTCTTGTTCTACTCTTTATGATATGAGACTGTAGAAGGAAACTCCTGTCAGGATAAGACAGACGATATAACAAATCGTCATGCATATCCTGAGGGCTGTGGGAGCCTTATAGCCGCCGGTGGTATCTTTTCTCCAGAGCATCAGGGTTACAAATGCACCTGATACGGGAGTTGCAATACATGTTGCAAAGTTCGCAATGAGTATAAGCTGCACCGGAGAACCATTATAGACGAAACAGATGGCAGTACATACAGCGAGGATAATCGTACATCCGTACTTGATGAACTTGCTGTCCAGACTTGTCTCCTTCTCGAATCCTGCACTCAGAAGAACAAGACCACGTTGTGTATTTCCCAATAGAGAGGAAAAGGCAGCACCGAGAAGAGCAATCCCCATGATGATGTAGGCACCCTTACCGAATACAGGAGCAAGGAGGTCTGCAAGCTGTGCCGGCTGCTTGAGGGATACTCCCTGAGGATTGAGAACAATAGCACCAACAAGCATGATTGCAATGCTTATAAGAATAACACATGCTACGTGGGCTATTGCATCAGCCTTCATAGCGCCGTTGAAAAGATCTTCTTTAGTCCATTTCTTCTCTTTACCCAGGTATGTTCCATATATTCCTGTTGTGAGAGCGGCATGTGTCGACAAAAATCCAAGAGCCGCAACAACACTTCCCTCCGGGAATTTTCCGATAGATACCAGACCTTTTGCCGCTTCTCCCCAGTCAGGTCCGCCGAGCCCTATGAGAGTGATGTAGAATGCGACAATCATTGCGATAATACAGACTGTGATTCCCTTCTCTATCTTCGAGTAGACGTTCTTTGCAAAATAAAGAAGAAGGAGAATGGCAATCATTATGAGAGAGCCGATTTTCCAGTTGATGCCGAAAAGCAGCTGTAAGCCCGTACCGGATCCCGATATGTTACCCATAGTAAAGAAGAGGCACGTAAGGAATAATGCTATTCCCGTAAACCGTGATGCAAACGGCCCGTAATACTTACGTATGGCGTGCAGTGTCGGAAGACCTGTTATCATACTGAGACGGTAGGTTGCGAGGACGTATACACTGCCCATGAAGCCTACAAGAATGTAGAGCCATAGAAGTGAGTAGCCGTAGGAGGCGCCGAGATTAGCCGCCGTCGTTATTGCCCCAGGTCCTATGACAATGCCGCTGAGGACAATGCCGGGGCCTATCTTTTTGAGTATCTCAACGAATGATAATTTCTTTACGTTCGCAGGATTGAAATCTTCTTTTGTTTTTATTTCTTCCATAATTCTTATCCGGAGTTACCGGACCCCTTTTTACTCCGTCCTAATATTAAAGTATCAGAACGGAAGACGGAATGAACAGTTTTTATCTGCTGTATTTTGACATATCGACCTTGCCCAGCTGGCTCTTTTCAAGTCCGAGAGCAACCCATGCCTTCTCTTCATCATTGAGAGGAAGAACAGGCTTACGCATGATGGCATTAGAGAATACGCCTCTCTGATATAAAGCTTCCTTGAGTCTTGCGTGTGCCTCACCAGAAGGCTGGCCGCCACCGTAGATTGCCTGTGAGATATGATAGATTCTGTTCGACCAGTCCTGAGCTTCCTTGAGAGTGTGCTTCTCCGGGTTCTTGAAGACATTCCATGCCGGGCAGATGAGCTCGGGAACACATCCTGCAAAACCGATGAGGGCGCCGTCCATTCCCGGGAACCAGCTCACACAGAGTGTTTCGTCATGACATGTAATGAGGGAGATATCGGGACATTCCTGGCGAAGAAGCCTTACATCATGCTCGTAGATGGATGTCACACGTGTTCCCATCTTTATACACTTCACGTGGTCGATCTCCTTACACATCTTTATGAGTGTTTCGACAGGATAGAAAGCCTTGCTTGTTGCAGGATAAAGATGGATGACGATGTCGATATCTGCACCCTCGGCTACATCCTTCACATACTCAAATGGAGCATCAGGATTCATTCCGAATCTCAACCACATATGTGGGGGCATCAATAGAATTGCATCAGCTCCTGCTTCCTTTGCTTCCTTAGCCATCTCGATTGATTCGATTGTATTCTCGCAGTTGAGCCCACTGACAATTGTCATCTTGTCGCCGACTTCCTCGTTGGCAATTTCGACGATCCTCTTTCTCTCTGCTCTTCTGAGTCCTGTCACCTCTCCTGTATGACCGTTCACGACGATTCCCTGAATGCCGTCATCATAGAAGCTCTTGATCCATCTGAGGTATACTCTGAATTCCTCTTCGTTGATGGAATAATCATCGTTCAATGGTACTGATACTGCCGGGAAGATAGTCTTGAAATTCTTTGCTTTTGTCATTTTATACTCCTTTAAAAACATCGACTACAACATTTCTATGCGCGCTTCCGTATGTGCAATCGTTTGTTTCATTTATGACATCATTTTTAATGCCTAAATCGGGGAAAGCAATGAAATTTTATATTCTGCAATAAATTGCACAAAGGGGCATTTTTGATTTGAAATATGCAAATTTTTGCATAAACTAATAAACGGGAGGTTAAATCATGGCCACACTGAAAGATGTAGCGAAGAAAGCGAATGTCGATGTCAGTACTGTTTCAAGAGCATTGAACAACACTTCCTACGTCCACCCTGAGACAAAAAGGAGAATTATTGAAGCGGCAGAAAGCCTGGGGTACCACCCCAATGTCGTAGCACAGGCCCTGAGGAGCGGCAGGCGTAATACTATAGCTTTCATAGTGCCCCGGATTGCTGATGCACTCTATTCTGATATGGTGCCTGCAATATCGGATGAAGCGAGGAAACTCGGTTACCAGTGTATTCTGGGTGTAACAGATGATGACGAGAACACGGAGAAAGAGATTCTCGAGAGGCTCCGCAAAGGACTTGTCGACGGTGTTATCATTTCATCAAGCGGTAAAAACAACAGAATACTGAGGGATATCAACGCAGAAGGTATTCCAGTGCTTCAGACTGTGAGGAAACAGGATGACAAGCTGTCCAGCATTGTTACCGATTACTACAAGAACGGCTATGATGCAGTCAAATATCTCTTCAGCCGTGGATGCAGACACCTTGGTCTTATAATCGGGAACCTCGCTCTTCACCCTTATATGGAAAGATACAACGGCTTTCTGAAGGCGCTCAGGGAAGTCGGAATAGAAGGTATTGTCGCCATGGACGACAGCGAGCCTATGACATTTGACTACGGCCTGGTGTGTACAAAAAAGCTCTTTGCCGAGAACGATGAAATCGACGGGGTGCTTGCTTCTCTCGACATACAGGGACTTGGGGCCCAGAGAGCGCTGAAACTCATGGGAAAGAAAATTTCGGAAGATGTCAAGCTTATATCTCTGACGGGAATCAGCCTCGGAGGATATCTTGAAACTACTATGACAAGCATGGAGGTCCCCGCCAAGGAGATGGGAAGGGAAGCTGTGAATATGCTTATCAGAGACATAGAGGCAAAGGGCGGGACAAGGCCTGTTAAGCACACAGTATATTCATCTGTTCTCGTTGAAAGAGAATCAACATGAAAGGATAGAATTGGTCTCTGTCCATTATCGATTACAACGCAATCGCCCCGTGCAGCAGCCTGCCTGATTCAATGATGTATCCGTATGCAATCGGATCAACAACTTGAAGATACGAGAAACTCTTCGGTTTCGGAAGCTCAATCTTTTTCTCTATACAAATAGAGGCATCGCTTATCTTCATAATAGCTTCCTGCTGAGTCAACATGGATGAAGAAAGATATAAAACTCTTGCTGCGTATGCCCCCGCGATTTCTCCATTGAATTTACCGCCGAGGATATGATTTCTTATCCTCGAAATACCGTCCTGGAAATATGTGTAGTCTTCTCCATACAACTGTCCTCGACTGGCAATACAGAGACTGCCTTTGATTGTGTCCATGAGAACTTCATCCTTTGAAAGAGAAAGACCTCGGTATGACAGCTGTGATTTAACGAAATTATCATATGAGGCACAAACATCGTAGAAATTACTCATCGCCTCAAAAATAGAGCCACAGTCAAAGAGTTGCTTTACAATTTCCAATTCCTTATCTGCTCCGAACGGGATACCGGTTGTATGAGGGATGTTCCTCCCTTAAAACAAAAAGGAAGACCCTCTCTCTTGATTGCTTCCAGTAATCCGAATGCAAAAAATCACTCTTTCAAGAAGCGAAGGATTGCTGCCAGAACGTTTATGCAACTCATCAATATACGATGCTTTGCACATCTCTTTTGATAACCTCTACTCTTTCCCTCCTGCGTATTCTTGTATCTGAGAGGTTTTTCCTCTTCTTCCTGCATACCTGTTCATTTTCCGAACATCAACATTATAAGTATTTACTACATCATCATATATCGTCGGAATCTCCGACGGGCTATATGTTGCCGACATGCTCTTCTCGGCAATTATATCCACAAGCATCTTTTCAATCGTCATTTCATGTGGACTCTCAGAAGATAGAGGAGATTGACTGATTAAATCCAAAACTACAACACAGTCGCTAATCCAATATTTGTCGAATTCCTTTCTTGTAGGATTGTATAATACACCCTTTTCACATTCTTCCTTAAGAGTCTCGAAAATATAAAAGCTTACATCCTTTTCAACCTGGACATATATCGTGTTCTGGGCAATTTGATGATTCAGAAATTCATTGAGAAGTACACTTTCAAACACAACAAATGCCAGGCGTGGATAACGTTCCTTTAAAGTGTCAATCAAAGCTTTTGCCTTTTGTGAATAGCAGGGTTTATATTGAGGTAGCTTTCCTATCTCAGATGTAATATAAGTGTTGTATCCTACCTTTGAAATTTTCTTCTCCTTTAACAAATTATATAGTATCCAGCGAAATGCCTCTTCTCTTAATTCAGGCCTTACATCTTTAAGTGCTCGAAAAAGGTCATCTCGCGAATAAGTTTTTCTATCTGATAATACTGATAACGCCTTCTCTTCCCACATATTCAATCCTTACTCCAGCACATTGTCAATTTCAGTTTATTTTGACTATATGCTGATTATAATTAAAAGCCCCTACTCATGTAAGCGTTTTGTCAATTTTTTATAATTTTGACAATACGCTATAATTCTCCGGTTATTCCCGTTTGAGATTAGGCGCATGAAGGCGGAGAATAATACTTCGCTTTACGACAAGTTCTCCCTTCAGAACTGTTATCAACATGTATATCCCCTGTTCTGTAAAGGCTTTCGGCCTGTATTTTATTTTCACCCTCTCTTCGGTTGCTCGTTCAAGGTAAAATTCTTTGACCTCGAATACTCTTTGGCTTCTTCCATCGTCAATCATGAAATCGAAAGAAAAATATTGCGCGTTGTTTTTAACCTGCTGGTTGAAAGCTTTGGTCATATAGCCGTATATTTTGACCAAGTCAGAGTTCAACATCACGTGTACGCCACCGATGCCTCAATAAGGGAAGAGAAATCTATCGAGGTCAAAATTTCGACCTCGATAACAAATCATCCTCTCCGGCAGTCAACTATTCTTCACTCGTTGCTGTCGACGACTTTAGCCAGTCCGCCTTTACTTGTTTCCCTGTAGAGGGACGGAATGGCAGTTCCCGTCTCCATCATAACTTCAACTACATCGTCAAAACTGACTTTGTGCCTTCCGTCACTCATAAGAGCAAAGGAAGCGTGGTCGATTGCTCTCATACATGCCATCGCATTACGCTCGATGCACGGAACCTGAACAAGTCCCATCAACGGATCGCAGGTAAGTCCCAGGTGATGCTCCAGCCCCATCTCGGCGGCATATTCAACCTGATGGACTGATCCTCCCAAAAGCTGTGTCGCAGCAGCGCCCGCCATGGCACATGCAACCCCGACTTCACCCTGGCATCCAACTTCAGCACCACTGATGGACCCGTTTGATTTCACTATATTCCCTACTAGCCCTGCTGTCAGAAGAGCCCTCTTTATTCTTATTTCCGGTATCTGATATTCCATCTGAAGGTAGTAGAGGACACCCGGAAGAACCCCGCAGCTGCCGCATGTCGGAGCTGTGACGATTCTCCCACCCCCTGCATTTTCCTCACTTACGGCAAGTGCATAGGAAAGAGCACGGGAGGTGTTTCCGAGACTTCCGGAGAAGTCAATTGACTTGGCGTGTGACTGACATGCCTTACGCTGAAGTTTAAGGCCTCCCGGAAGTACGCCCTCGTTCTCAAGTCCTCTTTTGATGGCGTCCTTCATCACGAGCCACACTTCTGTCATGTAATCGAGAATCTCCTTGCCTTCGTACTCCACTGCAACCTCCCACATCTGATAGCCCTGGTAGTCGCAGTAATTAAGCATCTTCTCCATGTCACCTAAAACAAGTTCCGGATAGACAGTGTCATCGGCCTCGCTTTTCTCGCCTTCCTTGACGATTTTACCGCCACCGACTGAATAATATGTATCTGAAATGTCCCCACTTATGAATGTGACGGCATTGGGATGATAAGGCTTAAAGATGGTCGGAAACCAGACAATCTCGCTTTCGATTGAGTTATCATTAAAGACTGTGACTATCGCCTTGTCTGTAAGGTGGCCCTTACCTGTTGCTGCAAGCGAGCCGTAAAGTTCCGCCCTCACCTTCTTCACTTCAGGGTGTTCCTTGATAAATCTTTCCGCTGCACTTCTCGGGCCCATAGTATGGGAAGAAGAGGGGCCGTAACCTATTCTGTAGAGTTCTCTTAATGATTCCATATCATTATTTTAAAATCAAAAAAACAAATAAACAAGTTATGACCACTTGGGTTTGGCCTTGTGCTTAACCCAGTACTCCCCGTCATCAGATATGACTATCTCGAGAATCAAATCCCTCTCTTTATTAAGGTAGTACCATATACCCGGTAGAAGAGAGAGCGTCCGCCCCTCCCCGTTGCCGATGAATGAAAAGGAGGATGAGTGCCCGAAGAGGCTGATCCAATAGCCGGAGAGAACTCCGTCAAGAGGAACGGTATACTTCTTCGAGAGCTCTATCTTGCTCTTTGTCAGTTCCCCGCTGTAAAGGGTGGAAAGAAAGCTCTCCCTCTTAATTGCCCCGAGGTCGGGATTATCGGCCCTGACGGCATCTATGGACAGCTCCTTGACGGCAACAGGAAGGGTCTCTGCTGCGTCGACAAGCATTTGAGCAAAGTATCCCAGCTGCGGCTCGACATAAACCTTATCCTCCCTACCCGGCTCCCAATACCCCCCAAGCGGCGTCAATGTGCCGAGTGGGTAGAAAGCAAAGACGGAAAGCGACGACGGCGAAACCTCAACCTTTATCGACCTTTCGTCAGCGTACAGATAATCTGTCTTTACGCTTTCCCCGTCGAAGTATCTTACCTTAAACCACATGCTCTCTCCCGTCTCCTCCTCCCAGCTGAGGTCGGAAAAGAGAGAGACTGTAATCTCCTTCTTTATTTCCAGAGTACAGGACGAAAGGAGAAAAAGAGAGTAGAGTGCTAATAAAAAAATTCTTCTCATACTCCTTTAACGCCATATTCCGGGATTTTGTCAAAATCAAGTGCGAATATGGGAAGAGAAGATTTCCTCAGAAAGGAGAATCGGGTGCTATCCGAATGTTCAATTCATGTCACGGCCGGCATTTTCACTTCCATTCAACTCAGAGATTCAAAACCCCATAAAGCGGTATATTCTCCATCCAGCCCTGTGAAACATACTTCAATGTCGAAAACCGCACTGCTCGTCGGGGATTAAACTTATCGCAATATGCTTTGAGGCTCTGAGACCTTGTATTACCTCCACTTTTTACCTCTATAGGGATAATGTCGACATCTTTTTGAATGAGAAAATCCTGCTCGAATGTGGCACTCTCCGTTCCATAATAGTATATAGGATAGTCTGTTGTAGCTTTCAGTTCCTGAAGCACATACTGTCCGGCAGCCACCCCTTTGAATTCAACAAAAGTATCATCTCCATCTATTATTGCCTTCGCAGGTATTTCTGATAAGGCTCCAAGAAGCCCTACATCTAAAAGAAAGAGTTTGAATGATGACATTTTCATGTAAGCTTTCAGAGGAAGGCGAGGCTCGCTCACCATGTTTATCTTCCTAACAACACCATAGTCAATAAGCCATTGTATTGCTGTTTCATATTCCGATGCCCTTGCGCCTTTTTTCATCTTTCCAAAGAAAAACCTTCTGTTTTTATTTGCAAGCTGTATAGCCCATGTTCTTCAGTGTAGTTGCAACCCCGGTTAGTTCAACTGCTTCTTCTTTAC
>CAVIUT010000001.1:47070-54737 GCA_963646155.1 Eggerthellaceae bacterium | reverse complement strand
TTCAGAGCAAGAAGATTCTTGAGGCGATATCAAATCATGATTGTGGATATTACTATGAGGTATCTGCAAGGCAGTTTGAGAAGATTCCGGGGAGTCCGATAGCGTATTGGGCGAGCGAACACATATTCATGCTGTTCGACAATTTCCCTTCCATTGTCAGCTGTCTGCATCCCTACCAAGGGCTGGCAACAGCTGACAATGGAAGGTTCCTGCGCTTATGGCATGAAATATCAACGGAAAAAGTAAATTATCATGCGACTTCTGCAGAAAATGCTTTAGCTAGTCACAAAAAATGGTTTCCATATAACAAGGGGGGAAGTTTCAGAAGATGGTATGGTAATTATGATTATTTAGTTAACTGGGAAAATGATGGTTATGAAATAAAACAATTTGTCGATGATAAAGGTAAACAACGCTCTGTTGTGAGAAATCCAAAATCTTATTTTAAATCTTCTGTCACCTGGTCAGATATAACCACGGGATCTTTTGCAGTAAGATACAGGAAAGCAGGAAGTATACATGATGTTACTGGAATGAGTGCGTTTTCCGATAATTCAGATAGTCTTCTTCTAGCAATGGGGATTCTAAATACTTCAATTGCAAATTTTATTTTTAAGTTATTGAATCCAACATTTCATCTTCAAATAGGGGATTTCTCGAATTTTCCATATATAGATGTTACAGATGAGGAAGAAAAATCCACTGTAATTTTTCTTGTCCAAGATAATATTAAACTATCAGAAAAAGACTGGGACTCCTTCGAAACCTCCTGGGACTTCAAACGTTCTCCCCTCTTGTCTGATAAACATTCTTCACTTGAAGATGCATACATATCTTATCGTGACAGGGCTAACGCTGATTTCTATCAGCTCAAAGCAAATGAGGAGGAGCTCAATCGCATCTTCATCGATATCTATGGCCTTCAGGATGAACTGAGGCCGGAAGAAGAAGAGAAGATGGTATCTGTTCATAGGATTTATGACAAAGAGGACGATATCCCCGAAGGCATGAAGAAGAGTCAGTATGCGCTGACTAAGATTGATGTCGTCAAGAATTATATCTCCTACGCTGTGGGCTGTATGTTCGGGCGCTACTCTCTCGATGTGGAGGGATTGGCTTATGCAGGTGGAGAATGGGACGAGAGTAAGTATTCTTCCTTTATTCCTGATAAGGACAACATCATCCCGATTATGGAAGAAGATTACTTCGATGATGATATCCTTTCCCGCTTTATCGAGTTTGTTAAAGTCTGTTATGGAGAGGAATCTCTTGAGGATAATCTTGCTTTTATTGCCGACGCACTTGAAGGCAAAGGTACTCCGAGGGAGGTTATCAGATCATATTTCCTAAATGACTTCTACAAGGATCATTTGAAGATGTATCAAAAACGGCCTATCTACTGGCTCTTCGACAGCGGAAAGAAGAACGGCTTCAAAGCTCTCATCTACATGCACCGCTATCACAGTGACACCGTCGCACGTATCCGCACGGACTATGTTCATGAAATTCAGAACAGGTACAGGTCTATTCTGGATGAGCTGGAAAAGAAAATAGATAATGCATCTTCCACAAGTGATAAAGTAAAACTTGATAAGAATATAGCTCTTTTCAAAGTTAAGGCTGAAGAAGTCCGCATATACGAGGAGAAGATACATCATCTTGCCGACGGGATGATTGAAATCGACCTCGACGACGGAGTCAAGGTCAATTATGCTAAGTTTCAAAATGTATTAGCCCCCATAAAGTGAGGAAATATATGACAGATTCCAAAGTTATAAAAGAACTTATCGAGTCCAAGGAAGGAGAACATCTTCAATTCAAGGAAGCAAAGAAACGTTTCAGCTTTGAAGAGGCAGCGCAGATCTGCTGTGCACTTTCCAATAACGGTGGAGGACGACTTGTTTTGGGCATCTCGGATAAAAGGCCGAGAGAAGTAGTCGGAACAGAGGCTTTTGAAAATCCTGAAAGGACAAGAGTCGGCTTAATCGACAAGCTCAATATCGGTGTCGATTTCCAGACTTTGGACTATGAAGGAAAACGAATCCTGATTTTCAATGTAAACAGCCGCCCTATCGGCTTACCTGTTCAATGTGATGGGATAGCCTGGATATATGAAGCTGATGTAATTAAGCCGATGAGTGAGGAAATCCGTCACAGAATTTATAATGAGTCAGGTTTTGATTTCTCATCTCAAATATGCGCTGATGCAACAATTGATGACCTTGATGATATAGCTCTTGAAAACTTCAGAAAAAGGTGGCTTGTGAAAAGTGGCAACAAGAAGATTAATACACTTTCCAAAAGGCAGCTTCTTATTGATTCCGGTGCACTCTCAGATAAAGGTCTTACTTATGCAGCAATAATTCTTTTCGGAAGCAATCAAGCAGTCAGCAAGTTCCTTCCACAGGCGGAAATCATATTTGAATACCGTTCCACTGAAGCTTCGGGGCCCGCTAGTCAAAGAGAAGAAATCACAGAAGGATTTTTTCTTTCGTATGACAAGATATGGGATTTGATAAACCTCAGAAATGACAAGCAGCATTATCAGGAGGGTTTATTCGTTCTCGATGTACCGACATTTAATGAACGGGTTGTAAGAGAAGCACTACTCAATGCTGTCAGCCACCGTAATTATCAGATGGGGGGAAGCATCTTTGTCCGCCAGTACCGTGATAGAATTGTAATTGAAAGTCCCGGCGGCCTACCCTTTGGTATTACTCTTGATAATATCCTTGACCGTCAGTTTCCACGTAATCGTCTTATTGCACGCATCCTCGCTCTTTCGGGGCTTGTCGAGAGATCGGGACAGGGAATGAACCTCATGTATGAATTAAGTGTTCATGAAGCAAAACCCCTCCCTGACTTTTCCGGAACTGATGATTATTTTGTTTCTTTGACGCTAAACGGGATTATTATCGATAAGGAGATGATTAGTGTTGTAAAGCAAATAAGTGAGAAATATTCGGAAGAACTTTCCACTTTAGATTTTTTGATTATTAATGCCCTGTTCAATAATTTGAAATTAGACGACAGAATGTATGAAAGAATAAATCATCTGGTAGATATCGGAATCGTGGAACATATAGGACGAAGAAAATATATCCTTTCAAAAAGTCTCTATAAAGCTGCCTGGAAAGCGGTTGTCAATACACGACTTATAGGACTCGATAGAGAAACGAATAAAGAGCTCTTACTGAAACATATCCGTAATAATAATGTTTCCGGCTCTTCTTTTAATGAACTGCAGAAGGTTTTGCCTGGACAGACTCGGAATGAATTGCAGGTACTTATGAGAGAACTTAAGGCAGAAGGAAAAGTTATATGTAAGGGAAGAACAAGCGCTGCAAGATGGTTTATTAATGATGAAGAAAGTTGAAGAAGGGAGATTATTTAGTACTAAATTAGAATAAACTTGCGACTAACTTGCAACTTAATTATTTTTTATTTTGTTCTTATAAAATAAATTAAATTTAATAACTTGCGACTGACTTGCGACTAATCCTAATTAATTAGAACTTAATTAGAACTAATTTGCTGCTAATGCTGCTAAAACACAGATTATATAAGGAGAATAAAGTGACAGTATCGGATATAGATAACATCAGAGAGGAGCTGAGTAAGAGGTTTCTTAAGCCTCTTGAGTATCCATATAAGCGCAGGATCATTTTCTGGCACGACGAAGAGAGAGAATTTGAAGACGAGATTGACAATCTCTATATCCCGGATGTGAAGATAATCCACCTTACCGGATATAATACTTTCTCAGCCAAGAAAACTCTATGCGTAGATGATACACAGTCGAACTATCTTGTCTATAGTCCTCTTTCCTTTGAAAAGGATGACGACAACTGGCTTATCAACATAGAGCTTTATAGTGAAGAGTTCAGAGCCGACCAGACGTCAATCTGGATTGACGAGATGGATATGCCCTCTTCTCCTACCATCAGAAATCTTGTTAAGGATTATCGCAGGTTCTTCAACAGCAGAGACAGACGTCAGAGTGTAAAATCACTTAATCTTAGCTACAGAAACCACTCGCAGATTCCTCTTGCAGTAATGGCTGTTCTTTGCGGCGCGAAAGATATTGCGCCGGCAGGTATAATCAGGGCTGTCATAAGCAACAATCTTGATGCTGAAGCAAATTCCATCTATCAGAGTTTTATCTTGTATGGTATAGATGATGCTTTCTGGAAAATGGTTCAACAGTTAACAGGCTTTGTTAAAGGTGAAGATGTTCTTCTCTCAAATCTTGTAATCCATATTCTTCTTACTGCAGCAGTGAATACACTGGATGAAGCGATATTCGAAGGGCTCGAGAGGTATATATCTAGTCCGAACAAATCATTCTGTTATGATTTTGTTTTCTCCTGGCTCCATAGTGATGATAAGAGAACTTTATATGACATAGTCCGCTACACAGAACGGGAGATGAGATTATCTGAACGCTTCAAAGATATAGAAGTAATGAGGCTTGTATCTACTGAACTCTTCCCATGTATAGATGAAAGCATACTCATAAACATTATGACTCAAATAACAGAACACGAGGTTATCAACATTTCTCAGATAAAGAGTGTTGTTGAGAAAAGACGCACTCTGAGTTGGTATGAGGACTATGAATGTTATTATAATGGACTCTATCAAGTTGCCATGATTGAGGATTTCTATCTGAGGCATATAGAAGGATTCCATTTTACTAAAGCTAATGAAATCTGGAACGCATATAAGAACGATTATTATCTGATGGATACGTATTACCGCTACTTCCAGATGAACTTTCAGAAAAGTCTTTCATTGAGTCAACCTGTAATTGAAGATCTCTTCAAAATTGTTGCTGACAAAGTCGAAGGCTTGTATTCAAACTGGTTCCTTAATAACCTTGCCGAAAACTGGACAAAAGCATCAGAGAAGCAGCTTGAAGAGCAAGGGACTGTAAGAGCTGAGGCTCAACAGACGGGTTTTTATTCCAAAATCAAACGTAAGAATGATACAGAAAAAACCAGAGTTTTTGTTATCATCTCCGACGCACTCAGGTATGAGGTTGCTGTCGAACTTAGAGATAAGCTTAAGCAAGAAATCCAGTGCACTGCAGACCTTTCTGCCCAAGGAGGAATATTTCCTGCCGTTACAAAATTCGGTATGGCAGCACTTCTCCCTAACAGCAACAATATTACAGTACGAAAGAATCACAAAAATATCCTTGACGTTTATATTGATGATATGTCGACAGACGGTCTTGAAAACAGAGATAAGATTCTCAAGAAAGCAAATGAAAAAAGCATAGCTTTAAAGTTTGATGAAATCATCACGATGAAAAAACAGGAGCGCGTGAATCTTGTAAAAGGCATGGATATCGTCTACTTCTACCATGACAGAATTGATGAAACAGGGCACACCCATGAAACAGATGTTTTCGCAGCCTGTGAAAAAGCAGAAGAAGAGATAATCAGACTTGTAAAGATTATCACAAACGAGTTCAATAGTACAAATATTTACATAACATCCGATCACGGATTTTTGTATACGTACAGTCCTCTCGGTGAGTATAACAAGGTCGATAAGAAGGACTTTGCCGACAGTACAGTTGAGATTGACAGGCGTTATGTAATCACAGGTTCTAATGCAAAGCCTGAGTCTCTTATGCCGGTTAGATTCCTCGGGGGTAGGACTGAGTTCAAAGCGTTTACCCCGAGAGAAAACCTACGGATAAAGAAGAGTGGAAGCGGTATAAATTACGTTCACGGCGGTGTTAGTCTCCAGGAAATAATGATTCCTGAAATCTATTGCCATTTCTTAAGGAATCAGAGTAAGAGCTATCTCGATAATAAGGATTTAATCGACAGAAAGAGTGTAGAACTAGCACTGCTTTCAACGACACGTAAAATCAGCAATATGATTTTCACGCTTAACTTCGCTCAGTTGCAGGTCGTATCTGGTAATATCGAAGCTGCGACATATAATATCTACTTTGAAGATGAATACAAAAACAAGGTAAGTGATGTACAGAAGATTATTGCAGATAAGACAACGGAAAATGAAAAAGAAAGAACATTCTCCTGTCGCTTCAGCCTCAGGAGTCAGGCTTATAGTAATATTGCTGAATACTATCTTGTAATTGAAGATGAGTCAGGACTCAAGAAACCGACAAGAGTTGAGTTCAACATCGACATCGCATTTGCCGTTGATGACTTCAACTTCTTTTAATTGAAACGGAGATTGTAATATGGAAGGGAATACTACAGACAATAGAGAAATTATAAAGCAGAAGCTTAGAGAACACTTTGACGGCAAAATTGTCCGTAAAGACCTGACAAAGAAAATCAAGGAAGGAGCAAACGTTCCTGTCTATGTCCTTGAATTTCTTCTCGGGCAGTATTGTTCCTCCGACGAAGACGATATAATCGAAAAAGGGATACAGAACGTTAAGCAGATACTCAGCGAGAACTTTGTCCGCCCCGACGAATCGCAGAAGGTAATTGCACAGCTCAGAAAGAAAGGCAGTCATACCGTTATCGATATGATTACTGCACACCTTGATATGAACAAGGATAAATTCTTTGCAGATTTCTCGAATCTCGGACTTTCCGGGATCCCGCTCGATGACGAATACGCAGAAAAATACGACAGACTCCTCTGCGGAGGGATATGGTGTATTGTAAGACTTGAATATGATGCAGATGATAGTGATGATATAGCAGATACTTCCCTACCCGGCTCGAAAAAGAAAAAGACCAAAGAGTCACCGATTAAAGTCAGTAAGCTCACTCCTATCCAGATGCCGCATATAGATATCAAAACACTTAAGGAAGGGAGAAAAGCGTTCACAAAGGACGAATGGCTCGATGTAATCCTGCGCTCTATCGGCATGGAACCGAATGTACTTACACAGCGTGAAAAATGGCTTCTTTTAACAAGGATGATTCCTCTTGTCGAGAATAACTTCAATCTCTGTGAACTAGGACCGAGGAGTACTGGAAAGTCACATCTTTATAAGGAAATATCACCGAACAGTATTCTAATCTCAGGCGGACAGACGACAGTCGCCAACCTATTCTACAATATGAGTAAGAGAACTGTGGGGCTTGTAGGACTGTGGGATGTAGTGGCATTTGACGAGGTTGCCGGCATCCACTTCAAAGACAAAGACGGCGTCCAGATAATGAAGGATTACATGGCGTCCGGTTCTTTTGCCAGAGGGAAGGAAGAAAAGGCAGCAAGCGCCTCAATGGTGTTTGTCGGTAATATCAACCAGAGTGTTGATGTGCTTTTGAAGACTTCTAACCTGTTCGAACCCTTCCCTCCTGAGATGGGAACAGATACAGCATTTCTGGATCGTATACACTGTTATCTTCCCGGATGGGAAATACCTAAGTTCAGGCCTGAGTATTTTACTAATGACTATGGCTTTATAAGCGATTACCTTGCAGAATTCCTAAGAGAACTCAGGAAGGAACAATATGGCGATGCTCTCGACCGTTATTTCAGGCTTGGTAAAACTCTTAACCAAAGAGATACAATCGCCGTAAGAAGAATGATAGATGGGTATCTTAAACTTCTATATCCTGATGGTGATTTCACGAAGGAAGAGCTTGAAGAAATAGTTAAAATCTCCCTTGAAATGAGACGGAGAGTAAAGGAACAATTGAAGAAACTCGGGGGTATGGAGT
>CAVIUT010000001.1:0-46473 GCA_963646155.1 Eggerthellaceae bacterium | reverse complement strand
TCATTCTCTATAAGAGTGCAGAAGAAGCTGTTATAAAAGCATTGGGCAATTAAGACGAATACTACGGATATTGCATAATATAGCTCAAGAAAGTTGGAGCGAGGGTTTTTGCGGTATTTTATTTGGCAACTTTGTGGTATTTTATTTGGCAACTTTGTGGTATTTTATTTGGCAACTTTACGGTTATTCGCTGAGCTGGAATTCAAGAATAGGATAGCTCTTCTCTATCTTTGTGTTGTAGGTATTGCTGTAGTCGTCAAATTGACACGAAATCACTAGATAGATATTTACGGTGTAACTATCAGTAACCGAATAGTCTGTTATATCATCTGTGCCTGCAGTTTTTGAGAATGCTGTTCCTCCATTTCTCTTAATATTCTGATTCAATACTTTATCATTTAAGACATCTTTTAATGTCAGAGTGTTATTTGATGAATCAAGTGTAAGGGAGAATGTATATGTGCCTTCGTCATGACCTAGATCATATGAGAAAGTATTGTTACCTGACGAGTATGACAATTGATTGAGATAGTATGTTTTCCTGCTGTCTCCACTTCCGGATTCATAACTATAGTTTGTTGAACCGATTGGTGTTCCACTTGTTTCAGCACAATACTCGGTATTGAATGAGTTGATAAGAGAAGTCATAGCCGAATCCTGGCTAGAAGAGATTGTATAGAAGAAATAGAGTGTCGGCTTATTAGATGAGAGTTCGTTTTTTATGGTGTCACTTAAAGATATCGAGAACTCGCCTGTATCGCTGTTTCTTGTTATCTGGATATCGTTCGAGGACGATTTTCCATATGTAGGGACGTAAACATTTGGTATACCACATGTTGTAGTCAATAAAATAAGGGCAGATAATAAGATGAAGTAAAACACTTTTATTTTCATCTACTCTGCCCTTCCCTTCTATTTTTATCTAGAAATTAATTGTTTATCTTGAGTTGAGATACCCTGCTCTTTGCAAGTTTGGCATACTCACTTCCACCTTCCTCGAATTCACCGATAAGCTGTTCGTAAATCGAGATGGCGAGAGCTGTATCTGATTCCTCAGTAAGACGTGCTGCATTGAAGAGTGCACGGGACGCGTAGATACCTTCAGTGCCGTACTCGTCGAAAATCTTGTTGTATAGCTCGAGAGCACCGCTTTTGTCACCGCTCATTTCTAAAGCAGCAGCTTCGCTCATAAGTGCAACCTGGCCAAGGTATGTATTCTTTTGAGCATTATAGACGCTCTCATAAAGAGATACAGCCTCTGTGTAATCAGCATCGTTATAAGCAATATCAGCAAGTATGAGTGCAGCCTTTGCTCCTGCATATTCCTTCACGCCGGGATTTTCAACAAGTGCGTTTGCCTCCTCCTTGATTGTAGCGAGTGAAGACTCATAATTCTCATCATCGGCATCCATGACAAGATAACTATCATAATTGGATGAAAGAGTTGCCAGAGCTGTATCGACTTTACTCGATCCTTTACTTGAGACAAGCGTGATAATCACGGCAATCAGAATGGCAGCAAGAGCAACAACGCATGCTGCGATGATTACATTTTTATGAGTTGCTATCCAACCCTCGGTCTTGTTGACAAGCACCTCACTGGCCGAGAGCTTTTCTTTTTTCTTTGCCATTATTCTGTCCTTTGAGAAAGCGGAGTAACAGTAACTCCGCCCTCTCTCAAATTATAAGATGATTAGTTCTTCTTTAAAATCTCTGCAAAAGGATTATAAGTGTCGTCATCTTCCTTTGCGTCTGCCATGTACTTAGCCATCTCAGACTCCTGGCTGCGCTTAATCATCTCCTTGAGGGAGAGACTGAGCTTCTCAGCCTTTGGATTGATGTCGATAATCATTGCAGTGATAGGCTCACCAATCTTTTCCTTGTAGCTTTCGAGAACAGAATCCTTGTACTCTTCATCAGGACCGACAAGCTGATACTTGGCAATAAGTCCTTCGATATCACCAAGAACCTTAACAAAGACGCCGAAATCTGTGACTGAAGAAATTGTTCCAGTGATAGTTGAGAACTTCGGATACTCCCTGCTGAGTGTCTGCCACGGGTTACCGCTGAGCTGTTTTACAGAAAGTTTGATTCTCTTATTCTCCGGTTCAACCTTTGAAACACAGACCTCAATTACATCGCCTTCCTTGCAGAACTGATCCATGCTCTTGATTTTCTTTGTCCAGGAAACATCATCAATGTGCAGGAAACCATCAATACCATCTTCGAGGTTGATGAAAGCGCCGCTGTTTGTAACCTTTACAACAGGTGCCTTGATTGTCTTACCGACGGGGAAGCGCTCCTCGATTGTATCCCACGGATTTTCCTCAAGCTGCTTGAGGCCCAGAGATACTCTCTTGTGGTCGAGGTCCCACCCGAGAATCTTTGCTTCAACTACATCGCCTATCTGTGCAAAATCCTTCGGATTTGTAATCTTCTTTGTCCAGCTGAGTTCGGAGATGTGCGCAAGACCTTCTATGCCGGGTTCAATTTCGATGAAGATACCGAAGTTGGCAATCTTTGTAACAGGCTTTTTGATAACATCACCAATCTGGTACTTCTGGTCAAATGTTGACCATGGATCCGGCTCCATTGCCTTGAGTGAAAGGTTAATCTTCTGTGTAACAGGATCGATATTGATGAGCTTGAGCTGTACAATCTGACCCTTCTTAACAAAATCCTTAGGTCTGGCAACGTGACCCCATGACATGTCGTTGATATGCAACAGGCCGTCGAAACCGCCGAGGTCGATGAATGCACCGAATGATGTGAATGACTTTACAACACCCTGTACAACGTCCCCGATATGAGCTGTTTCAAAGAACTGCTGTCTGTTTTCCTGAATCTTCTTCTCAAGATACTCACGTCTTGAAACAACGCTCTTGAGCTTTGTTCCTGTGTGGAACTTGTCGATGATGAAGAAGTCTGTCTTTCCGATTAATTCTTCAGGATTTTCAACTCTTACGACATCTGCCTTTGACAGCGGGCAGAATCCCTTATAGTCAGCGCCGAGGTCGACTTCATATCCACCTTTGATAGTCTTGATGAATTTGCCGAGAACAGGTGTTTTCTCTTCACTTGCCTTCTTCAACGCTTCTGTCTTCTCTTTTGCCTCTGCTCTTTTCTTGGAGACAACAACCTGTCCCCTGCCGTTATCGAGCTTAAGAATTGTCAAGGCAACCTTATCTCCAATTTTCGGGAGTTCGATAAACTCATCAACTGGAACTTGTCCCTCTGACTTGTACCCAATGTCAACCAGGACAGTCTCGTCATTTGTCTGTACTACAGTACCGGTTACGATCTGACCGACTTCTAATTCTGGAATTGACATAAGATGCTGCTGAAAATATGACTGCATCACTGATTCCTTTTCCATGCCACTTTCTCCTACTACTAAATTACCACGCTTAATGCTTTTGCATAGCACTATAAACTTTCTCACAAACGCCATCTATAGTCAAGTTGGTCGTATCTATATAAATTGCATTTTTTGCGACTTTAAGTGCCCCCACTTCCTTTTCTTTATCATTCTTGTCTCTTGCCTTAATAGACGAGAGCACTTCTTCAAGTGTTACGCCGCTCTGCTCGGAGAGTCTTCTCTTCGCCCTGACAACTGGATCGGCGTCGAAGTAGAATTTGTATTCTGCTTCAGGAAATATTACGGTTGTTGTGTCTCTTCCTTCCGTCACGATATTCATACCTTTCGCCAGTGCTCTTACTTCTTCTGTAACAATTTCCCTCAGCCTGGGGTCTGATGAAACAGCGGATGCGTATTTATCAACAAGAGGCGTATGGAGCTCGCCCTCCACATCAACTCCGTCGAGACAGATATTACCGTTTTCAACTGTAATTGTTGTTTTTTCTGCTGTTTCCAGTACTTTATCCCTGTTGAGCGGATCAAGGTTTTCCTTAATCATCTTTAATGTATAAGCTCTATAAAATGAGCCGGTATTCAGAAAATACCATCCGAGGTTTGACGCTATTTTTTTTGCTATCGTGCTTTTCCCGCTTCCTGCAGGGCCGTCTATTGCAATTACCATTAATTATCCCCCTTCTTCCTGTTTATCGACACTGTTCTAACCTTTTTCGGACTGACTTTCTTCGAGTTGTTGCTGCCGCTGAGAAGGCCGTTAATCTCATCCTTTGTGAGGTTTCTCCATTCTCCAGTCCCAAGGTCTCCCAGCTCCACACATCCTATTCTGATTCTTGTCAGGCTTTTGACATCGTAGTTGAGGTAGCTGAAGATCTTTCTTATCTCCCTGTTTTTTCCTTCTGTCAGTGTTACCTTGATATAATCCTTTGTGCGGGGAATAAGGTCATAGCGCTTGATGCGGTACGGGGTCGGCATGTCAATGTAGATGCCGTCGAGTGCTTTATTGAGGTCGTCGAACTCAACATTTCTATTGAGCTTTACTATATATTCCTTCTCAACTTCATAGCGTGGATGCATCATTTTATTTGCAAAGTCCCCGTCGTTGGTGAAAATCAAGAGACCCGAAGACTCCTTGTCGAGCCGCCCGACATTGAAGAGGAGATTGTTGTCCCTGATTGCTATGAGGTCACGCGCATATCTGTCCTCATTAGGGTCATAGTTCGTGCATACAAATCCTTTCGGCTTATTGAGAACAATGTAGTACTTTTCGTCGCTTAGTTCGATTGTCTCGCCGTCAACCTGTACGATATCGTCCGCGTTCACTTTGACGCCCATCTCCCTGATCGTCCTGTTGTTGACCATAACACGGCCCTCATGGATTAAATCTTCGCTTGCACGCCTGGAGGCAACTCCGCACTTCGACATATAGGCCTGAAGTCTCATCGGAAATAATGAATTATCTTTATCACTCATTGAATAAATCTCCCTCTTCTTCCTTCATGAATTTCAATCTGTCCTTTTCGCTGAGCTTTGGCAGCTCTGCTATGGACTTGAGTTTAAATTCGTATAAAAATTTACGTGTTGTACAGTATAAGCAAGGGTGCCCGGGCTTATCGGCGCGTCCGTTCACCTTGATGTAATCCCTCTCTCTGAGAAGTCTTACGATACTGTCGGACTGTATTCCCCTTATCTTATCAATTTCAGCTCTTGTCACAGGCTGTGAGTATGCAACAATGGACAAGGTCTCGAGAGCCGCACGACTGAGGCGCTTATCAACCTTACGGCCGTAACTCTGCCTGAGCCTCGGATACAGCTCCGGAACGGGCTGAAAAGAATAGAGCTCATCTTCCTCTAGTAGGAGCATTCCCGAGTTCCTTTCCTTGTAGTTTTCACTGAGCTCCCTTAGTGCGTCGATAACATCGTCCTTATCGACTCCGCTGAGTTCACTTATTCTTTCCTTACTAAGCGGCGTGTTCTCGATAAAGAGAATAACTTCAACAAGCTTTGCCTCGTCTGATAATCTATCACCACTCATCGTCATCCCCCAGAATCACATCGTCCTCTTCGCCTGTATATTCGTCCTCGTCTTCATCGCCTTTTTCTTCTTCCTCTTCCCTCTTGCTCTTTTTCTCGGCAATCATATCATCAAGCTTCTTACCGGCGTCACCAGATAGAATAGAGAAATCCTCCTCGTCCTGGAGATTCTCCTTCTCGTAGATATCAGCCTCCCTGTCGTAGATGTCGGCTAAATCCGGATCCCAGTCCTGAGGTCTCTTCTTAATATAAATCTTTCCCCAGAGTTCATCCTGTCTGAAGAGTATGGTTCTGTCCTTTGCAGCTTCAAGAATGGAGAGGAATGCACATATTACATGTAAAGGATTGGAATAATCAACAATAAGGTCTTCAATTGTTATTTCATCCCTTTCGTCGAGAAGTTCAGCCATGAGTGCCCTCTTCTCCTTAACCGAAACACTCTGGTAGATATTGAATATCTTACTCGGCGGAGTCTTAGCCAGGATATTTGAGAATGTACGGCATAAATCTTCAAGCGTTACATCCTTGAAGAGTTCCTTATCTTCAAAGGGAAGCGCAAAGAAGTTCTCCCCCCTCTCGATATAAAGCCTACCTGATTTATCTGCCCCAGTTAAAAGATCCGTGTATTTCTTGAACTTCTGATAGTCGATGAGCCTGTCGACAAGGTCCTTTCTCGGGTCCTCATAGTCGTCGTCGAGCACAGTCTCTTCAGGAAGAAGAAGCTTTGTCTTTATATACAACAGCTCAGCAGCCATTCTGTAAAAGTCCGAAAGGTCTTCGATATCTGTTTTATTATGTTCTATATACTCGAGAAACTGTTCTGTTATTAAAGAGATAGGAAGGTCATATATGTTGGCGTCATTCTTACTTATAAGGAATAAGAGCAGGTCCAACGGCCCGTCGAAGTCTTTCTTGTCTGAGAGTATTCCCGGCACATGAAAGCTCTTCTTCTCTTTTCTATCCAATAGTGCATCAAATGATTCCGCCATGGCTGAATTATAATAAAAAGACGGACATTTTCACAACACATAAAAAACTACCCCATTTCTGAGGTAGCGAAAAATAGCAACAATCTCTATTAGAAAGCGTAGAGAACACCAGCATATGGGCGGATATAGAATGTAGAATTTCTGACCTTGTAAGAATCAGAGACAGCTTTCAGAGACTTTACTGTGTTAACAAAGAAATAACCGAAAGATACACCACCCTTGAGAGTGAGATTCTTGTTGATTGCATATCCGAGCTCAGCTGCTGCATTGACACCGAATGAGAAATTCTTCAAATCATCATTATGGCTTTCTATTTTGCCATCCTTATAGACATAACCGTAGAGCATCTCAACACCTGCGAGAGCAGAGAGCTTCATGTTATCGCTGAGGTGCACTGTGTATTTAGCGTCGAGTGCCAGGTCAAAAGCAACAAATGTTTTTGAATCGCTGATTTTCTTATAATCATCGTTTGTCTTCGAACTGGACTTAACGAAAATATCAAGTCCTGCATTAGCTCTGATTCCCCAGTATTCGTTGAAGTTGTAGTCGACGTTGACATTGAGAGCAGGTCCGATGTTTTTGTAACGAACTACTGTTTCATTCGTTGTGCTACCAGTCTTCAAAGTAGCAGTGTGCTTAATCCTTTCGATTCCGAAGCCGGCATCTACGCCGATAGCCAACCCACCAGCACTCTTAGCAGAAAGTGTAACTGTGACAAGCACTAATACCATTAAAACTGCAAGTAATTTCTTTTTCATTTTCATTCTCTCCTAAAAAGGTACATAAAAGGTAGTTATCTGCTCCTCTATTGTCAATATTAAATGATAGATAAAATTACTCTACAGTACAAAATCAAACAGGAGATGAAAATATTGGATAATGTTCCATTTCAATAAATTAAATCCACCGTATATTTCAACGGTGGAACAAAGGCTATTATATTCCACTCATGCCATATTTTGTGAGTTGAGTATCTGCTTAAGCATCGCCCTGAGCGACTCGGCAGAATAATTCTCGCCGTTGATTACAAGCTTATAAATCTTGACTGCATCAAGTAATGATTCTTCCATATCACTGCTGTAATCCAAAGCAAGTTCAACAGCCATATATTCAGTGTTACCGACCTTCTCGGAGAGACTACATGCAAATTTACATTCCTTAGAACTGGTAGTTATATCACATACAAGGTCACCTGTTATTACAACATCACCTTCTGTAATATTTAAATCGTTAAGTGCAAAATAGAGACTGCTTTCCCCGATATTTCCTTTCAATATCATTTTACCGGATATGATGCTATTTTCTGAGCCTTTCAGATCAACTCCAAGCTCGAGAGAGTAATCACTGTTTTTATCGACTGAACATTCCACATTAAGGTTTCCTGTTAATAAGCTCTTGTTCTCAGTATCCTTTATATCAATATCTTTTACTTCAACATTAAAGGAACCTAACATAAAACCTTCGTTTTCAGCTTCAACAACGTATAAATCATCGGGAATCGTCAACTCGACTGTGCATGTGCCACTTCCAACTTCTTTACTATTTACTTCAGCCTTGCAATCACATTTGATAGTAAGCTTCTTATCGCTTCCTGTCACAATATCTTTAAAGGAAAGAGAATAAGTTTCTTTACCAGCAGTTACTTCAATTGTTCCGGAAATATCGGAAGTTGCACCAGCTGCAGCAATTATCTTCGACAGGAGCGCCGACCAGTCCATGCAGCTGTAATCTTCCTCATCCACTGTAATAGAACAACTCAGGCAGTTAAGATCTGTCATAAGATGCTTAGAAGTGGGGTCGGTATAAATGCCCACAGTCTCTTCGTTACCACTTTTCTCTTTGTATTTGATTGAATATATGTCTCCGTCTTCGTCTTCACCTTGAACGAGAGTCTTATATTCAATTTCGATATACTCATATTCACCAGGTTTCAATGAGGCCTCTGCCGGCTTTTCAATTTTGTCGTCGGGAATTGTTTTCAGGTATTCTTTATATTTTTCATAGTCATCAACTGTTGTAATACTAAATGTCGAATTTTCCTTAGCGTTTATTTTTGCAGTAAATGTAAGCTCTTCTGCATTTTGAATTACATTCATGACTTGAGGCGCTAACTCTGATACTGGTTTAACAATAGAAGTATTTTTAGTGAGAACATCACTAAAAACATCTTGAGTCACTTCTTTTCCTGTAGCTTCAGGCCTTTCTTCCGGAACACCATTTGAGTTGTTGTCACAGGAGACAAAGAGGAAAAAAACTGACAATAATAATATCGATAATAGGATTAATATTTTCTTCATAATTTACTTCTTTGTAATAAGATATCCCCCCATGCGGTTTGTCAAACATAAATTTCTGCTATTCTAAATTGTGTAATACATTAATTTTTAAAGATATAGTAATTTATCCGATAGCATATGAAGAAAATATTGAGGAAAAAATGAAATACCTAACCTTCAAACTGGTCGATGTATTTGTTGACTGCCGACAAAAGAACTTCGGGAATCCCAATCATTCTTATCTTCATGCTGTCCTGAAACTCGTATGATATCTCACCGTTGTCGAGGAGGGAGAAGGTATAATGTGCGACAAGAGTTTTTTCTTCCTCGATGTGGAGCGAGTCGAGGACAATCGGTTGATCTGAAAAAACAGAGAAGAGATAGAAGGTGCCGACGGGGTCGAAGGATGCGTCCTTGTACTTTGTCTCTGTATTGAAGTATATTACCTCTTCTTTATCCTCATCCTCCGCCTCATCGTCCTCAATAAGAAAATCTTCTGAGAGGATTACACTTCTGTATCCTGCATCTTTTCCACTATATAACTTGTACTTCATGGAGAAGGAAACACTTATCTTTTGAGCGAAGATGGAAGGAAGCAGAAATACAAATGTAATTGATAAAATTAGAAGTTTTTTCATATAAAATTGAGGACCTCAAAAGAATATATATTCTCAAGGTCCTCAGTCAATCAGCTTTTTTACTTTTATTCTGTTTTTACTTCTTTGTCTGTCTTTTTGTCGGGGAACATTCTTGCTCTTACCTCGGCATCAAGGGAAGCTGTGAAATCCGTGTTCTGCTCGAGGTACTCGAGTGTCTTGTCCCTTCCCTGCCCTATCTTTTCTCCGTTGTAGGAATACCATGCGCCGCTCTTCTCAATAAGGTTGAGTTTTGTTGCAGCGTCTAAGAGGGAACCCATCTTCGATATTCCGCTTCCGAACATAAGGTCAATCTCGCACTTCTTGAATGGAGGTGCAACCTTGTTCTTTACAACCTTTACCCTGATGCGGTTGCCGGTGAGTTCATCGGCATTCTTTCCGATGGACTCTATTCTTCTTACATCAAGTCTGACAGATGCGTAGAACTTGAGGGCATTACCGCCTGTTGTTGTTTCAGGGTTGCCGAACATGACACCTATCTTCATTCTTATCTGGTTGATGAAGATTATGGTTGTGTTGGATTTAGCAAGTATACCCGTGAGCTTTCTCAGTGCCTGGGACATAAGACGCGCCTGAAGACCAACGTGGCTGTCACCCATATCACCTTCGATTTCAGCCTGGGGAGTGAGGGCTGCAACGCTGTCGACTACGATGATGTCGATGGCACCGCTTCTGACGAGCCGCTCAGTTATCTCGAGTGCCTGTTCGCCGTTATCGGGTTGAGATATCCATAACTCGTCGATATTTACTCCGAGGTTCTTTGCATATACAGGGTCAAGTGCATGCTCGGCATCGATGAATGCTGCAATTCCGCCTTTCTTCTGACACTCGCTTATTGCGTGGAGAGCAAGTGTTGTCTTACCTGAAGACTCGGGGCCGAATATCTCGACGATTCTTCCCTTCGGGTATCCTCCAACTCCCAGAGCTTCGTCAAGAAGTATGGAGCCCGATGGAATTACATCGACGTCCAGTACATCCTTGTTGTCGCCGAGTTTCATCAGCGATCCCTTACCGAATTCCTTGTCTATCTGTAGTCTTGCTGCTTCTAACGCTTCACGCCTTCCGTTGGTATCTGTAGTACCTGTGCTGTTGTTTTTTGCCATTTTTTCACCTCATATCCATATAGGTCAAAGACCCGCCTTATTTGTCAAAGTTTTTTATTATTTTTCGTAAATAAATGTTTCGGGTCCGTCATTAGTATAATTTATCATCATATGGGCACCGAAAACACCCCTTTTAACATTTATTCCTTCTTCCGTGAGTATCTCGATTGCCTTATTGTAGAAACCTTCGGCTTCATCCCCGCCCATCGCTTTCGATAGAGACGGCCTGTTGCCGCTCGATAAATCAGCCATAAGCGTGAATTGACTGATGAGCATGATTTCCCGTGACTTATCGAGAATAGAATAGTTCATCCTCCTGTCGTCTTCCCCTCTGTATATTCTAAGCTTTGTTATCTTTCTCAAGAACGGGAGGATATCTTCCTCTTTATCGCCCGTCTCCACGCCGTAGTAGACAAGAAGGCCCTCATCCATTGTGCTGATTAATTCTCCTTCCACTGTGCATGATGCATTCTTAACTGTTTGAATTATTGCTTTCATCTATAATCTTATATATCTCATTGACAAATCCGGGTTTATTTGGAGAAGTGAAGAACTGTGTTCCCATGACGGCAAGAGTGACGCCGGAAGTATAGAGGCTCTTTATGTTGCTCTTTCCGATTCCGCCGTCAGCTTCAATGAGGTATGTATATCCTTCGTCCCGTCGCCTTAAATCTAGTTCGCTGATCTTTTTGAGTGTGTATGGAATGAACTTCTGCCCGCCCCATCCGGGATTTACCGTCATCACAAGTACATAGTCCACGATATCGAGAACAGCCTCTATATTCGAGACGCTTGTCCCGGGATTTATCGCAACCCCTGCGCTTGCACCTCCGTCCTTAATCATATTGATGCACCTGTCAAGGTGATTTGTAGCCTCAGCATGTATTGTTATTATATCACTTCCGGCATCAAGAAAGGAGGAAATGAAGTTCTCAGGCTTTTCAACCATAAGGTGTGTATCGAAAATAAGGTCGCTTGTCTTCTTGAGGTCTTTGACAAATTTCGAGCCGAATGTAATCTGGGGGACGAAGTGTCCGTCCATGACATCAAGATGAACATAGTCGCATCCCGAGTCGCTGATTGCCCTCAATGCCTCGTCTGCATAAGCGAAGTCCGAGGCAAGGATGGATGGAGAAATAGATAACTGTCTGTTACTCATAACTTGAATTATAAATAAGACATTCTCTTTGTTCTACACTTTTTGATAATTCACATACAGTTAAGACAGAATTATCTTCATTACACTTTCATAACTACTACGTTGGAATTGAAAGATGATTTCATTAGACTGGTGGACTCTTAATTTTTCGGATACACTGAAAGAAAGGATATCCTGTCAATATGGGATTGGGAGAGGAGGAAGAGAAAATGAAGTTTTTCAGATTTATGATTTTAATGGTTTTAATGCTGTCTTTGGTTTTAGGCTGTAACAATCAGCCCAACAGCCCGTCAGACAAAAGCTCGAATTCTGCAGATATGAACGAAGGGGGGGGGCGACAGCAGATGACAGTGGCGAAAAGCTCTTCGAGGAGAATTCTATTCAGTCTATCGGACAGGTGACTGTTACGGGGACAGAAAAGTTCTCAGTCAACGGTTCTTACAAAGTCGGTGACGGCGTGTTGATTAAAGCTGGCAATACTTCAAGAGCCGTCAGTCAGAGTGAAGATACTACTGACGACACAACGTACTACAAGACTGACAACGGTTACTATCTTGTAATGGTGGAAAAAGAAGGAACACTGGAATTTAAACCCGAGATAATGCAATTAGCCGAGGGTGAGACCATTTCAATCGGAAAGTTCAATAACACTTACGATTTCGAGATTACTACTGAAGAACATAAGGCAAATAATCTCCACAACATTTCTGAGGAATACTATTATGTGGACTTCAGCAGTCCGGAATTCAACGACCTCAAAAAATCTGATATTGTTATAAGGCAGACCGGACTAGCTCTCGCAGAGAACTTCTCTGCAATTACAGGAAAAACAGTCTACAATACCTATGCTCCAATTGATTTCTCAGACGAGTCAGGGTTTGGAATAATCCAGAAGAGAAATGAAAACAGACAATTTGAGCAGCCGTCTTACAAAATTCATGTGGTAAACCCGATTGATATTGGAGTCGGTAAAAGTGCAGCACTGACAGATCTTTTCTCGGTGCTGAGAATAGACTCAAGCTCTTTTGTTTCTGGAAAAGAATACTGCGTTGAAATTTCCGGCCTTGATTCTGAGATAGTTACTGCAATTGCAAAAGAAGACTATTTTGAAAAAACTGTACTAAGTAATGCAGACCACGGCTACGTGGAAGGCCTTGCAATTCCTTATTTCTTCCCGGAAGATGGAAAAATTGTTTTCTACATCGGAACTTTTGAAGAAGACATGATGCTGGATATCGACTTTGAAAGCTTCTATACAAAGCTGACAAGCGTGAACTGCAGCGCCTCTATTATCGAGAAGCCTGAATACATTGCCAGTGCAAAGGATTATAATGATGCAGCAGGCGAAAATGTGACTCTAACTGCAGGATATGATTCAAATGACTTCATTACCATTGTATTCACGTCAACTAAAGATGCGAAAATAAATCTTTCCGCTGCTGACAATCTGGACGGATGTGAAAGTACAATGGGATATTTTTATCACAGTAGAGGATACGGTGGCGGTATCTCCCTATCTAGTGGTATAGATTATGATATATACTCCGGCTATATGGGGTATACGGTGCTGAACCTGGCCGGCAGAGAGGTAAAGTCCGGGGATGAGGTTGGAAAAATTAAACTTCTTGAAGAAAAGAAAATTACAGCCGGACATGTCTACAAACATGAATCCCAAAGCATATATTATGTTTCTGAACAGGGAGAAAGATGGGAGGGAAATTATTTCATAGTCGGAGCATACAAGGAAGGGAATGAGTTCAGGGCCGGGACATTTGTCTGCACATCAACAGAGAAGGAATTAGAGAACTTCTACATAAAAGACGGTGATATGGGACAGACCGGTAAGGAATTCACCGATACTTTCAAAAACTACAGCGGAAATGACAATAGATGCAGATATTCATTCAGCTGTGAACAAGATAACCTCACATATAATTTTGAAATTGACGAATTCAGCTACATATCAGCAACAGACAAGAGCATTACCGGAACGATGATAATTACTCAAGGAGCGACCGAGAAAGCAAAATATGAAAATGTTTCTTTTGTGTGGCAGCCGGAAACATCCAATTGAACCGACAGACGATTAAAGTTGTACGGACGGGTTCATTCCCGTCCGGTTTCTTCGGGGATGTGGTAACTCATTTATAAAATTTGCTTTTCACCTGGTGGTAATGAGGAAATACATAGCTTTACTTTTGTGCATAAAATCTACAAATTAAATTTATTTGCATTTAGTCTTTTTTGTGCTATATTATCTATAAATATAAGAACTTCCGAGCAGTCACATGCCCGGGATTTCTTTTTTTGTCAAACTTATATTACGGAAAATGGTGGTAAGTATGATTGATTTGAAATTATTGTTACAGGAAGAAAAAGGACTGGGAAAGAACCCCTACTATTCATACAAAGTATCCTCACTTGAAGAGATGAACTCTTCAATTCTTCTAATGAAGAAGGTCGAGACGAAGGAAAGCTTGAGGCAGGATGCCATAAGCATGGAGTATGAGCACAGCGACTCCATTGTCCTGAGCTTTGTTGCAGGAAGAATTAATCTCTTACTTAATCCCCATGAGGCTCAGATAAGGCTTAACAACCTTATGAACACCTTCCATGAAAAGCGCAACTATGACTGTGCCGAATTCATCGCAAAGACCATTCTCGCGACAAGCGAAGTACCAAACCCCTTGAGGGTCCTGGGCGAGATTGCAGAGTCCAGAGGCGACGAGAAAAAAAAGTGGGAGTACTACGAGCGCTACGTCAAGTGCAACAGCAATGACACAGACTTAATCGTCCTTGTTGCCGACAACTATGAAAAAACAGATAAGAAAACGGCGAAGAACTACTATCAGAGAGCTCTCAATCGTCTTCTTGTTACACCCGACAGCCAGAAGACGAAATCCGTCTTCAAGAAGCTTCTCGAGAACGGCACTTCAGATTTCTCATTCTACTCAACATATCTCTCCAAAAATGGAAAGAATGAATTGACACATGAACTCGGAAACCTTTTACTTGACTATCTCTATAAGGAGAAGGCAGGTTTCACAGAAGAAACTGCTCCTATCGTCAGGAGAAAGAATATCGAGAATATAATCGAGGTAATCAGAACTCTTCTTTCAATCAAGCCTGATGATGCTGATACAAGAGCTAAGCTCGGAGAAATACTTAAGGAGCGCTACGGCAAGTCATCGCGCTACAGCGACTGCTCGAAGCACTTTGATGTAACGAAGGAATCAGCAGATCCGTTGAAGGCCCTCGATGATTTCTTGAAGAACATCGCTTACTCGAAGAACACATACGTCCTTCAGAATGCAACAAAAAAGGTGGGGCTCATAACTGATGTGTCGGCTCAGGGAATGCTCTGTGTCAAGTTCTCAACCCGTCCCGGCGACGAAGTGAAGATCAGTGTTTCAAATGCACTCTCCTCCCTCACTGCCCTCTCCAATCAGGATATTAGGGCAATCAAGAAGGGTAAGAAGAGCGAAGTCATCAAGGAGAAAATCTACTCTGAGGGTGGAATCAGCTGGCTGCTTGAGACAATGCTCCTCTCGTCCCCCAATAAGTCCTGCCAGATCAAGGACATGAAGGATGAAATCGTGCCATCGATACTCAGCGAGAAGGAATGGGACAGTGTAAGTAAGAGCCTGAGGCAGAATGCACTCGATAATCCTTATATCGACATAATCAACAAGAATACATTCCACCTCAGGGACTACCCTCTCACTCGTGAAGAAAGGATGTACGATTCTTTCATCGGCTATAAGGATTTCTCGAAGCGTGTTGTTGCAGTTATCGATAACAGTGAAGACTTAATCGACATCAAGAGCGACTCATTCCTGGAGATGGTCAACTACTTCGCTTCCTTCCTCAAGGATGAGAAGAACCTCTACTACAACAGAATCGAGGCACTTCTCGTCGTCGAGATGATGAGCGAGAAGGGAGTTCCGGTGCAGGCCGAGCTCTCCTTCAGAGACCTCTATGATTCTCTTTCACTTATCGAAAGAAAGGCTGTTTACGAGAACCTCAGCTGCAAGGCGACAAAGAAGTACTATGTCGACCTCGTATGCGACAACGACAAGAAAGCATATGACGTCTTAGAATTAATCTTCCCCGTCAATCCTACAAAAGAACTTATGAAGACGATGCAGAGCGTCAATAAGCGTAAGTTCGATGAATATATGTCGCGCACCCTTTCTGACTACAAGAACAACCTTATCTCATTCTGTTTCTTTGTCGAGAACAAGGTCGGTAAGGAAGAATTGAAGGCAGCAAAAATTACTGAGAGTGAATTCATCCTTTCGCTCCTTAACTGTTTGTCGACTCTATATTCTTCCTATTCCGACGACAGGCAGCGTAAGGCTATAAGAGACAGCCTTGTGCAGTCGGGGCGCTTGGAGGGGTATTTAAAGAAGGCAACGGAAGATGAGCTGAAGAAGCTTGCCTCCCATCTGGTCTGGAACCCCGGTCTTACCGATGACGAGAAAGCTGGCTACAAGAAGTTAATCTCATCCCGCTACCCATCCTTTGACTTCGGTGAAAAGGAGGAGAAGGAAGAGGAGAAGGTCGAGATTTCCGTCATGAGAGGTTTCATGTGCACGAAAGCAAGTTTTGATAAGAAACAGGCGGAACTCGTGGATATCAAGGAAAATCAGATTCCGTTCACACTCCATGAAATCAAGACTGCGAGAGAACTGGGTGACCTCAGGGAAAACAGTGAGTACCAGTACGCTAAGGATCACAAAGTTTTCCTCGACAGGGAATTCGAGAGACTTGCCAACGAATTGAGTTCGGTTAAGATTATGGCACCTTGTGACGTTCTCGAAAACAGAGTCGGATTCGGTACACGTGTTACACTTCTCGACGGGAAGACTAACGAAGAAAAGACCTACTCCTTCTTCGGTAGGTGGGAGTCCGATCCCGATAAAGGCGTTATTGATATCAACGCACCTATCGGTCAGAGTCTTATCAACCACACGACAGGTGACGAAGTTGAGTTTGTAAACGGCAGTGTCAGTACAAAGTACAAGATTCTCAAAATAGAGAAGCTTGAATTCTGATGATAATTGAAGGGGCTCCGACGGGGCCCCTTCTCTCTTACTCTTCTCTGTCGTAATAACGCTTGAGATAGCTTTTCTTGAAACTCTCGAACCTGTCTTCTCTGATTGCATCCTTGATGCGCTCGACAAAGTGATAGAGGTATGTAAGGTTATGCTCGGTGGCAAGCATTCCTCCGAGCATCTCGTTGCACCTGATAAGGTGATGCATGTAGCCGCGTGAATATTCACGGCATGCTGTACATGTGCATCCTTCGACAAGCGGGCCTTTATCGAACTTGTACTGAGCTTTCTTGAGAGTCAGAAGTCCGTCATCTGTAAATACAGCACCGTTACGTGCAATGCGGGTTGCCAGTACACAGTCAAAGAGGTCTATTCCGTTCTCAACGCAATAGAGGATGTAGTCCGGGCTTCCGATTCCCATTACGTATCTCGGTTTCTCTTCAGTTATATACTCTGCCGTATAACTCAGCATATCTCTGAACTCCTGCCATGTTTCACCAACTGATAGGCCACCTATCGCAATACCGGGAAAATCCATTTCAGATATCGTAATTGCACTTTCCTTCCTGAGGTCCTTGTAGAAGTTACCCTGGCATATTCCGAAGAGGTTTCCTCTAAACGAGTCCGAGAGTCTCTTCCTTTCCTCGAGGCACCTCTCAGCCCAGAGCTTTGTTATCCTCCACGCTTCCTTTGCATCCTTATATTCAATCCTCGGCGGAGTACATACATCAAGGCACATTGCAATATCACTTCCGATAGTTTTCTGTATATCAACAACCTTCTCGGGAGTGAAGATATGTCTCGAGCCGTCGATATGACTCTGGAAGGTGACACCCTCCTCCTTGATTTTTCTCAAACCTGAAAGTGAGAAGACCTGGAAGCCACCGCTGTCAGTCAGAATATTGCGGTCCCATGATGAAAAGTTATGCAGGCCGCCGTACTCTTCGAGCACCTCCAGACCCGGACGGAGGTAAATATGATATGTGTTTGCAAGAATAAGGTTATACCCTATCTCCCTAACCTTATCGTGATAGATTCCCTTGACTGTGCCGTTTGTTCCGACAGGCATGAACGCCGGTGTTTCAACGTCTCCGTGCGGGAGATGGACAACTCCGATTCTTGCCTTACTGTCCTTACTTCTTTTTATTTCTGTATAAATACCCATATTAAACTCTCTTACCACCTTCGTTGATTATGACTGCGATAGCTAATGTAGAAACTATAGGCAGCACTACCGCCATAATGGGAGGAAATGCCCCCTGATGCGCAAAAATGGAGAATACCATATCTGAAACATAATAAACAACAGCAACACATAATGATTCGACGACTGCGAAGAGAAGAACATTCTTCTTAATGTTGTAGTCGAATGCTGCAGATATTGAGAGCAGGAGGAGTATGGATAGAGGCGCGAATAAAGTTCTGAGGTAGTCCGTCGCCTTCTCCTGCCATGCTTCTCTCTGTGTTGTCTTGAGGCGCGACAGGTATTCAAGCGCGCGCGGGATGCTCATCGTCTCGACATTTATGTTTTCAGCCTTGAAATAATCAGGCTCGATAGTTAAATCATCAAGTATAAGTTCTGTATAGTGCTTAACATTGAATTTTCCGCTGTCATCCCTCGAATAGACTGTAGCATTATTCATTGTCCAGCATCCGCCGGAGTAATAACCGCTGAATGCAGTCACCCTCTTCTCGAGTACTCCGTCAACTTCCTTGACAACTATCGGGGAAACTATCCTCTCGTCATAATCGACGTAGCGCGATGTGTAGATAACGTAGCCGTTATCTGAATTGAGAACTATATTTCTGCTGTCCTGTGTCGACTCGGCCCCGAACAGCTCCTCCGCCTTTCTCCCTCTCGCGCTCTCGAGTGCCTTCAAGGCCGATTCATTTATTACGAAGCCGAAAAGCGTTATAACGAGTGCAAGGAGAAAAATCGGAAGAAAAAGCTTCCATTTACTTATTCCTGCATTGAGGAGAGCTATACGCTCGTTATTGGCACTTAGTGTTGACTGGAAATATGTAGAAGCAAAGAGGAGGGAAATCGATAGAACCATCAAAAAGTATTGCGGAATGCAAAGAAGCGCATACAGAAATACATCGATGAACGAAATACCTCCTGTTATTATCGAATCCATTCTTTGAAAGAGTTCGACTCCCGCAAGAATGAGGGAAAATACAAGAACGGCAATAACGGCAGTCTTAAGTATAGATTTGATGATGTAAGAATTAAGTGTTATTTTCAACTTCTGCCCTTCCTGTTGATGTATATAAGAATAAGTGCGAGAGAAGCTATCAAAATATCGGGAAGAAGGATAAGTATATACGGGCTGAATGTTATGTCGAAAATGAGGAGCTGCACAGCAAACAGCATATACCAATATGCAACGGCAATCAGAATTGCAATTGCGAATCCCGTGAGTTTACCGTGTTTAACCCTTATGTTGGAAAGCGGCAGCGTAAGGAGCGTCAAAACAAAACATGCAAGAGAGAGTGCGCATTTCTTTGTGAGCTCGCTCTTGTAGTACTGGCCGTAGAAATTGACAGGGAGGCCTCCCATGCTTTTTACTGTCTCAAACCGGCTTTCAATCTGCGAAATATCACTATCAGACAAGGTTTCACCATCACTATCCTTTATGATACTGCTTACAGAAAGTAGATTATCTTCGATTGTTTCGTAGTATGATTTTCTATCATCGTTCTGTTTTTTGTTGCGTTCTTTAATTACTTTACTTAAATCCCCGGACGAGAGATTAACGGGACTAGTGGATGTAAGGGACGGTATCTGTGACGAGAAATCGAGATAGAATGTGGCCTTCTCGCTTGTTGCATACGAAAAGTTACCGTCACTCGATACATCATTTATTAAAATCTCCGGATTGGAGAGCGTCAGGGCATAGACAAATGAGACGGGATCTATTATCTCGATTGTCCCGCTTTTACTTATGACGGTCTTTTCGTAGTCCCTTTCATCCTTTGTAAGCAGCACGATATCTTCAATGGTGTCACCTTCCGCAATGCCGTTCGAGAGGATTACCGACCCTATGCTGTTTGTCGAGTTGCTCTCTATCTCCATTGTAGGCATTTCAGCCATGAGTACAGCGAGTTTATCGCGGTAGATTACACTTGTATACGGCTGAAGTACATCGGAAACAAGGAATGTACACAGCGATAGAAATAATGACAGCACAATAAGCGGGGAGTATATACGCGTCCTCGAGAGTCCGAGACTCCTGAGAGCCAAGAGCTCGTTGGATGAGCTCATATCACCAAGAACCATACTTGATGCCGTAAGAGTTGCAAACGGAAATGTATATACAAGAAACTGGGGCATGTATAACAACACCATTTCGACCATACTACCCAGTGAAATGTTTTTTAATAAGATTTTCTGTACAAGGAGAAGAACTGAATTAACAAAGAATACAACAAAGAAAAAGAGAAAAGATACGGCGAAGTTCTTCAAAAATTCCTTTGTTACATATCTTGAGAGAAGAAATGATGAATGCGGCACTCTCATCTACTTCACCCCGGTTGAACCGAACCCCCCTTCTCCTCTGGAGGTTGTACTGAGCTCATCGGCTGCGATAAAACTGCTTCTCAAAACCGGGGAAACAATAATCTGGGCTATCCTGTCGCCGTTATTAATCGTGTAATCATCATCGCCCAGGTTGATGAGGTTCACCCCGATTTCGCCGCGGTAGTCGCTGTCGATTGTCCCCGGGGTGTTGAGGACGGTGATACCTTTTTTTAACGCAAGTCCACTGCGGGGTCTAACCTGAATCTCATACCCGAATGGAATCTCAGGAAACAACCCCGTAGGAACAAGCCTATGTTCGCCCTTTTTAAGAGTTACTGGAGAAGAGAGATAGGCGCGTAAATCCGCACCTGCAGCGCCTTCCGTCTCATAGACGGGAAGAAAGACGCTCTCACACTTCTTCTTGAATCTTATTTCCAGCGACACTCTTAGTTATCCTTCTTATCTCTCTTATCGAAGTTTCTCTCTTTATTGAAAGGATGGCGTGAGTTATTGTTTCTCCTTCTATCGGGAGTTCTTTTTCCTCTTTCCTGGTCCTTTCCGTCTTCCTTCTCGTCGTCAGAAGCCTCTCCCTCACCGTTGTCTTCAAGAGCATCGATGTATGAGAGGTTGAGTCTTCCCATTCTGTCGATTTCAATAAGCTTTACATCAACTTCCTGGCCGACCTGGAGAACGTCTGAGACATTCTTCACCCTGCCCTTACCCAGTCTTGAGATGTGGCAGAGACCTTCCTTTCCAGGAAGAATTTCGATGAATGCACCGAAGTCGACGATTCTAACAACCTTTCCGTGATAGATCTTTCCTTCCTCAGGCTCTTCAACAATTGAGAGAACAAGTCTCTTTGCTTCCTGAGCGCACTGGTTGTTTCTGCCGTAAATCATGACAGTTCCATCATCATCGATGTTGATTTCTGCGCCGCTCTGCTCAGCAACACTTCTGATTGTCTTTCCGCCTGTACCGATGACAGCACCAATCTTATCTTCAGGAACCTTGACTGTCAGAATCTTAGGAGCAAGCTCGCTGATTTCACTTCTCGGAGCCGGGAGTGTGTCGGCCATGATTGAAAGGATGTGCATTCTTCCTTCCTTAGCCTGGTTGAGTGCCTTTCTCATGATTTCAGGTGTTACACCTGCAATCTTGATATCCATCTGGAATGCTGTGATACCGTCCTTTGTCCCTGCTACCTTGAAGTCCATATCACCAAGGTGATCTTCTTCTCCGAGGATATCAGACAAAATTACATACTTCGAGTAGTCTGCACCTTCTGTGATGAGACCCATGGCAATACCTGCAACAGGCTTTGAGATGGGAACACCTGCATCCATAAGGGAAAGACATCCGCCGCAGACAGAAGCCATCGATGAAGATCCGTTGGACTCCATAATCTCGCTGACAACTCTGACCGTGTACGGGAAAACATCCTTCTTAGGCACAACTGCCTCGAGTGCACGCTGAGCAAGGTGGCCGTGTCCGATTTCACGTCTTCCTGTTGTAAGTCTTCCGCACTCACCTACAGAATACGGAGGGAAGTTGTAGTGGAGCATGAAATTCGAATATGTCTTCTCGCCGTCTATGTTGTCGAAAAGCTGTTCGTCATTGACTGTGCCGAGTGTAGTTACAGCAAGTGACTGTGTCTCGCCACGTGTAAAGAGAGCCGAGCCGTGTGTGCAGGGAAGTACTCCCACTTCGCATGTGATAGGTCTGATTTCAGTTACCTTTCTGCCGTCTGTTCTGACGCCGTCGTTGAGAATTGAGGAGCGGAGGATGTTGTATTCCATATCCTCAAACATCTTGTCAACCTGCTCTTCTCTGCCGCTCTCCTCAGCAATAAGGGAACTGAACTTCTCCTTAACTTCTGCGTGGACGTGTGAAAGTGCATTGCCGCGGTTCATCTTGCCCTTGACAAAGCTTGCTTCCTTCTCGAGCGGGTAAGCATATTCCTTTATACATTCCATCCAGCTGAGGTCCTCTTCCTTGATTTCCATCAAGGGAAGTTTCTCCTTGCCGCAGAGTTCACGCATCTTTGTCTGTGCCTCGCAGATTTCTCTGATGACAGGCTGAGCTGCTGCGATTGCGCCCAGCATATCGTCTTCGCTGACTTCGTGTGCACCACCTTCAACCATTGTAATTCCGTCATGTGTACCTGCGACAACGATGTCGAGATCAGACTGCGGGATTTCCTGGAATGTCGGGTTGACGACGAACCTGTCGCCGATTTTAGCAACTCTGACAGCTGCGATAGGACCGTAGAACGGAATATCCGAAATTGTCACTGCACAGGATGCTGCGTTGATTGCCACGATATCAGGAGTATGTGTCATATCTGACGAAACAACTGTAGGGACAATCTGTATTTCTCTTCCGAATGCCTTGTCGAAAAGCGGACGCATAGGTCTGTCGATAAGACGGGATACAAGAATTTCCTTATCCTTCGGTTTACTTTCTCTCTTTAAAAATCCTCCGGGGATTTTTCCTGCTGCATAGTACTTCTCGTTGTATTCAACAGATACCGGTACATAATCGATAGGCTCGCTTGGTGCCTCTCCGCAGCAGACAGTCGCGATGACGACACTTCCGGCATAACGAGCAAAAACACAACCGTTAGCCTGCTTACCAATCTTGCCTGTCTCAAAGACAAGGTCTGTCCCGCCGACTGTTACTTTTACTGATGTTACGTTTGACATAAAAACCCTTCTTTCTTTCTTTTATTGTTCTTTTTATAAATGTTCAAAGCCAGAGATGACTCTGGCTGTTATTTCTTTTATTTTCTGATTCCAAGCTGAGCAATCAGTGTTCTGTATTCATCGATGTCTCTGTTCTTGATGTAGGCAAGAAGTCTTCTTCTCTGACCGACAAGCATCAGGAGTCCTCTTCTGGATGCGTGATCCTTCGGGTTGAGTTTGAAGTGACCCTGGAGGTCATTGATTCTTGCTGTGAGAAGTGCAACCTGTACCTTTGCATCTCCTGTGTTTGCTGTGTTTCCACCGAACTTCTCGATGATTTCTTTCTTCTGTTCACCTGTTACCATTTTCTTTCTCCAAAAAACAGATTGAGTCTAATTGTCCGCCTTCCTCAAGAAGAGAGGGTATTTCTTCCCCGATTGAGTATATCTTAAGGTCCGTCTTTCCGACTTCGACCTCGACTTTACTCCTTTCGCCCGAAATAAACTCGACTTCTCCCCAATACACTCCCGGTGGCGGCAGAAGCTGTTGGATGGAAGACAAACTGATAACCAGCATATTCGAGTCAAGACTGTAGGTTATAGGCATCAGGTCAACTCTATATGTCCGGCCGGTAAGAGAAGGAATACATCCAACCTCACCATTCTCTATCACCCTTCTTACAAGAGTTGACGAGATTTTCTCTCCACCCTCGGTAAGAATTGATTTTTCTATCAGAACCTTTACGTTCTTCCCATTCTCAAGAAAGAGAAGTTTGAGGTCCTCTGCTGAAGCGGAAGAGAGGGGACAACCGAATCTGAAATCCTCACCTACCACTATCGCACGGGGCTCCAAAGACGACGAAAGCATCTTTATGAATCCACTAGCTGAAATTTTACTGAAATCAGATGAAAAGTCAATTATTACAAAGAAATCAACTCCCATTTTTTCAGCGTTTTCCTTCCTCAGGCGAAGGGTATCTACATTTTTCGGCTTATCTGTTTTGGGATTTATGCTGAATGTTATCAAAACACGCTCAGCGAAGGGATATTTCAGCGATAATACCGCCATATCTTGAAGGAGCTTCTGATGGCCCTTATGCATGCCGTCAAAGACTCCGATGGTGAGTATGGAATCACGGGAGAGGAGCATCCTGCTTTCAATGAGTTCGTTAAATGATATTGTCGTCATAATGCCCTCGCCATCACCTTTATTCTCGCACCGTTTTCACAATAAGCATAGAGAGTGTCACCTATATATAAGTAAGAGTACGGCCTCTCCATATTCTCCCCTCTTTCAATCCATTCACGCTTTATCGTTCCGTTCTCGATTTCCTTACTGTGGCTTTCAGAAAAGTAAAGAGCACCGAAAAGCATTGTTTTTTCAAGAAGAGAGGAGGTATCAAGAGAAAGGTCGGAAAGAGTAAACGGTCCAACCTCGGTGCGTCTCAAAGAAATAAGGTGAGCGCAGGAACCTGAAGCAGATGCAATATCACGCGCAAGGGAGCGTATATATGTTCCCTTACTTACCCTCACATCTATCACGGCTTCATCGCCCGATACCGATAGAAGGTTTATACTCTTTATCTCGATATCTCTCTCGGGCATCTCGATATCCCGGTTTTTACGCGCTTCCTTATAAGCTCTTTTCCCGTCGACATGTATTGCCGAGTAAAGCGGCGGAACCTGCTTCTGCTTACCAAGAAATGACGGAAGGATGGTCTCTATCTCTTCTCTTGAAGGAATTTTCTCAGAAGTTTTTATAACATTTCCTTCCCTGTCGAGGGTATCGGTTTCAACTCCGAACTTTATTTTTGCTGTGTATCTCTTATCGAAAGAAGAGAATATGGGGTTGAGCTTTGTCGCGCCTCCGATAAGGACTACCATAAGGCCGGACGCAAACTTATCCAGGGTCCCGGCGTGCCCTATCTTCTCACTTCTATATATCCTCTTATATTCTGATAGAGACGAGAAGGAGGTTATATCCTCCTTCTTGTCACTCAGCTGTATTTTAAAGAGATTACTCATGCGATACTAACTCATCGATTATCCTGTTCAGCTTCTCACCCTCTATATATGAGTTGTCCTTTACAAAGGTCAGAACAGGTGTCTTCTTTGTATTCAAAAGTTTAGCAATTCTTCCCTGAATGAAACCCGAAGCACTGTTGAGCGCTCTCACAGAGTTATCGAGTACTGAGTTATCTGCAATATAGGAGATATAAACCTTTGCCTGACTATTGTCGGGGGAAAGATCGACCTTTGTCACTGAAACAAGTGACGAGAGATTGTGGTTCTTCACCTGCCCGCTGACGATGAGTGAAGAAACACCCTCCAGTATCTTATTCTCTAATCGACTTTGACTGAATTCACTCATCGAAGTTCAATGTCCTCTTAATCTCTTCCGTCTCGACTATCTCCAGGATATCGCCGACCTGTAGATCCTGCCAGTTCTCGAGCCCGATACCGCACTCGAATCCTTCCAGTACTTCCTTTGCGTCGTCCTTGAATCTCTTGAGAGAGCTGATCTTAATCATATCCTTATTAATCTGGATACTGTCCCTGATAACCCTGACAAGGCTGTTGCGTTTGACTTTACCCTCGGTAACCATACAACCCGCAATTACGCCGACTTTCGGTACCTTGAATGTATCTCTGACTTCAACCTTTCCGATATCGACTTCCCTCGTCTCGGGAGAGAGCATACCTTCCATTGCAGCCTTAATATCATCAACGACATCGTAGATGATGTTGTACTTCTTGATTTCGACCTTCTCTTCGTTGGCAAGTGCCTGTGCTCTCGGGGTCGGACGGACGTTGAAGCCGATGACAATGGCGTTGGAAGCGGATGCAAGGGTAATATCACTCTCGATGATTGCACCAGCTGATGCACGGATGACATTGAGTTTGATCTCCGGCGTGCTGAGTTTCTCGAGTACCCCGGTAAGTGCCTCGACAGACCCCTGGACATCTCCCTTGATTACAACGTTGAAGTCTGTGATGTTACCTTCCTTGACCTTCTCGTTGAAGTTCTCGAGTGTAACTCTGCTACGCGCACTTCCCTCTCCGAGTCTCTCGAGTTCCTGGCGCTTGGAGGCAATACTGCGCGCTGTCTTCTCGTCTTCGGTAACCTGGAACGGGTCACCGGCTGACGGGATATTCGAGAGACCTATAATCTCAACTGGAGTCGAAGGACCGGCATCTGTAATCTTTCTGCCGTTATCATCAAACATAGCTCTGACACGGCCGGAGTAAATTCCTGCTACATAGTAGTCACCCTGATGCAGTGTTCCCTTCTCGATTATAACCGTTGCTACCGTACCACGGCCCGGGTCAATCTTGCTCTCGAGTACCTTACCCTGCGCACGGCAGTTCGGGTTAGCCTTGAGCTCTAGCATTTCGGCCTGTAAGAGGATTGTATCCAAGAGGTCGTCGATACCCAGTTTCTTGAGTGCAGATATCTCACAGTAGAGTGTAGTTCCACCCCAGTCCTCAGGCATAAGGCCCAAGTCTGAAAGCTGCTGCTTTACCCTATCAGGGTTAGCTTCAGGAAGATCGCACTTGTTGATGGCGACAATGATTGGAACCTTAGCGGCCTTTGCGTGGTCGATTGCTTCCCTTGTCTGAGGCATGACGCCGTCATTTGCAGCAACGACAAGTACGACGATATCTGTTACCTGAGCACCACGGGCACGCATCATCGAGAATGCAGCATGGCCGGGAGTATCAAGGAATACGATATCACCCTTACCCGGAACACTTACCTTGTATGCTCCGATATGCTGAGTAATTCCACCGTATTCGCCTGCAACGACGTTTGTACTTCTGATTGCGTCGAGAAGCTTTGTCTTACCATGGTCGACATGGCCCATGATTGTGACGATAGGCGGACGCGGAACGAGGTCCTCTTCCTTATCTTCTTCCGTTTCGATGACTGTCTCATCGTATAGAGAGACAAGGTGAACAGAACATCCGTACTCCGATGCGATAATCTCGGCTGTGTCGTGATCGAGCGGCTGGTTGATTGTCACCATCATACCCATCTTGAAGAGCTTTGAGATAATATCGCTTGCCTTGAGATTCATCTTCTTGGCAAGGTCACTTACCGTGATGTTCTCCATGATATCGATGCTTGACGGCACGGCAGCACGCTTAAGGTCTTCCTTCTTCTTTCTCAATAGTGCAAAGTCGACCTCTTCGTCTCTATCCCACTTGCTGTCCTTGTCCTTCTTCGAGCGCGAGGAGGAATTTCCGGCCTTTCTGTTTCCGTTTTTCTGATTGAGTTCAATCGGTCCGCTCTGTCCGACCTGCGGCCTTCCCCCAGTCTGTCCGAAGCGCGGAGTAAATCCCGCTTTCTGGCCGTTACGGTTGAAGCCGTTCTTATTCTGATCTGGAGAATAAGAGCGTGGAGTTGAAGGACGCGGGAACTGGTTCTGACCGTCGCGGTGGAACTGCTTTCCATCCTTCTGGAAGTTGTTGTTCCTTCCATATCCCTGATGGGGATTACTCATATTCCTGCCGCCGACAATACCCTGGACACGCGGTCTCTGAACAGTGTCGGGTTTCGGCTCGGGAGTAACTTCGGAGGCGTGGATGATTACCGGGCCTGAGTGAATTGTAGATTGAATACGGGTATTCTGGATATGTGAACCATTACCCATAAAGGACTTACCGTCAATCACCTGATTGCGTACATTCTGCTGAGGCTTTGGCTCTGGAGAGGATGTCTTATTATCCTTTTTCTCCTCTGCGGGAGCAGCACTCTTCTGGTTATCCTTTACCTTCACAACAGGCTTGACCACAGCCTTCTGCGGAGTCTTGAGCTTGACGACAACCTTTTTCTTCTCGCCGCTCTCTTCCGCACTCTGAGTCACATTCTGCTTCTCATCTTCTTTTTGAGGGGATGGAACATTGGCCTTTTTAATGATGTTAACTTTTACTTTGTTTTTTTCTTCAGTCATAATCACCTTTATTATTCTTCAAATTCAAACTCAGCACCGCAGTGAGGGCAGACAGTAGAGTCGGAAGGAACCAACTGATGGCAGACAGGACACTCGAAGGTATCTGACTCTTCATCCTCAGTTACAATCTCGACATTATTTCTTACAGTGTCAATCTCTTCCTGGCTCAAGCCCTTGGACAAAAGTTCATCATTCGTGTACTCGAAGAACTCTTCGATTGACCATATGTCTATATTATGAAGCTTATCAACAAGTTCTGGTGCAAATCCGCAATCTGCAATCGGAGTCTCATCCTCGGCAATTCCAATTTCCTTGTTTGTAAGTCCTTCATTCTGTACTTCTTCCTTGCTTTCTTCTGCATCACCTTCATTCTTGAAGAGCTGGCCGACGTTTTCATGGATGAGCATTGTGGACTCCATTTCATTGAACTGAGTCTTGGTCTTTACGTCGATAATCCAGTCACATAGAGCCTTTGCAAGCTTGACGTTGACACCGCCCTGTCCGATTGCAAAACCCTGCTGGGAATCGTCGACGATGGCAATTGCGTACTTGCTCTGAGGATCAACTTCTACAACTCTGTTCACCTGTGCAGGAACAAGGGCGTTGGCAATGAAGACAATCGGGTCGGAATCATATCTTATGATATCAATCTTCTCGCCCTCGAGCTCATTCATGATTGTCTTGATCTTCAAGCCGTCCTTACCGACTGCTGTACCCACCGGATCTGTGTCGCTCTTCTTTGTGTCGACTGCAATCTTTGTTCTGACACCTGCCTGTCTGGCAATGGCCTTGATTACAACAGAACCGTTATCGATTTCTTCTCTAAGCTGCTGCTCGAAGAGTACCTTCACAAATTCCTTGCTTGAGCGTGAAAGATAAATCTTGACACCCTTATTCTTTTTTCTGATTTTTCCTGTCCTGGGGTCTCTGACGCTCTCGTCGTCCCCCTTGTCAACCTTTTCAACGTAGAAACGAAGAGTGTCGCCTACTTCATAGTGCTCACGGCTCGACTGTCCCCTGAGCGGGAATACGGCAAGGTTTTCGTCTCCGAATCCGATATCTACAAACCAGTCCTGACTGGTCTTTCCCATCTTCTTGAGTTCTCCCTTTATAAGGGTGAATTCCATCTGCTTAGCCTTAAAGTAGGTTTTGTCGTCGCTGATTTCTCTTGTGACAGCCTGTCCGCGCTGCTTGGCCGACTGGACTGCCGAGTACTCGAATGACTTCGGGTCGAGGGAAATTTCAAGCTCGTCACCAACGTCTATTCCGCTGTCCACACCTGCAAACTCCAATGCTTCATCAAGAGGAATCTGTGTAACAGCATTGTAGTAGTCCTCTTCATTGACGACTTCCTTCTTTGCAAAAATTTCTACAAAGTACTGCTTTTTCTTATCACAGTAGAATTTAACTTCCACGTTTTCATCGGTACCGAACTTCCTCTTGTATGCCGACTTGAGCATGTCCCTGATAAGGGAAGTAACTTCCTTGAGTTTCATATCGCGCTCAAGCATCATCGAGTTTATCTCGCTAGTCAGATTAATCATTTTTTATCCTCCCAAGAATAATCAAGCTTAGCCTTAGCTATAGTATCATAATTGATTTTTATCTCGTCGCCGCTCTCTTTTGTATCTTCCATACTATAAGACGAAAGAACAACAGATTTATCCTCGGCGCTCTTTATTATGCCTGTAATATATTGTGAATACTCCGTCGAGTAGAGTCTCACCCTCTTTGATGTAAATACAACAAACTCGTATGTATCCTTGAAAGTCCTGCCGAGTCCCGGAGATGACACTTCAAGTGATAAATCCCTGTCCCCGAGTAAAACACTGAATCTCGGATAAAGGATGTTGTATGCCTCTTCAAGCTCGTCGAGTGTGATATCGTGTTCACAATTGTATAGGACAACGTTGATTTTCGTCGTCTCCCTACCCTCCGACCTCGAGACTTCAACTGTCTTGAGATTCAAGGATGAAACGAGATTCTCGACATCAACAAAGAGCTCTTTCTTTTCCATTGTGCTCGTAAGCATTCTTTTCCTCATAAATAAAGGGACTCGGTAAAACCGGTCCCTTTTAAATTACTTTAAATGAAACTGTAAGTATAAATATACTTCTTTTCTTTTTCTGTCAATAGTTCATTCAGAAATTGTCATGTATTGAAAAGCTTTATTGAAGTTTCTTTTTACCGGCCGCAATTTTGCCTTATTAAAAGAACTTAAAGCTTGAGAGCCACTATTTTTAAGATTCAAGTTGAACTGAGATTCACACTCAAGAGACAACGGGAACATTTATACACCATACACCGAGAACGAGAAAGAGATTGGCAAGTATATATGTAAGCATGATGATGAAGGATGTATGCTTCTTCTCTCCCATAATCCCCCTGAGTGCGATTCTTGAGTCGGAATACATAAAGAGGATTACTCCGATAATTACAAGTATTGATGTCTTGATATATTTAAAGGAGAAAACGGCAGACATTCCGACAGCGAAGATATAGAGCGTGAACGCATAGACAATTGCTGCATAGCCGTGTTTTATCTTGTTGTCGATGACATATTTGATAATCGCAAAGAAAGGAATGCCGAAGACTATCATGCCGCCGATCATGGTATAAATATTGAGACCGAAGAACGAGAAGTACATGACATAAATCATATGTCCGACACTGAATGAAACGGCTCCTATGACAAAGCGGGAGAAAGGCTTCTTATAGAGGAGAAGAATATCGCCGAGGGTGTAGAAGAAAGCAATCAAAAGCAGCATCCACGGCCTTGCGATTGCACGTGGAAAGGCACGGGAGGCAGTAAAGAGTGTGAAGTAGAGTGACGGGATAAGAAAGCACTTTGTTATATCCCCCACTTTCTCCCTCTCGTAGAAACGTCTGTCGAGGTGGACAGCTGTGACAAGTGAACAGAAAACAACGCTGATTGTGAAAATCGTCACCTCATTCATTCTTTTCCTCTTCTATCTTTTTCTTCAATTCTCCCAGGAGCATCAATGCCTCTAAGGGTGTCGATTGATCGAGGTCGAAGGCTTCTATCTCATCGATTATATCATCTGTAAGTGTAAGTGGTGTTGCCTCCTGAGTAAAGAGATTTCCCTCTTCATTGAAAAGCGAGTAATCGGCAAAATGTTTTTTCATGAATGAATTGGCTTCGTTGATTATCTCTCTCGGCAGGCCCGCGAGTCTCGCAACGTGTATACCGTAACTCGATTTAGCAACCCCCTCCTGCGCTTTCCTCAAAAACGTTATCTGGTTCTTTTCTTCGAGCACAGCCATATGCAAAAGCTGTACACCACTGTTATCCAGATACGCCAATTCATGATAGTGCGTACTGAAAAGAGTTATTGCATTCGCCTTCTTAAGGTAATTCATGATTGCATAGGCAATGCTCATTCCGTCCTCGGTTGCAGTACCGCGCCCTATCTCATCCATTATGACAAGGCTTTTCGGAGTCATCGAAAGCAGAATCTGACTCGACTCACTCATCTCGACAAGAAATGTGCTTTCCCCCTTCGAGAGGTTATCCTGCGCGCCGACACGGCAGAAAATCTTATCCGTAATTGGTATGACTGCTTTTTCTGCAGGGACGAAATAACCCATGTGGCTTAATAGCGTAATAAGCGCTATTTCCCTTAGGTATGTCGATTTACCTGCCATATTCGGTCCCGTGACCAGACTGAAGCGTGATTTCGAGGACGAGAATGAGTTCGGAACGTAGTTCTCAGTATAATCTTCGACAACTGGATGACGGCCGTTTACTATATTCATCTCTCCGTCCACTGTAATCTCGCTCTTAGTATAGTTTTTGTCTCTGGCGCACTTTGCTGCACTCTGGTAGTAGTCGAGAAGTGTTATTACCTTTCCCATTCTCTCTATCTGAAGGTAGAGAGAATAGACGCTGTTGATGAAAGAGTTATAAACTTCCCTTTCCCTTCTGCTCTCTTCGTCCTTACTCGAGTATATCTTTTCCTGAAGAGCCATGAGTTCTTCTGTCGTAAACCTCTCGCCCCCGACAAGGGTTTGACGACGGATGAATGAGGACGGGACCTTATCGAGCTGACCTTTACTTACCTCGAGGTATGTTCCGATTATCCTGTTCTCCCCAACCTTTATATTCTGTATGCCTGTCTCGTTCTTTATTTTCTCAAGGTATTCATCAAGAAGCGTAGTTCCGTTTCTTGAGATATTTCTTAGTTCATCAAGTTTTTCGTCATAGCCGTCGAGTATGATTGTCCCCGAATTATTTATGTTTGTGCATTCCCTGTTTACGGCCTTAATTACAGATGAGGCAAAATCAATGAGGGAGGAGAAATCGAAATTACACTCGCTGGCAAGTGTCAGATATTTCTCGTTCTTTTCAACGAGTTCTAGAAAATATGAAATACTTTCGCTTATTGCTATTAAATCCCTCGGCGTCACCCTCTTCATCGATGCTTTGACGCTGAGACGCTCGAGGTCGCTTATCTCTGAAAGGGCATCCCTTACTCTTTTGAGCTCTTCTTCATTGGAGTACAGAAGATCAACCCACTCAAGCCTTTCTTTTATTTTATCCGCATCGACTAAGGGATGTAGAATCTGCTCCTTAAGAAACCTCGCACCCGAAGGAGTCTTTGTTCTGTTTATCGAAGAGAATAGAGTGTATGACGATGAGTTATCGTAGGCGGAATGTACGAGCTCAAGGTTTCTAACGGTAGCCGAGTTCAAAACCATGTATGAAGAGGATGTTACCTTTTCTATGTACCTCAGCTGCGGCAGATCAGACTTAGCGTTTTCCTTGATGTAGTCGATTAGTGCCCCGATAGAGCATAGTGCGTTGTCCTTATCCCCTAGTCCTATGAGCCTGATTGCACTCTGCCCGAACTGCTCTTCAATGCTTTTCTTTCCTCCCTTTATGGAGAAGTACCAAACGGGAAGTTTTGTTATCATGGCCTTCTGCTGGTCAAGGACACGTTTGAATTCGTTCTGTGTAAAGTAGAGGTCGTCGGGACAAATTATCTCCTTCGACTCAATCCTGTATAAAAGTGACTCGAGATTGGAATATGTTTTCTCCAAGTCCATTGATGTGAACTTGAACTCCCCTGTTGTTATATCGGCCCAGGAGACGTAGATGTTCTTTCTGTCAGTGAATATAGCCGTAATGTAGGAGGATGAGAATGCATCAACATATTCGTCGTCGACAACGGTTGCGGGCGTGAAAATCTGGGTGACTGTGCGCTCGCATAACTTCTTGTCATCGGTCATGAACTGCTCGCAGAGTGCTACCTTTTTGCCATATTCAAGAAGCCTCTTGAGGTAGCTCTTTGCTGCATGATACGGAATTCCGCACATCGGCATTTGTCCACGGTGTGTGAGGGTGAGGTTCAACAATTTCGATACCTCGACAGCATCTTCGTTGAACATTTCATAGAAATCACCGAGACGGAAAAAGAGCACCTTGTCCTGATGCTCTTTTTTGATTTCCATGTATTGACGCACCATAGGCGTTAATTCACTTTTTTTGTTCTCCATCAATAAATAGAAGTGGTTATAGCCAGTACGAGGCTTAAGCCACTGTTACCTCCCCAGTTGAAGAGCGAACCTTTCTGAATGGCAAAGGAGCTCCCGCTGAGTATTGTAGCATTTTTAACAAGATAAAGTCCAAGCGGGAAACCCGGAATTTCCATCTTCAAACCGAAGCCTGCAGCAAAGTACCAGTCGAGAGCGTTGAATGAAAGCTCGTTCAGCCTTGTTGTGACTGCCGTTCCGCTCACAAAGCCCTCGAGTGAAATTACATCCTCGGCCAGTGGATAAGTCAAATCTATCTGGTTATTCCATAGGAATGCCTTGTCAGTCTGGACACTGAAGCCGCGCCCGATGTTCATGCCGTCGATGTAGAGCATTTCATACTTTGTTGCGCCGTCCTTTGCATCATACCACTGCCATCCGGAGCCTGTCTTGTTCCAGTACTGTGGAAGCATGAAGTCGACTTCACTCGAGACACCGAGAATAATGTTCTTTGCTGTCTCCTTCTCCTTGTTCTCGATTCTGAGAACACCTGTGTATGCACTGAGAGAGAGGGAGAGCTTGTTGTAGTTCGAAAGTCCCTGAAGAATACCGCCGGCATATGTGTAGCTGAGAGAAGCAACGTAGCCGTGAGGTGTACGAGAGACGTAATTCCTTGCGTCCCATGAGATGGTGAATGTCATCTTATTCGAGAACTGCCATCTATCGCCGTACTTCTTTATGAGGAGTTCGTACGGGTCGTACTTATCCTTATCATAGAAAGCCCTGTTGAGTCCGATTGAAAGTCCGCCCGAGAGACTGAGTGTACCCTTCTGACCGATAACCCATGAGTAGCCTGAGGAATATCCAACTGTGAATGACCAGTTGTTATACTTCATGAGGTTCGAAGAGGACGGTGTTGTCTGCGATGAGTTATACCACTCGTATGCTGAATTGTAGCCGAGAGGATATGTCGACGAGGAAGAGTCTCTGCCGTCATAGTAATCCGAACCTATCCCCCTCTGAAGAGTGCTTGAACGAACATTTCTGGCTATTGAGAAAGATATGGCGTTCGACCATCTCTTGTCACCGACCCAGTCGTTTGAAAGCGAGAGCGAGACAGCCTGTGTTGTCGGGCTGAGTTCTGTTGAAACAGAAAGAGAGCGTCCCGTTCCGAAGAGGTTTGTGTTCGAAAGACTCAAGAATCCAGATACCGGGAAACCGTCAATCTCATTTGCGCCGAATGTTGCACCGAACTGGAGCTCCATCGTGTTGCCTTCCTCGACATTGAATTCACAGATTACTCCATTCTCAGTTGTTCCGGGATAAAGGTTTGCAGTGATGTTCTTCAGAAGTGAAGTGTTGTACATGTTCTGCTGAGCCTGGACGAACTGGGTGCGTGAGAATACGTCGCCGACCGCCATATCTATTTCACGCTCAAGAACGTATGGCTTTGTCTTTTCCAGTCCGTTGATTCTGATTTCCTCAACTACTGTCTGAGGTCCTTCAGATACTGTAAATACAATATCTACTGTATGAGTATCCGGGTTCTCATTTTCCTTGACATCAATATTTGAATAGACATAGCCGTTGTCGTAAAAAAGGGTGGAGATTGAAGTGAAGAGAGAATTTATCTTATCACTGTTGTAGGTATCGCCGCTCTGGATTGTGATGAGGTCGCTCAGTTCTGTTGTGAAGATCTCGTTTCCCTCTATCGAAACATCACCTATTTTCCATAAGTCTCCTTCGTCGATGACAAACACAATTGAAAGATATCTGGTCTTATCTGTCTCGTCTTCAGTTATTTCATCTGTTCTGACTTCACTTATTCTGCATTCAGGATAACCCTTTGTCGAATAGTAATTCTTAAGAGTTAATTCATCGGTAGTCAAATTGGACTCAAGATAGTTGCCGGAGTTGAAGAATGACTTTTCCTTAGTCGCAAGGAGAGCTTTGAGTTCTTTTGTCGTAAGACTGTTGTTTCCCTCAAATGAGATTGACCTGACCTTATACTGTTTACCCTCGTTTATTACATATGTTATTGCGACGGTGTTGGTCTGGCTGTCTTCAGTAATCGTTCCTTCGACTGTGGCATCCTTATATCCTTTTGAGATATAGTGCTCCTGGAGAAGGAGTGCATTACTTGAAAGATTATTTGATGAGTAGTAGCCACCCTTCGATAGTGTCTGCTGACTCGTCAGAGTCTGGGTTCCTATCCTGCTGTTGCCCTCGAATGTGATACTCGTAATCTTCGGGTTCTCGTATATCTCGATTTCAAGAATAACCCCGTCTGCATTATTTTCGTCTTCATTAGCATAGACAAGCATGTAGCTCAGCCAGGACTGGGAATAAAAGTCGCTGTCGAGCTCGTAATAGAGTTCGTCTGTGAACGTCTCGCCTACATATTTTTTGACTATCGAGTTAACTGTCGAATCCTTGACGTTTACAAGCCCCGATGTCTCTATGGCGGTTATGGTTTTTCCTACGTACCAGTTTTCACTATCCTCGGCAGCAAGCGGAAGAATTGAAAACAACAATATAAAGAGAGATATAATAACAATCTTACTTTTCTTCATTATTGACCTCGCCGTATAGTTTAGCAGAAAAACGAATGGAACTCAAATAAGGGAAAAAAAGATTTACTCTTTATATTTTCTTTTCCACCAGCAAATTGCATCTTTCAATCAATTTAAAGAGTGTGTGTTTTTATTGTTTTATTCTAGAAGTTTATTGTTTTTGTAATCGTGAAACCGAAAGTTGAAAGAATTGAGTAGAAGGAAAAATAGCTTGGTCGTGTGAAGAATGTGACGGTGAACCGCGCATCATTTGTCCACTCTAAGGAGAACTCAGTGTCGAGAGCAAGGTCGTCGGCTATAATCGTATATCCTGTCTTGTTCTTCGTAGCGCCAAGGTGAACCATAATCGAAAGATATAAATTCTGCGACAGGTATTTACCTATGTTGAGGGTTGTGCCGTTAAGGAACCTTGCCATAGGAGAGTATTCGGTGACAGTGGATGCAGTAGCCTGACTGAGGGTATCTGCAACGATGTTGTTGAGGATGTTGGAGTGCAGCGAGAATGTATCGACTCCGAATACCTTCTTGAGGGATGAGGAGAGAGACGAAAGCGGATTGGTCGTTGTTGTTACAATACCGAGACGTGAGAGGATGTCGAAGCCTTCAGAGACAAGGGATGCCACCGACGAAACAGATACCGAGCCGTATGCCGACTGCGGGAGTATTGACTGACCGAGTATCTCCATAATTTCACTCAGGTCCTTAGCCGGGCTGCTTTCAAGCGTCGGCGATATGTTATCGAAAGTATTGTTGTTGAGAACAAGATATATCTCGACTCTCTCACTTGAGCTGTCGTAGTCCCTGAGCGTTGCCCTGAGTGATATTCTCGGGTTGAATTCATTGGGGTCGTCGAATGTAATCGAGCCGCTTGTTATGTAGAAGTATTTCTGGAAGTAGAATATCTCCCCTCCCCTTATCTGAATATCACCGGAGCATGTGAATCTGCCGCTGTCGTAGGTTGCAAGAAGCGACGAATTCTCCTGGAGCGTTATTGTGAATATCGGGTCGTCACCGGCAGGATACAGGATGCGGTTATTGGACTTGAAATTGAAGGTCATATTATCCATAACACCACCCTTTCCTATCTGGTTATACCATTCAGGGTAGTCGTTCATTCCGATTGATAGGGATGTGTTGTAGAGGTTGAGCTCCCCTTCGTTGTGGGTAGCAGTGCCGTCGGAGTAGATGCGGTAGTGTCCTGTTACATAGCCCAGGATATCAACATTCATTGCATAGAGGGGTATTCTCACCCTCACGGCATTTTCCTCGCCGTCGATATATACTTCACACTCCCAGCCTTCCATACTGAGAGTCGGCGTCATCGATACCCCTACCATCATTCTGACCATTTTACGGGAGAAGTCGAGTTTATCGAAAACGGTGACATAGGTGAAGGAGCACTTAAGCTCGTTATCCCAGATAATGAATCTAGCGTTATGGAATATCAGACTCTGATCCTCAATCCAGAAGACATCACACCCGAGTTCCCTGCACTCCAGGCTTCCCGAGAGATTATACTCTCCATTTGTTCTTGTAATCGACACATTGCCGCCGACAAGGTCATCCCTGAAGACAAGCGTCGGGTACTTGAAAGTGAAGTTTACAAGAGCCATGTTGAACTCTTTTATATCTGCCGTTATATCAAGTTCACGTGAATAATCAATATTAAAAGTACCGACAGCAAAGGACGGAAGCGTAACATTAATCTGGGCATTCTTTTCACTGTAGTCAACACTTCCCGTTAATATGTCACCGCCGATGAGTGCACTATCTTCATTAAGGGAAAGCGTTAGATATTTGTCCTCGATTCTGAATGCCGAGGAATCAAGATCAAGGTAGTCGAGAGAGAAGATTATGTCGGTGCCGACACCTTTTTTCTTTATTAAAGAGGAGATACTGCTTATAAGAGAAGTTGAACTTTCCCCTTGAGCGGAAAAGGAGAACTTTGTTTCAATCGGATATGCCCTGTCGCCCTTTTCGTTGGGTAGCTTTATAATTGCATTATCGAGTCCGAATGCACCTGTTCTGGAGTCGAAATAGAGCTTTTCAAGCGTTGAATTGATTGTCTCCGATGAGTATACGATATTCTCCAGAATCAACTCCTCACCGTCTATCATAACGGACGCGCTTATCTTATTGTTGTCGTTGACTGAGTCGATAACGTTCAGACTGCCGTCAAAGAAGAAATCCTCAACTCTGGCTGCATTACCGAAAAGCGTAATCGAGCCGTACATATTGTCGAGTCCGAGCGGAGAGAGATCTATGTTATCGGCCTTGAGGGATGCCACGAACTCGGTATCTTTATAAAGCGAGAACATCACTTCTCCACTTCCCTCATCATCTTTCAGCGTCAATCCCATTACATTCTCATCAAGGTCTATTCTCATAAGCCCCGAATAACCGAGGCCATCACCGTTGATTTTAATTGAAGAGAATTCAAAGTATCCGTCGCTGCCGTCGAGGGAGAATGAAAGTGACGGGGACGACGGAAGAAGGAAAATCGATTTGATTTCAAAGCGTGAAGAGTTCAGTTTCAAGCCGTCATCTAAAGTATAGGCAAAGGTAATATCACCATCGAGAGTAACAGCATCCCCGGTCTCTGTTCTTCTCAACGATTTGAGGTTGTCTGCAGATAGAGATCCCGATATACCATCAGCGTAGTCTACATTTATAGTGAGCCTGGAAGATGTAAGTGCAATTGTCTTATTCTCGAGGTTGAAGGAGAAATTGAACGGCCTATCCATTCCTTTCGTTTTGAGAAGGGAGCTCGAGATTATGAGATTTTCTGTATTGAAATCGACAGTACCTGAAATGAATGTATCATCAAGGTATTTAATATCTCCATAATAACTGTAGCACCTTCCCTCCCCGATGTGTATGTAGCCGTTGAGGAGCGGCCTGCCGTTCGAGAGCGTTGATGTAAAGTCGAGATTCGGAATCATCTTTACAGTATCGAAATAGCCGGAAGTGTTGAGTGAGAAGTATGATGTGTCGATAGATAGCGATGAAATTGCGATTTTTTCATCCTCGAAACTCAAATTACCCTTTGATGAGACTTCAGTTTCAATTATGCCGAGCTTAACTGACGAAAGGGATAGAGAATAATCGACGCTGCCGTCAAGTTTGTTTTTCTCGTTTATAAAGAGATTGAAGGAAGACGAAAGGTCAAACTCCGATTGAGAGTTGAAAACGGTGTCTTCTTCGAGTTTCAAAAGCGTATTGAGTTCTGGCATCTCCAGGGAATTGACTTCTATTGTTCCATCGGCTTTTTTATCGTTTACGGAAAGGGAAATATCGAAATCGAATGGACCGTAGTCGAAGGTAATCGAAGCATAATTTAAATCACCATTAATTCTAAAGGATGAGTTGTACTTCTCCCCGAGTCCTAGATATAGTTCATTAATTTCCAAAGAGCCGTCTTTTATAACACCACCGTCAACGATAAGCGAGGAAGAGAGCGAGAATGATATGTCATCGAGGGAGTCGGAAGTAGTCGTGACGGAGCACTTGAGGCCGACGGAGGCTTCAATATCATCATTGTAGTCAACATTTCCTTCAATTTTCTCTAGCTTGAGGGAACCAAACCTATTTTCTGTCTTTTTCTCGATATCGCTTGAAGCACTTGAAAGTAGAAAAGTTAGATTCTTCTCCTTTATACTTCCATTCAATGTCAGGTCAGATATATCTGCTTCCTCTCCAAATATATCAAGTGTTGTTTTTCCGAGGACTGCATTATATTTGTCGTAATTCTCGAGATTGATGTTCAAGTTCGAACTACTAAGATTTCCAAAAGACGATTCTGCATTAATTGATGATACTTTGTAGTTTAAATCACCACTCTTTATAATTACTTCATTCTTTTCTGCAGCAAGAGAATATGTGTTGAATCCTCCTTCAATCTTATCAACATTTACTACTCCCTGTATATCGCCATCCTTAACAGCCTCGATTGAGTCTCCTCTCAGCGAGAACGAAGTTTTTGTCAGAGAAGCATTTACTTCATCGCCCTTAAGGGATACATCATCGAGAGAACCCGTAAGGAATATACTTCTGCCGTAGGAGAATGATGTGTTGAAAAGCGAAAGGTCAAGTGAGTAGGAGTTGTAAACGAGAGAGGCCGAAGGAGAGACAAGAGTGCCGGTAATAACACCCTCGGTGCCAATTGCATTGACTTCAAGTTTTTCGATATCTACACTTCCGTAGTCAAAAGCAAAGTCCACATTCTTTAGAACAAGTGTAAGATTATGGTTTGTCAGATAATCAAGAAACGAGGATTTATTATCCTTTGAAGTTGTTTCTGTCACTTCAGCTTCAGAATCTGCTGTAGCTGTACTTTCACTTGATGACGAGAAAAGACTGATGGGTATATTAATCGAGCCGTCGAGAAAGTCTATCTCTGCACTTCCCTCAATATTAAATAGATACGAGAGTACATCAAAAAGTCCGAGCTTTACTTCGATTTTATCAAAGGACGCAATATTCTCACCTTTGTAATAGAGAGAGAAGTCCCTGATCATGACCCTGTCGCGGAAGTTACGTTCCATACCGTCAAACTTGAATGAAATATCAGAGTTCACTTTACTTACTGAATCAAGGATGCGGTTTGTCACGATTAATGTTGGGGAAGTAAGGTTGAGGGTAAAGAGAATGAAGAATGAGGCAGTAAAGAATAGAAGCGCGACAAGCATGGAAATTAAAATTGTCTTTATGTTGCTATGATACCTCATACTCTATCTTGTTTCCTGCACCCTTAATTTATACAATGACTCCTGTATTTTATAGTTATTATAAGAGAAGGACAATTCTATGGAAAAAGGAAAACTCATTGTTTTCGAAGGTCTTGACGGTGCCGGAACAACAACTCAGATGAAATTACTTGGAAAAGTTTATGAGGACAGGAAGAGAAAAGTATTCATCACCCATGAGCCGACAGATAATCCTATCGGGAAACTGGTGAGGTCCGCTCTCAGAAAAGAGTTCTCGACAACCCCTTCGTCCCTCGCCCTTCTCTACGCATCGGACCGCGATGATCATCTCTATAACAGTGAATATGGAATGGGGAAATACCTGGAAGACGGTTATACCGTAATAAGTGACAGATATTTCTACTCTTCAATTGCATACCAGGGCGTTGAATTGGGCTTTGACTATGTACTTTCCCTCAACTCGCACTTTCCTAATGCCGATGTCATCATTTATATCGACACTCCCGTCGAGGACTCAATGGCCAGAATCGAAAAAAGAGGTGAAGAGAAGGAGCTTTTCGAGAAGGAGGAGTACCTGAGAAAGGTAAGAGAAAACTATAACAAGATATTCTCATCTCTCCCTTCATCAGTGCTTCTCATAAAAATCGACGGCAGAAAGAGCATTGAGGAGATATCAAAAGAGATTATTCGCTCACTCGAAAGCCTCAATCTCTTATAAACATCGCGTCGCCGTAGGAATAGAATCTGTACCTTTCGTCGATTGCATGCCTATATGCATTCATTATATTTTCCTTACCCGCTAATGCGCTCACGAGCATAACAAGTGTCGACTCGGGAGTGTGGAAGTTTGTAAGTAAGGAGTCGACGAACTTGAAAGTATAGCCGGGGTAAATGAAGATATTCGTGCGCCCTTTGAGAAGGACGAGTTCTCCGCTCTCATTAGAAGCACTTTCAAGCGTTCTGGTCGACGTTGTTCCAACTGCGACAATTTCCCTGCCGCTTCTTTTAGCCTTGTTGAGTTTAGAAGCCACTTCCGGCGATATTTCATAGCTCTCGCTATGCATATGGTGCTCTTCGATGCTATCTGTCCTGACAGGAAGAAAAGTACCGGCACCGACATGAAGAGTAACTTCAACTATTTCGATTCCCCTATTCTTTATCTCCTCCAGAATTTCAGGGGTAAAGTGGAGTCCGGCAGTAGGAGAGGCAACACTTCCCTCTTTCTTTGCATAGACCGTCTGGTATCTATTTTCGTCCTTGAAGTTGTCCTCTCTCTTGATATAAGGCGGAAGAGGAACGTGGCCGCATTCCTGGAAAAAGTCCTCGCTAATGGGAGAGGAAAACATTACATCCCTCGTCCCGTCAGAGTTCTCCCTCACGATTTTACCTCTTGTCACCTCTTTCCCTGTAAGAGTTGAGAAAACATATTCCTTACCTACCCGCTGTCTCTTAGCCTTACTCACAATCGCATTCCAGCTCGAGTCATCGTTCTCACCGAGAAACAGAAACTCTACAATGCCGTCGGTTTCAGCACTTTTAGCATAAACTCTCGCCTTCCTGACCTTTGAGTTGTTGACAACTAATATTGAATTTTCCTTCAAAAGAAACGGAAAGTCCTTTATAACATGGTCTTCATATTTTCCTGTATGCTTATCGAGGAGGAGAAGTCTGTCATCCCCCCTCTTCTCTACAGGTTCCTGAGCAATAAGCTCTTCGGGTAAATCAAAGTAAAAATCCCTGGTTAACATATTTATCCTCTATTTCGAGTATTTCGTAAGCTTTCTTTGTCAGGCATCTTCCTCTTGTTGTTCTCTTCAAGAGTCCCTGCCTCATAAGATAAGGCTCATAATAAATTTCAATTGTATCTGCGCTGTCGTTGAGGGAAGCGGCAAGTGCCTCGAGTCCCACCGGGCCGCCGTTATATACTTCAGCGATAACTTTTAATATAGCCCTGTCGGTCTTATCGAGTCCGTTTTTGTCGATGCCGAGCTTATCGAGTCCGATTTTCGTCATATTCCTGTCGATTACTCCGCTTCCGACAACATCTGCTATATCTCTGACACGCCTGAGAATTCTATTTGCTATACGCGGTGTTCCTCTTGAACAGAGTGCTATATCCATAACGGCATCGTCAGTAATTTTGGCATTTAGTATCTGGGCCGACCGTTTGATGATAAGCGCCAGCTCGTCAGGCGGATAGAGGTCAATCTTCACAGGGATTCCGAATCTGTTCTCAAGAGGCTTACTTACTCCTCCCGTTCTCGTTGTCGCCCCGATAAGTGTAAACGGCTCGAGGTCAACCTTGATAGTCCTGGCACTCGGTCCCTGTCCGATAACCCAGTCGATTTTGTAGTCCTCCATCGCAACATAGAGCGTCTCCTCCATGCTTTTCTTGAGGCCGTGGATTTCATCAATAAAGAGTACAGATCCTGCTGTAAGGTTTGTGAGGATTCCCACGAGGTCGCGGGGTTTATCGAGAGCTGTTGCACTTGTGAGTTTAATATCAGCACCCATTTCGTTTGCGATAATGGAAGCCAGCGTTGTCTTTCCGAGCCCCGGAGGTCCTTGGAGGAATATATGGTCAAGTGCCTCTCCCCTTTTCTTTGCAGCATCAATGTATATTTTGAGGTTTTCCTTGAGCTCCTTCTGTCCCTGGAAGTCCGAGAGGTATTTGGGCCTGAGAATATTCTCCTGAGCCTCTTCCTTCTCGATCATCTCGGGTTTAACGGTCCTTTCCTCGCTTAATGTATCATCAAGTTCGAATGCGTTTTCCTTAATCAATTCAACCTCCTGAGAACAGATGTGAATATCTTCTTCTCGATTTCACGGTCACTGAGTGCGGAGTATAAACTTCCGCTCTCCTCTAATGTCATATCTATAGCCTTGATTACATTACGGCGCTCATATCCCATATCTGTAAAGGACTGTATAAGGTCCTTGAATCTGGTACCTGTTGTCCCTTCTGAGGATTTATCTCCTTCCTTTGCTTCTTCATCGAAGACAAGAACGTTCCTCAGCTGTAGTATGAGTTTCTGTGCTGTCTTTGCCCCCAGTCCCGGGATTTTACTCAGCTTCTTCACGTCCTGCTGATCAAGTAGAAGCGCCAATTCATCAACACTTACCCCGCCCAGAATTTTCAACGCCCCCTTAGCTGCAATACCGGGAACTGTTATGAGCTCGTTGAATGCAAAGCGCTCCTTTTCGTCAAAGAAGCCGTAAAGCGACATCGCATCCTCCCTATGCTGGAGGACGGTAAGAACACGTACATTCTCCTTTTCTTCTCCAGTCAATGCCGTAAAGCGTGATGCGCTTTTATTTGATATTTCTACAAAGTATTCAACTCCGGAATTTGTCAGAATAACAATCGAGGAATCTGTGACCTCGACTATTTTTCCCCTAACTGCATTAATCATATTAAAAGGATAATTAAAAAAAGGAGAAAAGGACACTAGAAAATCATAAAAGTTTAAACTCACCGTCCCGGTTGAATGAGAAGGAGTGGAGAAATATCAGCCGCGTAATCCGGTCTCGTCGATTATCTCGTCCCTGTTATTCAATGTGTACTCGCTCAAAGAATATGAGAGAACTCTTTTCTTTACAATTTCGGGAACAAGGAGAAGCTGTTTAACAAGAGTAACACTCCAGTTGATGATTGTCCTGTTTGATACTTTCATGGCCGAGGCAATATCAACAGGCTTGAATCTTATCACCCTCTTCATGACAAGGAAATAAAGAAATTCCTTTTCTTTCCTCCCCAGATACGACAGGCCTCAAAGTACACCGTTATCCTTCAAGCCTTTTGATATCTCGCACACCCGCTTTGAATATAATGAAACCATCCTTAAGAAATACTCAACCCAGATTTCAGGATGCGGAGGATTATTACGGCCTTCATAATATAATGCGGGAAGTCCCATCTGGAGGGAGGCGTAGTACTCGTCCTGATTGTATTGAAAATACTCCTCCAAAGATCCTATTCCTCCGAAGCCGTATCCATAATAATCAAGTACATATGAAGAAATAAGACGCGCCGTTCTCCCGTTTCCGTCCTCGAAAGGGTGTATCGTAACAAGTTGGTAATGGATAACTGCAGCTTTGATCAACGGGTGGTCGTCGGATGTGTTTATATACTCCACAAGTTCATCAAGAAGAGAGGGAATATCAGAATATTCGGGTGGAATATAGTCAATTTTCCCCGAGAGTGAGTCATAAACAGCGAACAATACTCCCGGCGGCATCGGCCCTCTGAGTCCGATTTTCTCCTTTGATGCACCTTCTTCGACTACAGCCTGTATCTCAAGAATCAACTCTTTTGATAGAGATGCTTTATCCTTAAGCTTTTCTTCAAGTAAGTTGAGTGCATTGAAAGTTTCTTATCTCAACTTCAGGCTTGAGAAAATGCATCCTCGGGTCATCATTCTTGATAGCGCTGTCCGCTTCCTCTTCATTCAAGGGATTACCCTCAATTTTATTTGAGGCAGAAGTGCTTTTCTTCTTTGACATATTCCTGAGTCTATTACGTGTTAAAGAAGGAATGTCGGAGAGATGAAAAGAAGATTTCCTTCCCTCAATTTCGAGAATGCTGTTAAGCATGTTGTTTGTATAATTGACCTTAATCAAAACCGTACCCTCAAAAAATTTGCTCTCTAATATCTAAAGGGACTCCCCAGAAGGGCATTTTCGGTCGAAGAGTGAAAATTCCTCATTTTTCTACCCCTACACTTATTAAGGGAGACAAATAACGGGTGTTTTTTTCGCACTTTTCTGAAAAAAACTTTTTCCCTTCATATATAAAAGGGGACAAATGGCTCCACTCAGATTCGGTCGGAGCGTGAAATTCTCCCTTACACTTACTGTCCCCAGAGAGGGTGTTTTGTCGGTATAGGGGTATAAAAAAAGAGACACCCGTTTTATTTGGATGTCCCTCGATAAATAAAGGTCTTGCCTTTGATGCGTGATGAAGTAGTTTTTCATAACATATACATCACTCTAAAGGCTGATAATATCAAGTTGTATTGGGGATAAATCTTTTCAACAACGAATGATATGCATAATGTGCTTGTAAACTTGTTTTTGCATATATTTTTGACAGGCACGCAAAAAACTTGACAACTGGAGATTTATCACGTACATTATAGATAGAAAAAAGGCACCGCCAGTGGACGGTTGACCTCTAATAAGTTAAGTTAATAATAACCGCTCTTAGTACGAGGAAGGGCGGTTATTTATTAAACGGAAAAGGCGAGACGCGCAGCCTTTGGAGTTAAGGGTTTAATACCCCGGGGCTTGCCCCGGTTAGCTCCTGAGGCTAGACTTAGCCGAGGGAGGCCTCGGGAAAATGGGTAACAGTACATATATACATAGCTCGCATAATGTATCGCTGTTGCTCTATTATTATGTTACCCCTACGAAATATCGTCGCCTTGCCATCAGTAAAGAAGTAGAGGGATGTATAAGGCAAATATGTGAAGGGATAGAACTGAGGTGGGACTATATAAAATTTATAGAGGTTGGCACAGATGGTGACCATGTGCATTATCTCGTGCAGAGCACGCCGGACCATAGTCCCACCGAAATTATCAGATTGATAAAGAGTGTAACAGCAAAAAGAATATTTGCCGAACATCCCGAAGTGAAGAAAATGCTATGGGGTGGGGAATTTTGGAGCGACGGATATTTCGTCTCGACTGTAGGAAAATTTACGAGTGAGAATGTGATAAAGGAATACGTGAAGAATCAAGGAAAAGAAAAAGACTATAAGCAATTGCTGTTGTTTAATTTTCCGGAAGACGAGCCCGAGGCTTAGACCCAAAGATACCCCGGGGTTCTACCCCGGGGAGGTTCATTTTTAAAGCTATTATAAAGGGCAATTACAAGTCCAATAGCTGTGAAAAGCAAT